>JBBRVI010000334.1:0-3710 GCA_038247025.1 Acetobacterales bacterium
CGAGGGGTGCCACGCGCACGGTGCCATCGCCCAGGCCGGCATGCAGGCTCAACCCCTCTCGCCCGAAGGCGAGGCCGATCACCCAGGCACCAAGCTCATGTGAAGTGCCGCGCTGGCCCAGCAGGAATTCGGGATCGGCTGTCTGGCTCACGCCGCAACCTGACAGGCTTCAAAGCCGCGCCTCAGTTGGGGGCGGTTGAGATCGCGCCCGATGAAGACGATCTTGGATTTGCGCGCATCGCCGTCTTTCCAGGGGGTGATGTAGTCGCCATCGGCGATCATGTGCACGGCCTGGAAGGCGAAGCGGCGATCCTCATCGGGATAGGCCAGGATGCCCTTGGTGCGCAGCAGATCCTGCCCCTTGGCGGCCAGCAGGTCGGTCATCCAGGTGTTGAATTTCTCCGGGTCAATCGCGCGGGTGACTTCGAAAGCGACGGAGTTCACCTCGCTGTCGTGCTCGTGATGGTCTTCACCGGAGAGGAAATCCGGCTCGCGCACCAGGATGCGTTCCAGGTTGAAGGCATCGCGGCCGATCACGCTGGAAACCGGCGCGTCGGATTTGGTGCTGCGGATGAGTTCCACCATCGGGTTGATGGCGCGGATGCGACGCTCCACTTCAGTGGCTTCTTCCTCGGAAACCAGGTCCATCTTGTTGAGGAGGATGAGGTCGGCGAAGGCGACCTGCTCTTCGGCTTCCTTGGTGTCCGCCAGGCGGGCCAGAAGGTGCTTCGCGTCCACCACGGTGACAATGGCATCCAACTTGGTGGCGCGCTTCACATCCTCATCCACGAAGAAGGTCTGCGCCACCGGCGCTGGATCAGCGAGGCCCGTCGTCTCGACAATGATGCCGTCGAACTTGTCGCGCCGCTTCATGAGCTGGGAGAGGATGCGGATGAGATCGCCGCGCACGGTGCAGCAGATGCAGCCGTTGTTCATCTCGAACACCTCCTCATCGGCATCCACGACGAGGTCATTATCCACGCCCAACTCGCCGAACTCATTGATGATCACGGCGAATTTCTTGCCATGATTCTCGGTGAGGATGCGGTTGAGGAGGGTCGTCTTACCGGCACCCAGGTAGCCGGTGAGGATAGTGACGGGGATCTGGTCGGTCATTGGATGGGCTCCGCTTTGTGGCACCTATATGGGCTGGCTTGCCGCCCCTGGCCAAGGGGCGCAACCGCGCGCCGGCTCTGCGGTTGCATAGGGACTGGCAAAAGGAGGGAGCGATGGCCCAGGGTTCCAAGGCGAAATACACCGACAAGCAGAAGCGCAAGGCCGGACATATCGAGGAAAGCTACAAGGCAGCCGGCCTTCCCGCGGCGGAAGCCGAAAGCCGCGCATGGGCCACGGTCAACGCGCAGGATGGTGGCGGGAAGAAAAGCGGCTCGGGCCGCAAGCGGCCGGCTTCTCCATAGCTAGACGCAGCCATGGGCGCGAAAGCCGGCGTCGCTGCTGAGGCCCTGAGGCAGATTTTTGGCCATCAGGAAGCGGTCTCAGCTGCGACGAGAATTCAGGTTACCATCACTCGAATCTTAAGCCGCTTCCTTGTGGATGGCATCCCCCAGCGTGGTGAAAATCCGGTCCACATGGTGCTTTTCGATGATGAGCGGCGGGCTGAGCGCCACGATATCGCCCGTCACCCGCACCAGCAGCCCGTCATCGAAGCAGCGGCGGAAGATGCGCATGGCGCGCTCACCAGGCTTGCCGGCAAGGGGCGAGACCTCGATGCCAGCGACCAGCCCGTGGTTGCGGATGTCGATCACATTGGGTGCCGAACGCATCGAATGTGCGGCTTCTTCCCAATAACCCTCGATGGCGCGGACCCGGCCGGGCAGGTCGTCACGCACATGGATATCAATGGCGGCGATAGCGGCGGCAGCGGCCAGCGGATGGCCGGAATAGGTGTAGCCATGGAAGAACTCGATCCCTGCGGCCGTGCCCTGGATGATAGTCTCGTAAATCTCGTTCTTCACCGCGACCGCACCCATGGGCACGGCGGCATTGGTCAGCCCCTTGGCCATGGTCATGATATCGGGCGTCACACCCAGGCGCTCGGAGCCGAAATGCGTCCCCAGGCGGCCAAAGCCGGTGATGACCTCGTCGAAAATCAACAGGATGCCGTGTTTGTCGCAAAGCTGGCGCAGGCGCTGGAGGTAACCCACCGGCGGCACCAGTACGCCGGTGGAGCCGGCCAGCGGCTCGACCATCACGGCGGCGATGGTGTCGCCATGCAGGGCCACCAGCCGTTCCAGCTCATCGGCCAAGTGCGCGCCATGGGCGGGCAGGCCCTTGGAGAAGGCGTTCTGCTCGGGCAGGTGGGTGTGGGGCAGGTGGTCCACATAGGGCAGCATGGCGCCAAATTGCTTGCGGTTGGTGCCGATGCCGCCCACCGACATGCCGCCAAAGCCCACGCCGTGATAGCCGCGCTCACGCCCCACAAGCCGCACGCGCTGCGCCTGGCCGCGTGCGCGCTGATAGGCGAGCGCGATCTTCAGTGCCGTATCGGCGCTTTCGCTGCCGGAATTGGTGAAGAAGACGCGGTCCAGCCCCTCGGGCGTCAGTGCCGCCAGGCGTGCGGCGGCTTCGAAGGCGATCGGGTGGCCGAGCTGAAAGGTGGGCGCGAAATCCAGGATGGCGGCCTGCTTCTGGATGGCCTCCACGATCTCGCGGCGGCCATGGCCGGCATTGCAGCACCACAGCCCGGCGGTGCCGTCCAGGATTTCCCGGCCCTCTGGCGTGAAATAGAGCATGCCTTCCGCGCGGGCGAGCAGGCGCGGCGTCTCCTTGAAATACTTGTTGTCTGAATAGGGCATCCAGAAGGCGTCAAGGTTGTTCGGACGCGGGACGGAGAGTTCGTTCATCGGGATGCGCTCCAGGCTCTGAGGGTAGCTTAGACCTGCGCGCGGCGCTGCGCTATGTTGCAAAGCTGATTCACGCAAGGACGCCCGCCTCGTGCTCTCCACCTCGCCGCAATTCCAGGAAAACGCCCGCCGCGCCATGGCCGATGCGGGGCTGCAAAAGGCGCTGGGCACCGCCAAGGGCGCCTTCCTGCAACGCCGTGCCGCCGCCGTGGAGCGGCTGCCCGAGTTCGAGCAACTGCGCGACATCGGGCGCGACATCAAGGACCACACCCTCGCCAACCTCGACTTCTACCTGGAGAAATTCGCGGAAAACGTGGAGCGTGCCGGCGGCGTGGTGCATTGGTGCTCCACGCCTGACGAAGCCCGCGCCGCTGTGCTGGAGATTTGCCGCAACGCCAATGCGCGCACGGTCACCAAGGGCAAATCCATGATCTCCGAGGAGCTGGGGATCAACGACCATCTGGAGAAGCACGGCATCACGCCGGTCGAGACGGACCTTGGCGAATACATCATCCAGCTGCGGGGCGAGACGCCTTCGCACATTATCGCGCCCGCCTTCCATCTCAACCGAGAGGATTGGGAGGCGAGTTTCCGCGAAATGCACACGGACCTTCCGAAGGACCGCGTGTTTTCTGAACGCCGAGACATCCTGACCGAGGCACGCACGCGGCTGCGCGAGAAGTTCATCGCCGCCGATGTGGGCATCACCGGCGCCAATTTCCTGATCGCCGAGACGGGTTCCTCCGTCATCGTCACCAATGAGGGCAATGGCGACCTGACGCAGACCTTGCCGCGCGTGCATATCGCTATCGCCAGTATCGAGAAGGTCGTGCCCACGCTGGAGGA
>JBBRVI010000335.1:0-3709 GCA_038247025.1 Acetobacterales bacterium
CTTGGCCGCCGCCACCTTGCCGGCGGCAGCCTTGGCCTTGCCCTGGCCGGGAGCGCCGCACCTGCCCGTGCGCAAGGCGCGGATAATCCGCCGCGCCAGCTTGGCGGCGGCGTGGCGTATCAGGAGATCGCACCCTGGGATTTGGCGCGGCTCAACCGGATCCTCACCGTGGAGATTCCGGCATTCAGCGGTGTCACTATCCCCTACACACCGGCCAGGACCGGCGTGCGGCTCTACCGCGTAACCTATCCCTCGATGGTACCCGAGCAGCATAATCGCCGTGTGATGCTCAGCGGTCTGGTCGCCGTGCCAGACGCGCCGGCGGCTCCGCTGCGGCTGGTGTCTTATCAACACGGCACTGTCTACGGCAAACAGGAGGTACCCTCCTTCCCCGAGAACTCGCCAGAAACCCAGTTGATGATCGCGCAGTTCGCCGGCCAGGGCTGGGCCTTGATCGGCGCGGACTACATCGGCATGGGCCTGTCGCGGGAGCCGCAAGGCTTTCTGGTCAAGGCCAGCCACCAGCAGGCGACGACGGATCTGGTGCCGGCTGCGCGCGCGGTGCTGGCCGATCTGGGGCATCAGGCCGCGGGCCTGTATCTCGCCGGCTGGTCGCAGGGCGGCTATGTCACCATGGCGATGCTGGAGCGGCTGGAGCAGACCCACACGGCGGTAACCGCCGCGGCCACCGCCAGCGCCCCGATGGATTTATGGGCGGCCCTGAACGGCTTTCTCAGCTTCCCGCGCCCGATCGATGCCAACTGGATCACCACCATCTTCATCCTCTGCGCGTTTTCCTATGAGGAGTATTACGGCGTGCCGGGAATGGCGCGGTCGATGATCCGGCAGGAGCATTTCGATGTGGTGCAGCGGGCCTATGCCGGCCAGCCGGTGGACCCGACCCAGGTGCCGACAGCGCTGCGAAGCCTCATCCAGGACCAGTATTTCAACCCGGATTTCTTTGCCGCCTCGGCCTTCGGGCGCCTGGCAGCAGCGAACCAGGCCTATCGTTGGCTTATCCGCTCACCGGTCCGGAACCACTACGGGGAAACCGACGAGGCGATAAGGGTCGGCATCGGGCGCATGGCCATGGATTACCAGCGCGCCATGGGCAATGAGCAGGTGGCGGCTGTGTCGACAGGCAACACCAGCCACCGCGGCACCTTCGCGACCGCCGTGCCGCAGTGGAAATCCTGGTTCGACAGCCTACCACCCGGCTGAGTACGCGGCCGCCTGGGCGCGCGGCCATCCATTGGCTGGCGCCTTCGCCGCGATTTGCCGCGGCGCCAGCCGCGACATCAGAGCACGTTCTCAGCGATCTAATTCGCAGAAAGAGCCTCCCCGACGCGGGCCTTATCTGATTCACCGCAGTCTGCTGGGCGGGGGCCAGCGACGATGGCGAAGACATTGTCTGAGGATCTGCGGGTTCGAGTGATTGCGGCGGTAGAGGATCTCCTGTCGCGCCATGGCGCAGCGGCGCGCTTCGGGATTGGAGTGGCGAGCGCGGTGCACTGGCTGCGCGCCTGGCACGAGGAGGGTCGACTGCTGGCAAGCCGTGCGGCGGCAACCGCCACTCGGCGCGGACCCAAGCGTGCGGCGCGGTGATCCTGGAGGCGATCGAATCACAGTGAGACATCACGCTGGTCGAACTCGCTGAGTTGCTGGAGCGCAGGCACGGCGAGCGGGTTTGCGCCGAGCTCGATCTGGCGCTTCTTCAATCGCTGCGGCCTCAGCTTCAAAAAACTGCGCACGCCAGCGAGCAGGAGCGCCCCGACGTCGCAGCCCGGCGTGAGGCTTGGTTCGAGGCGCAACCTGACCTTGATCCAGAGCGCATGGTCTTCATCGACGAAACCGGTGCCTCGACAAAGATGGCCCGCACGCGTGGGTGCACCCGCGCCCTCGGAGATACGTGCGGCGCGCTTTACCGGCGTCAGAGGCTGAGATGGACGGCGCCGGCACCCAGGTCCTGCCCGTCGCCATCATCGGCGGCGGCCTCGCTGGGCTTCAGGCGGCGCGGATTCTGTACGAAGCGGGCGTCGTCTTCCGCATCTTCGAGGCGCGCGATCGGCTTGGCGGCCGCATCCTTTCAGCCGATGCCGCCGGACGCCCCACAGAGGACGGTTTCGACCTTGGTCCGTCGTGGTTCTGGCCCAGCATGCACCCGGCCATGGCAGCCGCGTTGGCGCAACTTGGCCTCGACGCCTTCCCGCAGCACGACGAAGGCGACGTGCTCGTCGAACGCCTGGCGACCCGCCCGCCGCAGCGCGTCGCGGGCTCCCGGCAGGAGCCCCGTTCGATGCGGCTTGTGGGCGGTGCTGGGATGCTGGTGCGCACGCTGGCCGGCGGCTTGCCGGATGGCTCCATCCGACTGACCTCGTGGGTCACGCGGATCGCCCTCGACGGTGACCATGTCCGGCTCACGCTCGGGCATGCTGACGGCGGGGATGAGAACGTCCTGGCCGCGCAGCTGACCGCCGCCCTGCCGCCGCGACTGCTGGAGGCGAGTATCGCCTTCGAGCCGGCCATCGATCCCGCCATCCGGTTGCGCTGGCGTGATACGCCGACCTGAATGGCGCCGCACGCGAAGTTCATAGCACTCTATGACCGCTCCTTCTGGCGCTCGGTCGGCCTGTCCGGCATGGCGCAGAGCGCCGTGGGCCCGATGGGCGAGATCCATGATGCAACAACCGCTTCGGGCGCGACGGCGCTGTTCGGCTTTATTGGCATCGACGCAGATCGGCGCCAGGCGGCGGGCACGTCGCTGCTGACCCGCGCCTGCGTCGATCAACTCGTCCGGCTGTTCGGCGACGAAGCCGGACGCCCTACGGCGACGCTGCTGATGGACTGGACCGCCGAGGTCTTCACCGCAACCGCGGACGGCCGGCGCGGCGGGGCCCATCCCTTGCCGCAGCGCGGGCTCTGGGTGAGCGGTGCATGGCGCGATCGCCTGTTGCTTTCAGGGAGCGAAACCAGCGCGAGCGACCCCGGCTCGCGCGCCGCGGCGGAGGTGTTGCAGCGGATCGCCGTGCCTGACCGTGCAGCGGAATGAAGGAGGCGAAGGCACGCTCACGCATCACGGCACCCTTTGCTTCACCACCTGCACCGACAGCGTTGCCGCCGCCAGATCAAACGTAGCCCCGGAGATATTCCTCGCCATCACCCGCACCGTGTTGTTCGACCACACGGCAGCATCGATCTCGATGAACCGGGTCGACGACACCAGCGACGCCTGCGCCAGATCGCCGGCCCGTGCCCCGCTCACCGTGACATCGATCAGCGATGTCAACCCCGGCGCCAGGCTTGGCAGGTCCCACGACACCTCGGCCGCGAACTCCCGCTGCCCCGACTGTGGCAGAAGCGGCGTGCCGTTCAGCACAGCGGGCGCGGCCTCCGGCAACCCGTAAAGCCGGAGCGATTGCAGATCGATTGGTCCGTCGAACCCGATCACGCCCACCTGCGCATACGCCACGGACGCGCCGACGCGGATGGTCTGCCGCCGATTGAAGTTGGCATCGTCCATCGGTGCGCCGGCGTTCCACCCCTTCGCCGGCCCGTTCCACTGCATGGTGGTGATCGAGGCCAGCACATCGCCCGCGATGTCCTCGCGGACGTTCCCCGCCCCATCGAACACCCGCACGAACAACCGCCCGCCCGAGGCGCCGCTCGTCAGCCAATGCGCCAGCGCGAACTCCTTCGCCTGGGAGGTATC
>JBBRVI010000336.1:0-3679 GCA_038247025.1 Acetobacterales bacterium
GCAGTTCAGCCATGTTGATGCGGGGCATGGCTCGCCTTATGGTCCGGCCCCTTCACGAACGGAAGAGTTGAGCCCCCAAGTCGCGTGATGCCGCGGCGGTGCGCCGTGTTGCCAATTTGGCCCGGCTGCGCCTGGACGATGCCGATGTCGAAAAGCTCCAGGCCGAGATCAACGGCATTCTGGGCTGGATAGAGCAATTGCGGGCGGTGGATACCGAAGGCGTGGAACCCATGGCCGGCGGCTCGCCCAACCCCGTGGCGCTGCCCTTGCGGGCGGATGGGGTGACCGATGGCGGTCAGGCCGATGCCGTGCTGCTGAACGCGCCCGATCGTGAGGGCGAATATTTTGGCGTGCCGAAGGTGATCGAATAATGCGCGGGACGGATCTCACCATCGCCCAGGGGCTGGCCGCGCTGGACAAGCGCGAGATCAGCGCCGTGGAGCTGACCGAGGCGCATCTGGCGGGCATTGCCGCGCTCAACCCTCGCCTGAACGCCTATATCACCGTGGCCGGTGACGCGGCGCTGGAGCAGGCGCGCGCAAGCGACGCACGGCGCGCCAAGGGCGAGGCGGGGCCCCTGGACGGCATCCCGCTCGGCATCAAGGATCTTTTTGCGACGGATGGCCTGCGGACAACGGCGGGCAGCCGCATCCTTGGCAATTTCATCCCGCCCTATGAGAGCACCGTCAGCGCGCAGTTGAAGCGCGATGGCGCGGTGTTCCTGGGCAAGCTGAACCTCGACGAATTCGCCATGGGGTCGTCGAACACGACCAGCGCGTTTGGGCCGGTGGAGAACCCGTGGTCGCGCGCGAATGATCCTACAAAGCGGCTGGTGCCGGGTGGTTCCTCGGGCGGCTCGGCGGCGGCGGTGGCTGCCCGGATCGCCATGGGTGCCACGGCGACGGATACCGGCGGCTCCATCCGCCAGCCCGCGGCGTTTTGCGGGATTGTCGGCATCAAGCCGACCTATGGGCGCTGCTCGCGCTGGGGGATCGTGGCGTTTGCATCCTCGCTGGATCAGGCGGGGCCGGTGGCGCGCAGCGTGGAGGATTGCGCGATCCTGCTGCGCAGCATGGCGGGGCATGACCCCAAGGACAGCACCAGCGCCAATATCGCCGTGCCGGATTTCGCGGCGGCTTGCGCGCGTCCGGTGCGCGGCCTGCGCATCGGCGTGCCGGCGGAATACACGCTGCCGGGCCTGGCACCCGAGATCGAGGCGCTGTGGCAGCAGGGGCTGTCCTGGCTGAAGGAACAGGGGGCGGAGATCGTTCCCATCCACCTGCCGCACACGAAATACGCGCTGCCGACCTACTACGTGGTCGCGCCCGCCGAGGCTTCCTCCAACCTCGCGCGATATGACGGCGTGCGCTACGGGCTGCGCGTGACGGAGCGTGATTCCGATCTGCGGGACCTGTATGAGCGCACGCGCGCGGCGGGCTTCGGGGACGAGGTGAAGCGGCGCATCATGATCGGCACCTATGTGCTGAGTGCGGGCTATTACGACGCCTATTACCTCAAGGCGCAGAAGGTTCGCGCGCTGATCGCGCGGGATTTCACCGAGGCCTGGGCGAAGGTGGATGCCATCGTGACACCTGCCACGCCTTCCGCAGCCTTCCCCATGGATGAGAAGCAGGATGACCCTGTAACCATGTATCTGAACGACGTCTTTACCGTGACCGCCAACCTCGCCGGCCTGCCCGGGCTGGCCGTGCCGGCTGGGCTGGATGCGCAGGGGCTGCCGCTGGGCTTGCAGGTGATAGGGCGGCCGTTTGATGAGGAGACGGTGTTTGCCGTGGGCGCTGCCATCGAGCGCGCTGCGAACTTCAACGCAAAGCCGCAGGTGATGGCATGATGCCGAGCGAATTGATCGCGAAGCATCCCCGCCTCTACCACCTCACAACGCCAGGCGCCTGGGAGGTGATTCAGCAGCATGGTCTCCTCGCCACCGAGGAACTCCTGCGCCGTACGGGCCTGCCCGAGGCTGAGGTGCAGTCGCGCATACGGCGCCGCCGGCAGGCCCGTGAGGTGCTTGATCCAACTCCGTTTGGGCGTGTCGTGCTGAATGACAACAAGCCGATCCACCTAGGCAAGCTCGCGCATTGCCTGGAGGATGGGCTGACGCCAGAAGATTGGCTCGCGGAACTCAACCGCCGCGTCTTCTTCTGGGTCAAGGAGGCGCGGATGAAGGGGCTCGGCGAGGCGCAGATCAACCGGACTGACCCGCGGGAGTTGCTGGTGCTCGACACGGCGGGCATCGTGGCTGCCTGTGCCTCCCTGATTCAGGTCGCGCCCATCAATACGGGCAACACGCTCCGCGCTCCCGCCCGGCGCGGCCGCGCCACCTTCACGCCCCTCGGCACCATGCCGTATTCCGCTTGGCGCCAGTTACGCCGGGACCGCAAGTCCTCGCCGGACGAGGTCGTCGAGGTCACCATTCTTGGCGCCGTGCCGGACATCGAACGCCACCTCATCGAACGCCGGAGGTTCTGAACGCCATGAGCTACACACTCGAAGGTTCCACCGGCACGTGGGAGGTCGTTTGCGGCTTGGAAATCCACGCGCAGGTTTCCTCGCAGTCCAAGCTCTTCTCCGGCGCGGCGACGGCGTTCGGCGCCTCGCCCAACAGTCAGGTCAGCTTCGTGGATTCGGGCTTTCCGGGCATGCTGCCCATCATCAACGCCGAGTGCATCGCGCAGGCGGTGCGCACGGGCCTCGGGCTGAATGCGAAGATCAACCTCTGGTCGCGCTTTGACCGGAAGAACTATTTCTATGCTGATTTGCCGCAGGGCTATCAGATCAGCCAGTTCGCGCATCCCATCGTGGGTGAGGGCGTGGTCGAGATCACGCTCGCCGATGGCAGCGTGAAGCAGATCGGCATCACGCGGTTGCATCTGGAGCAGGATGCGGGCAAATCCCAGCATGACCAGCACCCGTCCAAGTCCTTCATTGACCTGAACCGGAGCGGCATCGCGCTCATGGAAATCGTGAGCGAGCCCGATATCCGCAGTCCCGAGGAGGCCGGCGCTTATCTCACCAAAATCCGCCAGATCACGCGCTATCTCGGCACCTGCGACGGCAATATGGATGAGGGCTCGATGCGTGCCGATGTGAACGTCTCCGTCCGTCGTGCTGGCGAGGAATTTCGCACCCGCTGCGAGGTGAAGAACGTGAATTCCGTGCGCTTCGTCATGCAGGCGGTGGAGGCCGAGGCGCGGCGGCAGATCGAGGTTTGGGAATCGGGCGGGACGGTGCAGCAGGAGACGCGGCTGTTTGACACCGCGCGCGGCACCACGCGCTCCATGCGCAGCAAGGAAGATGCGCATGATTATCGCTACTTCCCCGACCCCGACCTCCCTCCGCTCGTCTTCGAGCAGGCCTGGGTGGATGGGCTGCGCGCCAGCCTGCCTGAACTGCCCGATGCGCGGCGTGCGCGCTATGTGGCGCTGGGCCTTTCGCCCTATGACGCGCATGTGCTGACCATTGAGCGCGAGACGGCGGCCTTCTTCGAGATCGTGGCCCAGGGCCGCGATGCGAAGATGGCGGCAAACTGGGTGACGGGCGACTATTTTGCCGCGCTCAACCGCCTCAAGCGTGAGGTGACGGACAGCCCGGTGAGTGCCGCAAACCTCGGCGCGCTGCTGGATCTCATCAGCGATGGCACGCTTTCGGGCAAGCTCGC
>JBBRVI010000337.1:0-3668 GCA_038247025.1 Acetobacterales bacterium
CATGCCATGCCCGACACGCGGCGCGTCACGATCCCCCACGCCACGCATGGCCTGAACCAGGACAACCCGGCCGCCTTCAACCAGGCGGTGCTGAAGTTTCTCATCGGCCGATGAGCCTGCCCCCAGAATTCTCGCTGATCGCGCGGCACTTTCGGCCGCTCGCCGGGGAGGGCGCGCTGGGTCTGCTGGATGACGCGGCGCTGCTGACCCCTGCGCCGGGGGAACAGATTGTCCTCTCGGCCGATGCCATGGTGGCGGGCGTTCACTTCCTGCCCGAGGACCCGCCCGAGACCATCGGCCGCAAGCTGCTGCGGGTGAATTTGAGCGACCTTGCCGCCATGGGTGCCCGCCCGCTGGGCTACCTCATGACCATTGCGCTGACGCCGGCCACGGACGAGGCCTGGCTTGCCGCCTTCGTTGCCGGCCTCGCGGAGGATCAGCGGGAGTTTGGTGTGCAGGTGCTCGGCGGCGATACGGTGTCCACACCGGGGCCGCTCACCCTTTCGCTCACGATTCTGGGCAGCGTGCCGGCAGGCGCGGCCCTGCGCCGCGTTGGCGCGCGGCCAGGCGACGATGTCTGGGTCAGCGGCTGCATCGGCGATGGCTATCTTGGCTTGCGCTCGGCGCGAGGCGAGATGGACGACCCGGGCGGGTATCTCGCCGGCCGCTACCGCTTGCCCACGCCGCGCTTGGCGCTGGGCCAGGCGTTGCGCGGCCTGGCGCGCGCCTGCCTGGATGTCTCGGACGGGCTTTTGCAGGATCTGTCGCATCTTTGCCGGGCGGGTGGCTGCGCTGCCGAGGTCGTGGGGCCGCTGGTTCCCGTCTCGCGGATGGATGTGCCACTCACCGCGCTGGTCACGGGCGGCGATGACTACGAACTGCTTTTCGCCGCCGCGCCCGAAGGCCGCGCCGCTGTGGAGGAAGCGGGCCGCATGGCACGCACGCCAGTCACCCGCATTGGGCGCTTCACGGCTGGCGCGCCGCGTGTGACGATTTTGGACGCCCAAGGCCACGACATCACGCCCGCAAAACTCGGCTGGAGCCACTTGTGAACGACCCTGAAGATCGCGCGATGAAGGCCACCGTCTGGCGGTTGTTCTTCTGCCAGGCGCTGATGAACGCGACGATGGTGGGCCAGGCCGCCATGGGTGCGATCATCGGCCACAGCCTCTCCTCCGACGCGGCGCTGGCCACGCTTCCCATGGCCGTGCAGATGACGGCGGTGATGGCGGCCTCCATCCCGGCTTCCATCATCTTTGGCCGCTACGGCCGGCGCGCTGGCTTCCTTCTGGGTGCGATCATTTCCATCTTCGGCTCGCTGATCTTCGCCGGCGGCGTGATCATGCAGGATTTCGTGATCTATTGCGTGGGCGCGGCCTTCGCAGGCGTGGGGATGGGCATTGCGCAGCATTACCGCTTTGCCGCCGCCGAGGCCGCCACACCCGCCTATCGCCAGCGCGCCATCGCCCTTGTGATGGCCGGGCCGGTGCTCTCTGCGGTCTTCGGGCCGGAGCTGGTGAAGCACACTTATCAATCCTTCATGCCTTATGCGTTCCTCGGCACGTATCTGGCGTTGGCACTCCTGCCGCTGATCTGCATGGTGCTGCTCTCAGGCATCCGGCTGCCACCGCCTCCGCCGCGTGCGGCCGTCACCACGCCGGTTGGCGAGATCATCCGTCGCCC
Organism: Acetobacterales bacterium; assembly: GCA_038247025.1. Taxonomy (GTDB): domain Bacteria; phylum Pseudomonadota; class Alphaproteobacteria; order Acetobacterales; family Acetobacteraceae; genus Roseococcus. Next base: position 1,684 of record JBBRVI010000337.1, read on the forward strand.
GGCCTTTGTCACGGCCGTGGTCGCGGGGCTTGTGGCCTATGGGACCATGAACCTGGCGATGACGGCCACACCCCTGGAAATGTTGCTTTGCGGCTTTTCGGTGACTGCCACCGCCACGGTGATCCAGTTCCACGCCATCGCCATGTTCGCGCCGGGCCTTGTCACGGGGCATCTGATCACGCGGTTTGGCGTGCGCTCCATCATCGTGACGGGCGCGGGGCTGACGGCGCTTTCCGTGGGCGTGGCGCTGCTGGGCCAGACATTCTGGCATTTCGTGGTGGGGCTGGTGTTCCTGGGGGTGGGCTGGAACTTCATGTTTGTGGGCGCGACATCGCTTCTCGCGACCAGCTATGCCCCGCATGAGCGGGTGCGGGCGCAGGCGGCCAACGACTTCATCGTCTTTGGCACGGTCGCCTGCACGGCGTTTCTCTCGGGCTATGTGCATGCACGCTTTGGCTGGAACGCGCTGAACCTGACGCTGATCCCGCCGCTGGTGGCAGCCCTGGCGCTGATCGCCTGGCAGAAGGCGCGCGCGCCGGTGGTGGCCGCCGCGCGGTAGGCGGCCCCCGCTACACGGCGCCACCCTTGCGGCCGGCCATGGCACCCAGGCGCAGGCGCAGCGCGTTCAGCTTGATGAAGCCCTGCGCGTCGAACTGGTCATAGGCGCCCTGGTCCTCCTCGAACGTCACATGCTTCATCGAGTAGAGGCTGTGCGGCGATTTGCGGCCGGTCACGATCACATTGCCCTTGTAGAGCTTGAGGCGGACCGTGCCCTCGACATGCGCCTGGGAGGCATCAATCAGGGCCTGGAGCATGCGCCGCTCGGGGCTGAACCAGAAGCCGTTGTAGATCGCCGTCGCATATTGCGGCATGAGCGATTCCTTGAGATGCGCGGCCTCGCGGTCCAGCGTGATGCTCTCGATCGCGCGGTGGGCGGTGTGCAGGATGGTGCCGCCGGGCGTCTCATAACAGCCGCGGGACTTCATGCCGACAAAGCGGTTCTCCACCAGGTCCAGGCGGCCGATGCCGTTGGCGCGGCCGAGCGCGTTGAGCTTGGTCAACAGCGTGGCGGGCGAGAGCGCTTCGCCATTGATGGCGACGGGATCGCCAGCCTTGAATTCGATGGTGATGTCGGTGGCGATATCGGGCGCGTCCATGGGGCTGATGGTGCGCTGCCAGACCGACTCGGGCGGCTCATCCCAGGGTTCTTCGAGGATTTTGCCCTCGCTGCTGCTGTGCAGAAGGTTGGCGTCCACGGAGAAGGGCGCCTCGCCGCGCTTGTCGCGGGCGATGGGGATCTGGTGCTGCTCGGCGAAGGCGATGAGGGCGGTGCGGCTGGTGAGGTCCCATTCGCGCCAGGGGGCGATGATCTTGATGTCGGGCTTGAGGGCGTAATAGCTCAGCTCAAACCGCACCTGGTCATTGCCCTTGCCGGTGGCGCCATGGGAGACGGCATCGGCGCCGACCATCTCGGCGATTTCGATCTGCCGCTGGGAGATGAGCGGGCGGGCGATGGAGGTGCCGAGCAGATATTGCCCTTCGTACAGCGCGTTGGCGCGGAACATGGGGAAGACGAAGTCCTGCACGAAGGTCTCGCGCAGATCATCGATGAAGATGTTTTGGTCTGGGATGCCGAGGAGTTTGGCTTTTTCGCGCGCGGGGCCGAGTTCCTCACCCTGGCCGAGATCGGCTGTGAAGGTCACCACCTCGCATTGATAGGTGGTTTGGAGCCATTTCAGGATGACGCTGGTGTCGAGCCCGCCGGAATAGGCGAGGACGACTTTTTTGACGTTGGCGACGCGCATGGGGAAAGCCCTTAAGCAAGTGCTAAGCTGAAAATTACCGAACCTAGCGTGATCTATGCCATCATCCTCACTTGGTTCGCTAGGTGTAGAGGAGTTGTCTTTGACTAACTGGGTCTCACCAACATTCACAAGCTCACGAATCAAGAGCGCTGGTAAGCGTCTCCGCGATGGCACCTCCAA
>JBBRVI010000338.1:0-3666 GCA_038247025.1 Acetobacterales bacterium
ATTTGCCATGGCGTCGCCGGTGTTGGCCAGCGGGTTGCCTTGCGTTTGGCTGGAACTCGCGGTGGCCATGCAGCCCGATTTGGCCAGCCCCACCCCCCCTACGGCCGAAATCATCGCTCAACGCCTGCTGCCCGATCTGGAGGCGGAGCAGATGGCCAATGCCGTCAGCATGATCGAGGCGCTGCTGCACGAGCGGCCCGCAATTTGGCGACGCTTCGGGATCATCTGACCGATGCCGAAGGGACATGGACCCGCATGGGCCGGCGGCTATGTGGCCGACAGCACCTACAGCATCGCCTTCCAGGCGGCGCAGACGCCCTCCCACATGGCCGTGGTTTGTGCCATGGCAGGAGTGGCGTGGCAGCCGCGGGAGCGGATGCACATCGCCGATCTGGGCTGCGGCAGGGGATATGCGGCCAATCTCCTGGCGGCCGCCAATCCGGATTGGACGGTGCTGGGTCTGGATCACAACCCGGTGCATGTGGCCGAAGGGATGCAGACCGCCGCGCGAGCCGGGCTGGGCAATGCGCTCTTTCAGGAGGCCGATCTCGCGCTGATGAGCGAGCCCGAGCTGGATCTGATCCCCCCCCTCGATGTGGTGATGCTGCATGGGGTCTGGAGTTGGGTCTCGGATGCCGTGCGCGACGGGGTTGTTCGCCTTCTCGCGCGGCGATTGAAGCCGGGTGGCCTGCTCTATATCGGCTACAACGCCCTCCCCGGGGCGGGGGTGGACCTCGCCCTGCAGCGGTTGCTGCGACATCTGGCCGGCCCAATCGCAGACGGGGCCGGCAGCGCCGCCGCCGCCACCCTGGCCGTCGAGCAGCTGCGCGCCATGGCGCCGGCCCTGAAGCTGGCCCCCTCGCGGATGCTGGCCCGCCTTCTGGCGGAACCGCCTGGCCTGGAGCCAGCCTTCGTCGCACATGAATTCCTGACGGAGCATTGGCGTCCCGTCTTCCACGAAGATCTTTGCGTTGCGCTGCGGCCCGCGAAGCTTGAGTTCGTTGGCAGCACCAATCTGTTTGAGGCCATGCCAGCCCTCTATTGCCAAGGCCCTGAACTGGCCATCCTGGAAGCCCAGCCCGCCGGAACGTCACGGGAATTCCTCAAGGACCTCTGCTTGCCCCGAAGCTTCCGCGCCGATGTGTTTGTCCGGGGCGCACGCCAGCAGGACGCAATGGCCGCGATGGATTCCGTGATTCTGGGTGCCGCACGGTGCTTGCCGGAGGAAAGCCCGTCTTTGGGAATGGGCCGCGCGCATGTTTCACTGGCGCAGCCCATCTGGGAGGCCCTCGTCGCGGCGCTGGCGGGGGGGCCGCTGCCTGTTGGAGCGTTGCGGGCGGCACTGGGGCCGGGGGCGCCGCACCCGAAAGAATTGCTGGCCCTGCTGCTGGGCACCGAATTTGCGCTGCCGGTGTATCGGGGGCCGGGGACAGCTGCGGCCGCTTCCCGTTTCAACCGCGTCGCCGCCCAAAACCACGCCGCCGGTGGCCAGGGGCAGGGGCATTTCGCGCTGGCTTCGCCGGTGGCTGCGGGGGGCCTTGCCGCCAGCGCGCTCGATCTCGCCCTGGTCAGCGCCCTGCTGGAAGGCGCGGATGCGGATGATCCAATGGGAATGGCCAGGCAATTGCGGCTGGCGGCGGCGTCCGACGCGTTGCATCGAACCGCTGGCGAGATTGCGGCGATCCTCGAAAACCGCCTGCCCGTCTGGAGGCGCTTTGGCATTCTTTAGAAGTGGATTTGCGACAAGTCTGCGCTGTTGGGTCAACAGGGTGGATTGGATCAGGATGAATCGTCAGGAACCGACTGTCCTCGCCACCCAATCGGAACTGCGTTGTCCGGCCGGCGCCGGCACCTGTCCACGTTGCGGGCAGGCCGCTCGGCGCGCAGCGCAAGAAGTGTTTTGCCTCGTCGTCAGTGATTAGAAGCTGGGGCACGCGCGTTATCCTCTCGGTGTGGCCGAGAGGATACGCCTCGTGCAGAAATTCAGAGCGCCGCGAGAACCGTCTCGGCCTTGCTGACTTCAAACGCACCGCCTTCTTCCACCGCGACATGCGAGACAACACCGTCTTTGGCGACGAGTACGAAGCGCTGGCAGCGCATACCCAGGCCGCGGGCGGTCAGGTCGAGTGCCAGGTCCATCGCTTGGGTGAAGGAAGCGCTGCCGTCGGCCAGCATGGTGACCTTGCCGTCAACGCCCTGTTCCTTGCCCCAGGCACCCATCACGAACACGTCATTCACCGCCATGCAAGCGACCACGTCCACACCCTTCGCCTTGAACTCGGCGGCGTGGCTCAAGAAGCCGGGCAGGTGCTTGGCCGAGCAAGTGGGGGTGAAGGCGCCGGGTACACCAAAGAGAACGACGGTCTTGCCGCTGAAGAGCTCATCCGTGGAGACCTCCTGCGGACCATCGGCCGTGGCCTGCATCAGCTTCGCTGAGGGTATCTTGTCGCCGACCTTGATCGTCATAGCGGAGTTTCCTTTGGGGGGAGAGGGAGAGCAAGGTTTTAAGGGCTTCGGGCATGGCTGTCACGCTTGCGGGCTTGACGGTCGCGCGCCACATTAATCCGATGTCTCGTGTGCAGCACAAACCCAACAGGGCCAATCGTGGGCCATCGCCGCCCAGCCCTTTGGCGGGCCAGCTCCTGATTGCCATGCCGCATATGCAGGATCCGAATTTCGCGCGCAGCCTGATCTGCCTTTGCGCCCATTCGGCTGACGGCGCGATGGGGCTGATTCTCAACCAACCCATCCCGAAGCTCACCTTCGAAGCTTTGCTCTCGCAGATAGGCGTCGCGCCACTGCCGCCTGCGCGCAGCATCCGCCTGGTCAATGGCGGCCCAGTCGAAGAAGGCCGCGGCTTCGTGCTGCACAGCGCGGAATGGACGGCCCTGGGCTCGCTCAGCGTGGCAAGCGAGTTCGCCCTGACCGCAAGCCTGGACATCCTCAAGGCCATCGCCGAAGGCGGCGGCCCGCGCCAGGGCCTGCTGGCGCTGGGCTATGCCGGCTGGGGCGCCGGACAGCTGGACCGCGAGATTGCCCGCAACGACTGGCTCCATGTGGCCCCCGATGAAGATCTGATCTTTGGCGGTGAGGATGCCACCCGCTGGCGCCGCGCGCTCGCCAAGCTCAAGGTGGATCCCCTGCTGCTGGCAGGTCAGGCCGGGCGGGCTTGAACCTCATTTCCCGTAAAGCCGCACCAGCCGCGCCGGCGACACACCGAGGAACCACAGCGTCAAAATGCAGAGATTGCGGGCGGATCGCACCCACCACCCTTGCCGCCGCCATCTCTCAGCCGAGGTGATGGCGCGGACCGGAAGGGCAGCGAGCCTTGAGCGGCCCAGCCGGCGGACCAGATCCACATCCTCCATCAGCGGTATGGGCTGGAAGCCGCCGACGGCCTCGTAAAGCGCGCGCGAGATCAGCAACCCCTGATCCCCGTAGGGTAGCGCCAACCATTGGCAACGCCAGGTCACCATGGCCTCCAGCCTGCGCGCCTCGGACGAGGCATCATCCAGCGCAAATCGGAAATAGGCGGCGTGACCGGGGGCTTGCATGGCGGTGCAGACCACAGCCTCCCAGCCCAAATCCAGCCGCGTATCGGCGTGCAGAAACAGCAGCCAATCGCCCTGCGCCGCGGCCGCGCCGGCAATCATTTGCTCGCCGCGC
>JBBRVI010000339.1:0-3665 GCA_038247025.1 Acetobacterales bacterium
GATGAAGCCGGCGACGAAGCGCGTGGCCGGGTTGTGGTACAGCTCCTGCGGAGGGCCAACCTGCTCGATGATGCCGTGGTTCATCACCACCACGCGATCTGCCAGGGTCATCGCCTCCACCTGGTCATGCGTCACATAGACGGTGGTGGTGCGGACGGTCTGGTGCACCTTCTTGATCTCGGTGCGCATCTGCACGCGCAACTTGGCGTCGAGGTTGGAGAGCGGCTCGTCGAACAGGAACACCTGGGGGTCGCGCACGATGGCGCGGCCCATGGCCACACGCTGGCGCTGCCCGCCGGAGAGCGCCTTGGGCTTGCGATCCAGCAGCAGCGTGATGTCGAGAATCTTCGCCGCATTGTCCACGCGGCGCTTGATTTCGTCCTTCGGGAATTTCCGCAACATCAGCCCAAACGCCATGTTGTCGAAGACCGACATGTGCGGATAGAGCGCGTAGTTCTGGAACACCATGGCGATGTCGCGGTCTCGCGGCGGGACGTCATTGACGAGGCTGCCGCCGATGGAGATGTCCCCGCTGGTGATCTCCTCCAGCCCCGCGATCATGCGCAGCGTGGTGGATTTGCCGCAGCCCGAGGGGCCGACCAGGACGACGAATTCCTGGTCTGCGATGTCGAGGTCAATGCTCTTTACGGCCTGAACGCCGCCTTCGTATTCCTTGACGATCTTGCGCAGGGAGACTTCAGCCATGTTGCGTCCTTTTGCGTGTGAGGCCTTGAGGGGCGCTGCCCTCAGGTTCCTGCACCTCCGGTGAATACGGGTGCAGGGCACGTGTGTCCTGCTGGGGGAGTTTGAGGGGGCAAAGCCCTCTCAACCTTTGGTCGCGCCAGCGGTAAGTCCGGCAATGTAATAATCCATGAGAAAGGCATAAACCACGACCGGCGGCAGCGCGGCCAGCAAGGCACCCGCCATGATCTGCCCCCAGGCGAAGGTATCGCCACGCACCAGCTGCGAGACAACGCCAATGGTCAGCGGCATCTGGTCCGGCGTGGTGACGAAGGCCGTGGGATAGACGAAGGCCGCCCAACTCACCGTGAAGGCGAAGATCGTGGCGGCGATGATCCCCGGCAGCGCCACGGGAATGAAGATCTTGATGAGCATCTGCGGCCAGGTGGCGCCATCAATCAGCGCCGCCTCATCCAGTTCCTTCGGGATGGAGGCGAAATATCCGATCATGATCCAGGTGCAGAAGGGCACCGTCAGCGTTGGATAAACCAGCACCAGCCCCCAGGTGGAGTTCAGCAACCCAAGCCCGCCCACGATTTGATAGAGCGGGATGAACAGCAGCGTGTCTGGCACGAGGTAGGTGAGGAACACGCCGGTGGCCAGAAACTGGCTGCCCCAGAAGCGCATCCGGGCGAGGGCGAAGGCGGCGAGGATGCTGATGAACATGGTCACCGCCACCACCAGCACCGTCACCTTCACGCTGTTCCAGAAGAACACCAGAAAGATCGGGTTGCCGAGGATGGCGCCGTAATGCTCCAGCGTCGGATTGGTCAGCAGCCAAGGATTGCCGGCCAGGTTCGCCATATCCGCGTTGGTCTTGAGGCTCGTGATGAGCATGTAGGCGGGCGGTGCAAGAAAGATGATCGAGGCGATGATGAGCGAGGTGTACGAAACCCAGAGCGCCCAGCGACGCTCGCTGCGCAGCGATCCGGCCTTGTGGTAAATTCCTCCTGTCGCGGACATCACGCCATCTCCCTGTTGCGCTGGTTGACACCCCGCAGGATGAAGAAAGCAAAGACTGCCAGTGCCGGCAGCATGAACAGGCTGACCGCAGCACCGCGCGGAATATTCCCTGAGAGAATCCCCACCTGGAAGGCGTAGGTGGCGAACACATGCGTGAGGTCGCGCGGTCCACCATTGGTCAACACGCGGACGATGTCGTAATTTGCGAAGGTCACGATCAGACTGAACAGCACCGTGATACTGATGATGTTGCGCATCATCGGCAGGGTGATGTGGATCAGCCTTTGCGTGCTGGAGGCGCCATCAATCGCGGCCGCTTCATACAACTGCTCGGGCACGGATTTCAGCGCGGCCAGATACATGATCATGAAGAACGGCGCGCCATACCAGACATTCACCATGATGACCGAGATGCGCGCCCACCATGGCTCACCCAGCCACGGCACGGCGGGCACGGCAAAGACGGCGAGCACCCAGTTGATCGAGGAATAAGTCGGGTCGAACATCCACCACCAGCCGAGAGTCGAAAGGGCGGGCGGAATCACCCAGGGGATGAGCAGCATGCCGCGCCATTTGCGCTGCCCCTTGGTGGGGATGACGTGCAGCATATGTGCCAGCCAAAACCCGATCAGCGCCTTGAGCAAAACAGCGACCACGGCAAAGAAACAGGATTGCCAGACCACCATCCAGAAGGTGTCGTTCTCGATCAGGATTTCGTAATTCAGGAAGCCGGCAAAGGCATCCATCCGGCGGTTGAGCATCGAGAGATAGATCGCATAGCCGGCCGGATAAACGACCAGCCCCGCGATCACCGCAATCAGCGGCAGGGTCATCAGGAACGCAATGGAGGAGCGTCGCCGCGCCAATCTTTGCAGCGTAGTGACGCCCGACGCGGAGGTACCCGCGCCGCGCGAAGCGATAGTGCCATCGGCCGCCATCATGCTCTCCCAGGCAGAAGAAGGGGCGGCACTGCGCCGCCCCCGGGGTCAATCAGCAGCGCCCCTCAGCCACCACGACGAATGGTGTTCAGCTCACGCTCCAACCAGCCCAGCGCCTGGTCCACCGTCTCATTGCCCTGCACGATGCGCGCGATGAGCTTGGTGTTGAGCGCCTGGTTGTAGGCCTGCACCGCCATCGCCGGGGGGGCGGGGGCAAAGGCCACCGAGGTGCGGCCATTGTGATGCGCCTTGAGCGGATAGTTGAAGATGGTGCCGACGGGTGGGCCTTCCGTCGCCCAGACGGGGAAGTCGTTCATGCTCAGGAAGGGCGGGATGTCGTAGCCGCTGCTGATCTTGGTCTGCTCCTCGGCCTGGGTGCGCTCGCTGAGGAATTCGAGCAGTTCCTTCGCAGGCCCCTGCACGCGGCTGAAGTTCCAGATGCCCCAGAAATACGGCAGGTAGCCCACAAAGCGCCCTTCGGGGCCGGACGGCACCGGGACCGTCCAGCAGGCAGCACCAGTGGCCGGCTGGTCGCGCCGCGCCGAGACCCAGGCGGAGGGCGGGTTGAAGATCAGCGCCGAACGGCCCGAAATCAGCGCGCGGTTGTTAGACGCGTCATCCCAGGCCCAGACATCGTTGGGGAGCTGGCGGCAGATGCGCACGCACATATCAATCGCGGAGCGCAGCTTGGCGTTGCCGCGCACGGTGATGCCGCCGCGTTCATCCATCACATTCGCGCCATAGCTGGCGAACAGCGCTCCCACCCAGTCCACCGCGTCGGTGAAGGAGCCCATGGGCAGGCCAAAGGGGAAGCCGGCGCGGTTGCAGGCCTCGGCGGCGCGGGCGAAAGTGTCCCAGTTCCAGGTATCGGCGCCGGGGCCCTGGCGGTTCTCGGCGGGCCACATGGCGCGGATATCTATGCCGGCATGTTGCTGCATAAGGTCAAAGCGCACGCATGCGGGTTTCATCTGCGTGCCCGAGACGGCCGGAATGGCGACCCAGCGGCCATCCTGTTTGCCCAGA
>JBBRVI010000340.1:0-3651 GCA_038247025.1 Acetobacterales bacterium
AGGTTACCCGCCAGGCGGCGCCTCGGACGTCTTCGCACGGCTGATCGGCGCGCAGATGGGCCAGCGGCTGGGGCAGAGCGTGGTGGTGGAAAACCGGCCTGGCGGTGGCGCGGTGCTGGCCAGTGAAATCGTCGCGCGCTCGCCGGCCGATGGCTATACCTGGATGCACGTGGATAATGGCATCCTGACCTACAACCCGGCCCTTTTCACGCGGCTGCCGATGAATCCGGATACGGATTTCACCGGGGTGGGCTTCATTGGCCGCTTCCCGCTCTACATCGTGTTACGTCCCGAAAATTCGCCGCGGACATTCGCTGATTTCCTCACCGCCTCGCGCACGCGGGCGCCCACCTATGGCTCGCCCGCCGTCGGCTCGCCGCATCATTTGGCGATGGAGCTGGTGATGCGCCGCACCGGCCTCGCTGCCACCCATGTGCCCTATCGCGGGGGGCCGGCCGCGATGCAGGATCTGCTGGCGGGGAATGTGGATTCGGTGGTGATTGATACCGCCTCCGGCCTGCCCTTCATCCGCGATGGACGCGTGCGCGCGCTGGCGGTGCTCAGTGAGTCGCGCAGCCCGCAACTGCCGGATGTCCCGACCATGGCTGAACTTGGCCACGCCAATACCGTGGCCTATGGCTGGCAGGGCATGTCCGTCCCGGCGGCGACCCCTGCGCCCATCATCGCACGGCTTTCGGCCGAGATGATCGCCGCCATCCAGTCGCCCGAGATCACATCGCGGATGACCGCGCTGGGCATTGAATATCAGCCCTGGACCCCGGCACAGTTCAACGCCTTCGTCGCGGCCGAGAACGCGCTCTGGCGGCCGCTCATCCGTGAACTGGGCATACGGTTGGATTCGTGACTCGCCCTGGGCAAGGATACAGTGCAACCATGAATATTCATCGCCGTGCCCTGCTGGGCAGCGCTCTCGCACTGCCCTTCCTGCGACCCGCCCGCGCACAGGTGCCGCACACCCCCATCCTCATGGTGCACGGCAATGGGGATCACGCGGCCCTTTGGCTCGCGACGCTGTGGCGCTTCGAGGCGAATGGCTGGCCGCGCGATCGGCTGATGGCCGTGAACATGCCCAACCCCCTGGCCCGCGCCGATGACCTGGTGCCGCAGCAAAACCGCAGCGGCAGTGCTGAGCAGACCGAGCAACTCGCCGCTTATGTAGCCCAGCTGCGCAGCCGCACCGGGGCGGAGAGGATCGCGCTGATTGGAAGTTCGCGCGGCGGATATCCCATTCGCGATTTCGTGGTGCATGCGGGTGGCGGGGTTCAGGTCAGTCACGCCATCACCTGCGGCACACCCAATCGCGGCGTCTATGACTGGGAGTTCAGCCCGCGCAACGAGTTCAATGGGCGCGGTCCTTTCCTCCTCCGCCTGAATGCGGGCGCCACCGATGTGGTGGAGGGCACCGCCTTCCTTGCGTTGCGGTCCGACAATGACCTGTTCGCTCAGCCCGATGGCCGCTTCGTCGGCCGGGCGGGCACGCCCACGGGTGTGGATCAAGACGGCCCCAGCCTCCGCGGGGCCACCAATATCCTGCTGCCCGGCCTCGATCATCGCGAAATCGCCTTTCACTGGCGCGCCTTCCGCGAACAGTTCCGCTTCATCGCCGGGCGCGAACCGCTGGCGCTGACCGTGCCCGCCGAAGCGCGCCCGCTATTGAATGGGCTGGTCACGAATCTCGCATCCGGGGCGGCCACCAACCAGCCGGTTGCAGGCGCCGTGGTGGAGGTGTTCCGCACCGATGGCGCGGGCGCGCGCATGGGGGCTGCGCTGCATCGCCGTGAAACCGGCGCGGACGGCATTTGGGGCCCTGTCGCGGTGGAAAGTGACTGGACGCTGGAAATCGTCCTTGCCGCGCCTGGCCATAACATCGCTCATTATTTCCGCGCGCCCTTCCCACGCTCGACGGATGTGCTGCACCTGCGCCCGCCCACACCGCTGGTGGAGGCTGATCGCGGCGCCGGATGCCTGACCCGCCTGACGCGCCCACGCGGCTATTTTGGCTGGCCGCGAGATGTGGTGCTGCTGGATGGGCGCGAGGTGGCCGAACGGCGCGAGGGGGTGGCGAGCATTGCGGTCGCCAATCTGCGCCTCCCGGTGGAACGCGTGGGCGGCCCCATCGTCGGGCTGTTCAACGAGGAGCGGGTCGTGGGTCGGCCTGTGCCCTTGTCGGAGAATCGGATTGCAATACTGGAAATGACCTATTGATCCGCTGGGTGGTCTTTGATGTCGGCGGCGTTCTGGTGGATGAGGCGCGGCTGATTCGCGGCTGGGCGGAGGTGCTCTCGCTTGGCGAAGCTGAATTCACCGAAATGCTCAAGCGCGGCATCGCCGAGGGCAAGGGCATTGGCGGCACCATCCGCGAAATTTCGCCCCAGCTGGACATCAAGGCGCATCGCGCGCGGCTGAATGGGCTGGAAATTCCTGGCGAGGCGGACCTTTATCCCGACGTGCGCGCGGGATTCTCAGCGTTACGCGCGGCCGGGTTTCGCATCGGGGTGGCGGGCAATCAGCCGGCTGGCGTGGCGGAAGCGCTCCATGCGCTTGATCTGGACGCGGATTTCATCGCGACCTCGCATCAATGGGGCGTGTCCAAGCCCGATCCGGAATTCTTCGCCAACGTGCTCAAAGCCGTGAGCGAGGCGCCGCACCACATCGCCTATGTGGGCGATCGCCTGGACAATGACGTGGCGCCAGCCCGCGCTGCCGGCCTGCATCCCGTCTTCATCCCGCGCGGCATCTGGGGCGAGGTACATGAGGCCGATGCCGGGGATGTCATGCGCGTGGAGCGTCTGACGGATTTGGCGGGCTGCCTGCCGCCCTACTGCTCCTTGTAGCGATACCCGATCCCGTAGAGCGTCTCGATCTGGGCGAATTCATCATCCACCGCGCGGAACTTCTTCCGCACGCGCTTCACGTGGCTGTCAATGGTGCGGTCATCCACATAGATGTTCTCGCCATAGGCGGCATCAATCAACTGATCGCGGTTCTTCACAAGGCCCGGGCGCAGGGCCAGCGTCTTCACCAGCAGGAATTCGGTGACGGTGAGCTGAACCTGGCGTGATTTCCAGGTGCAGGTGTGCTTGGTTTCATCCAGCGTCAAATCCCCGCGCACGAGGAGCCCGCCGGGCACCACGCCGTTGCTTTCGGCCTTCATCGCCTCATTGCGGCGCAGCAGTGCCCGTATGCGCTCCAGCACCAGGCGCTGGCTGAAAGGCTTGGTGATGTAGTCATCGGCGCCGAGGCGCAGGCCCATCAGCTCATCCACCTCTTCATCCTTGGAGGTGAGGAAGATCACCGGCATGGCCGAGCGCGCGCGCAAGCGCTGCAACAGCTCCATCCCGTCCATGCGCGGCATCTTGATGTCGAGGACTGCGAGATCGGCGGGCTTGGCCATCAGGCCTTGCAGCGCACTCTCGCCATCGGTGTAGGTGCGGACGGAGTAACCCTCCTGCTCCAGCGTCATGGAGAGCGAGGTGAGAATGTTGCGGTCGTCGTCCACGAGGGCGATGGACTGCGGCATGTTGGCCTCCTTGACGATCTGTGTACCCGCCGATCATGGCACGAAACAGGCGGCCCAGAAACCGACGGGCCCAGAAACCGACGGGCCCAGAAACCGACGGGCCCAGAAAC
>JBBRVI010000341.1:0-3639 GCA_038247025.1 Acetobacterales bacterium
CCCGATGAATCATGGCAAATAAGAGGCTGAAAAAAAAGTCTCTTTTTATTTGGCGCGGTAATTGCTCGAGCTTTTGTGGTTAACCAACCAGGAGCATAGGATCATGCGTAAACTCACACTTCTCGGGGCGGCGATGGTGGCAGCCATAAGCTTCGCTCCGGCATCGCAAGCCGCAATCATCTATGCCGGGAATTTCTCCGGCAATTAATGTGGCGGTACCGGCGGATTCGCCAACTGCTTCGCAACCACCACCGGCACGCAACAGGGCCCATCACCCGGCGCGTCGCCGACAATCTACAAGCGGGAGGCAGGCGGCGCCCAGGATTTTGGCAGCTTTGCCAGCATCCTGGGCACCGAATTCAACGTGTCCCTGAATACGACAACCAATGTCCTCAGCTTCACCTACACGCCTGGCGCAGGCGATCCTGAGATGCATTATTTCGCCATCAAGCAGTCCAGCGGGTTCGCGTTGTTCTACGACCTGACGACGCCGATCACGAGCTTCACGGCCAACTTGTCCACTTATTTCCCGAATAATCCCGGGTTCTCGCACGTGACCTTCTTCAATACCGGGTCTACTCCCCCGACAACTGTTCCCGAGCCCGCGACGCTGGCACTCTTCGGGATGGGCCTGCTCGGGCTGGGCATCGCTCGGCGCTGCCGCGCCGCCTGATCCCGACGCCCTCATACACACGTCAACGGGCTTATCCCAACGCCTTTGAGGCCCGCACCAAAGCAGGAGCCATTCGGTAAACAACCCCTGCTTATGAACAACGAAACGATGGTGGCGGGGTCAGTGGGTTTGGCCCCCCACCTGGTGTGAGGTGGTCACCGGCTCAGGCGGGCAAGGCGGTGTGATGGCTTGTGGCGCCGGCGTCGCCTGGGCCATGATCATTGCATGCGCTTCCTCGTCCTCCTCGCCCTCATCCTCGCCACCCCCCTGGCGGCCCAGACCCCCCAGGCCGACATCGCCGGTGGCCGGGACCACCCGCTGGTCGGTCGCTACCAGGGCGCTACGCTGCGCGTCTCCCAGGCGCGGGACTTCGACGAGTTCCGCATGGTCAGCCGGCCCGTCACCCCGCGCGAAACGGCCGGCGAGAGCAACACCGTGCCCGTCTCCGGCCGCGCCTGGCGCCTGCGCTATGAGGGCATTGAGGGCCGCAGCCCGCTGGAAGTGATCCGCAACCACCAGGAGCGCTTGGTGGCGAACCGCTTCGAAATCCTCTTCAGCTGTCGTGGCAATGAGTGCGGCCAGCCGACCGCACTCGGCACCGCGGTGGTCCGCAGCGTCTCCGGCCCCAATCCCGGCCTGGCACCTGGCTGGGCCGACATGGCCTATATCCTCGCCAGGCTCAGCCGCCCCGAGGGCGATGTGCATGTGGCCATCCTGGTGGTGGGCCTGCGCAATGGCGCGCAGGTGCTGGTGGATGTGGTCGAGGCGCGGCCCATGCAGACCGGCCAGATCACCTTCGTGGACGCCTCCGCCATGCAACGCGCGGTGGAGCAGACCGGGCGGGTGGCGCTCTACGGCATCCAGTTCGGCTTCGACAGCGCGGAAATCCTGCTCGCGTCACGCCCCACGCTGGAGGAGATCGGCAAGTTCCTGCGCGCCAATCCGACGATGGCGGTGGTGGTGGCCGGGCACACCGACGCGCAGGGGGCGTTTGACTACAATGTGCAGCTCTCGGGCCGCAGGGCGCAGGCGGTGGCGGCCGCCCTGGCGCGCGATCACGGGGTGGCCGCGACGCGGATGGTGGCCTTTGGCGCGGGGATGGCGGCGCCCGTGGCCAGCAATGACAATGACCAGGGCCGGGCGCAGAACCGGCGCGTGGAGATCGTCAAGCGCTGAAACATCCTGCCGCCAGCGCGGCAAACGCCCGAGCGCGGTGGCTGTGGCGGGCCTTTTGTTCGGGCGTCATCTCGCCGAAGGTCAGCGCCTCGCCATCGGGGATAAACATGGGGTCGTATCCGAAGCCATGCGCGCCGCGCGGTGTGGTCCAATGCCCCTCCACCCGGCCTTCGAAGGCCTCGCTGTGGCCATCGGGCCAGGCCAGGACCAGTGTGGCCACGAAGGCGCAACGGCGCCGGGCGCTGCCATCTTCGGCGGCGATGCGCGCCATGGCGGCGGCATAGTCGCGCGTCCCGTCGGGGCGCATCGCCCAATCGGCCGTGTAGACGCCAGGCGCGCCACCCAGGGCCGCGACCTCGATGCCGCTGTCGTCGGCCAAGGCCGGCAGGTCAGTGGCGCTGGTGGCGGCCAGCGCCTTGATGCGGGCGTTCTCGATAAAACTGGTGCCCGTCTCCGCCGGCTCGGGCAGGTCGAGCGTGTCAGCGGAGAGCAGCTCCAGGCCAAAAGGGACCAGCAGCGCCGAGAATTCGCGCAGCTTGCCCGCATTGTGGCTGGCCAGGACCAGCTTGCCTGGCCCCAAAAGCCTCATAGGCCGACAGCAGCCTTCTGCGCCGCCACCAACTGCGCCACGCCATCGCGCGCCATATCCAGCATGGCGAGGAACTGCGCTTCGCTGAAGGGCGCGCCCTCTGCCGTGGCCTGCACCTCGATCAGGTTGCCATTGCCCGCGAGCACGAAATTCGCATCCGCATCGGCTGTGCTGTCCTCGGCGTAGTCGAGGTCCAGGATGGCCTCACCATTCGCGATCCCGCAGGAGATGGCGGCCACATGGTCGTTCAGCGGAATGGCGCTCATGATGTTGTTACGCATGGCGTGCTGGAAGGCCAGATGCAGCGCGACCCAGGCGCCGGTGATGGCGGCGCAGCGTGTGCCGGCATCGGCGTTGATCACGTCACAATCCAGGGTGACGCTCATCTCGCCCATGGCCTTGCGGTCGGTGACGGCGCGCAAGGATCGCCCGATCAGGCGCTGGATTTCCTGGGTGCGGCCGGATTGCTTGCCGCGCGCGGCCTCACGGTCGCCGCGGGTGTGGGTGGCGCGGGGCAGCATGCCGTATTCGGCCGTCACCCAGCCCAGGCCCTGGTTGCGCATGAAGGGCGGCACGCGCGCCTCCAGGCTGGCGGCGCAGAGCACCTCGGTATTGCCCATGCGGATCAGGCAGGAGCCTTCGGCATGCTTGGCAATGCCGGTTTCGATGGAAATGGAGCGCAGGGCGTCAGCGGCGCGGCCGGAAGGGCGCATGGTCTGGGATTCCTCAGGTTTTGTGAGGGGGGCAATAGCCAGGGCCAGCGCGAATGACCAGAGACCCGCGAGAAAGGTTGACCAATGCCCGTTGCATACCCAAGGTGTCAGAAGCGATGCACACCCCCCTGAAGTCACCCCTGTTCGCGGTGCCGAGCATCGCCACAAGCGCTCTCGATCCCCGCTCCACTGCCGTATTGCGCGAGCTGGTGGAGGTGTACGTTGCAACTGGCGAGCCGGTGGGCAGCCGCACCCTCTCACGCCGCCTGCCGCTGAACCTCTCGCCCGCCTCGATCCGCAACGTCATGGCCGATCTGGAGGAGGCGGGCCTGCTTTACGCGCCGCATACCAGTGCGGGGCGGTTGCCGACCCAGCAGGGGCTGCGGCTATTCGTGGATGGTCTGCTGGAATTCGGCGACCTGGGCGAAGAGGAGCGCGCCGAGATCTCCGCCCGCTGCGCTGCCCATGGCCGTTCCCTGCAGGATACG
>JBBRVI010000342.1:0-3635 GCA_038247025.1 Acetobacterales bacterium
AGCGCCTGGAGCAGCCGCAACGCAATCAACGCATCCATGCTGGTCGCCATCGCGCAAAGCGCAGAGGCCACGATATAGACCACCAGCCCCGCGAAAAGCGGCGGCCGCCGTCCCAGCCGGTCGGAAAGTGGGCCATGCAGCAACTGGCCCGCCGCCATTCCCAGGAAATAGGCGGCCAGAGTGAGCTGCGCCCCTTCCATGCCGCCGCCGAGCTCCTGCCCGATCTCGGGGAGGGCAGGCAGATACATGTCAATGGAAAGCGGCCCCAAGGCGGCGAGCAGTCCAAGCAACGCCGCCAAGCGGGCCTGGCCGGTCATGTGTGGGCTTTCATTTGGGGTAAATCATTCATCCTTCGTCGTGGGGCTGTCGGCGTGGGGCTGTAGCGAAGGCTTGGTCGCTCGGAGGGTGGGCGCGTCTTCGTGTTCCATGGCCACACGATAGGCCAATCGCGCCTTTTTTGGCAGGATGGGCGGATGCGCATCTATCTGGCCGGCCCTGAAGTCTTCCTGCCCGACCCGTTGGGCATGGGGGCCGCGAAAAAGGCCGTCTGTTCACGCCACGGCATGACCGGCGTCTACCCGCTGGATGCGCCGGCGCCCATGCCCTCCGGCCCTCCGGATTGGCGGCGCATCCATGCGGCCAACGAGGCCCATATCCAGGGCTGCGACGCGCTGGTGGCCAATCTGACGCCCTTTCGCGGCGTGGCGGCCGATCCGGGGACGGTGTTCGAACTGGGCTACATGCGTGGGCTAGGCCGTCCGGTCTTTGGCTATACCCATGAACCATCGGATTACCGCCAACGTGTCACTGGTGCCCTGGGGACGGATGGGCGCTGGCGTGACGCCGATGGGCTGGAGATAGAGGATTTCGGCCTGGCGGAAAACCTGATGCTGGAAGGTGCCATCCTCGCCTCGGGCGGCGTGCTGTTGCGTGCCGAAACGGCACGGGGCTGGGGGGACCTCACTGTCTTCGAGCGATGCCTGATGGCAGTAAGAACCGCCCTTGGCGCATAAATGTAATCTTCGCCCGCGTAACCTGGTCCGATCTCCAAGCGAAATTTTACCGAAACCCGCGAGGTCTCTCCCCAAAGCCGGGGGCAGGGACGAAGGGTGCGAGAGGTACCAATGCATCAGGCAGCGCCCAGCAATTGGAAGACGATCCCACTGAATCTCATGGCCTGTGAGCTGCACCCGGTTTCCCTGGACACCCATTTGTGTAGGGAAACCGGAATGATGAAGCCGAACATGAACGAGATCGATCGTGCTGTTGCTGTTGATGGGCCGGTGGTCAGCGAGGGCGGGCGTAGCCCGTCCACGCTGACCACCGGCCGCGCTGCCCCGTCGGGCGCAGGCGCGCCAAAGCCCGGCCCGCTGGCGCCCGGCCAGCGCTGGAGCGTTGCGCGCAAGCGCGAGGTGGTGCTGCGCCTGCTGCGCCTGCTGCGCGGCGAGTCCGGGGAACTGCTCTCCCGCGAGCTCGGCCTGCCGATGTTCAAGCTGGAGCAGTGGCGCCATAAGGCCGAGGCCGCGCTCGATGGCGCGAAACTCTTCAAGGAAGCCTGCTTCACCTTCACGATGGGTCTGCTGCTGGCCTGGCTGCGGCGCGAGCAGATCATGGCTCTGCTGCCCCGCCGCCTCACCGCCCTGGCCGTCTGACCCATGCAAACCGCCGCAACACTCTCGCGCCCGCCGCGTGACCTGCGCCTCGATGTGCTGCGGGGCTGGATGCAGGTTTCCATCTTCGTTTCGCATGTCGTGGGCACCTGGCTCGCTTGGGGCATTCATGCGGCCTGGGGGCTTTCCGACAGTTCGGAGATGTTCATCCTGCTTTCCGGCTTTACGCTCGGCTCGGTCTTCGCACTCAAGCTCGCCAAGCACGCGGCCTGGAGCGCTCAGCAGGACCTGCTGCTGCGAGCCTTGCGGCTGTATCGCACGCATCTGACAGTCTTCTTCATGTTCGCCGCCATGGTGATCGTCGCCGATCTTGTCTTTCATGTGCCCGGTGCGGTGGATCGCTTTGGCTGGTCCCATCTGGTGGATCAGCCTTTGGCGGCCCTCGCCGCCGCGGCGACGACGCTCTACCAGCCCGATTTCATGGGCACTCTGCCGGTGTTTGTCTTTGGCATGCTGCTGCTGGGGCCTTTTCTGCTGCTGTCGAGGCAGATCGGAGCCTGGGCCTTGCTGCCCAGCTTCGCCGCCTATGCGCTGGTCAATCTGGGTTGGTTGGCGACGCCTGGGCTGGGCGGGACGCTGATCGCGTTTGACCCGCTGGCTTGGCAGTTCCTCTACCTGATCGGCGGGCTGCTCGGTTGGCGCGCATTGCACGGCTGGCCCTTGCCGCGCGCGCCCTGGATGGTTTGGCTGGCCGGTCTGGTCGTCGTGCTGGGCTTTGCCGCGCGGCTGGTCGAGCATGGTTTCGTGGACGGCCCCGCCTATGCCTTCAGCGCGCTGGAGCAAAAGGAAGTCCTGGCGCCGACGCGCCTCATCCATGCGCTGTCACTGGCCTATCTCGTGGCGGCCCTGGTGCCGCGCCATGCCGATTGGATGGAGAGCCTGCTCGGCCGGGCCATGGCCACCATCGGCCGGCACAGCCTTCGCGTGTTCTGCGTGGGGCTGTTCTTTGCCTGGATCATCTCGCGCATCATGGAAGCGCATCCGGCCGAAGCTGGGGTGCTGGGTGTTGTTCTGGTCCTGCCTGGCATCGCTGCACTCTGGACCGTGGCGGTCTTCTCCGAACGCAACCGCCCACGCGTGCCGGCCGCCGGTAAGGCCTAAACCGCCCAACCCGGCTTGCGCTTTTCGCGGAAGGCGGCGAGGCCCTCCCGGCCTTCCGCCGCCGAGCGCTGCATCCAGCTTTCATTCGCGAGCGCTGTCATCTGGCGCTCGCTGAGCGTCAGCCCGTTGGCTTCCAGCAGGCTGCGCTTGGTCATCGCGATGCCGGAAGGCGAGGAGAGCAGCATGGCATCCAGAATCTCAGCCAGCCGCGCCTCGACGGCCTCGGGGGCGTGGACCTCATGCACCAGGCCGATGCGCATCGCCTCCTCGGGGCTGAAGCGCTCCCCGGTGATGGCGTAACGCCTCGCGTGGCGCAGGCCCATGGCGTGCACCATGTGGGTGGAGATGGGCGTGGGTGCGACGCCCACACGAACCTCGGTGATGCCGAAGCTGGCCCGGGTTGTGGCCAGCGCCACATCCACGCAGCAGGCAATGCCGGTGCCGCCGCCGAAGCAGGCTCCGTGGATGACGGCGAAGGTCGGCTTGGGGAATTCGTTCAGAAGCTGCATGGCGCGGGTGGTCATCATCGAGGAGGCGAAGGCCTGTTCGGGCGGCGCGGCGGCGGCCTCGCTCAGCCAGTGGATGTCCGCACCCGCCTGGAAATGCTTGCCTGCGCCGCGGATCACCAGGCCGCGCACGGCGGGATCGGCTGCGAGCTTTGGGAGGCCTTCGATCAACGCGGCCAGCATCGCGCCATTATAGGCATTGCCCAGGGAAGGGCGATTGAGCGTGGCGGTCGCGATGCCGCGCCCATCAATATTCAGCAGGACAGGTTGTTCGGTCATGGTCGCCTCCTTCTTTGCGGCCAGCCTCCTTGTTGACGCGGCGCTACGCAAGCAGGAGCCTGCCGTCGCACAGGAGGAA
>JBBRVI010000343.1:0-3625 GCA_038247025.1 Acetobacterales bacterium
AGCGAGGTACAGGCGCTGAACTGCGCCGAATCCGCCACCACCGTCACACCCCAGATCGCCGCGAGCACAAGCGTCAGCGTCAGGGACCAGCCGGAGGTGGTGCCAATCAGCAGCGCGCAACTGCCTGAGCTCATCATGGCCAGCGCCGCCATGCGCGCCCGGTTGAAGCGGTCCGCCAACAGCCCAAGCCCCACACAGCCCAGCGCGCCAGAGCCCACGACCATCGCGGTCAGCAGCCCGGCATCACCGCCCGCGCCCTGTTGCGCCAGAAACAGCCCCACCCAGGCCCAGACGGCATAGAGCTCCCACATGTGTCCCAGATACCCGGCATTGGCCAGGCGAAGCCGAGGATCAGTCCAGGCCAGCAACACCGCGCGCGGGTTGAAGGGCGGACGGCGCGCGGTGTTGGGCCCCTCGCGGAAGGGCAGGATCAGGCAACCGCCGATCAGGGCAAGCAGCCCGGCAACGAGATAAATGTGCCGCCAATCAACCGAACCGAGCAGCCCGGGGAGCGCATGCGGCGCTGCCGAGCCGATGGTCAGCGCCCCCACCACGACACCGATCAGCAGCCCCAGATCACCCCGTGCCCAGCCCGAGGCCAACTTCATCCCCACCGGATAGACCCCAGCCATGGCCGCGCCCGCGACAAAACGCAGCGCGTAGGCGCCCATCCCGGCAGGTTCCATGAAGGCCTGCGCGATGGTACCCAGCCCCGCCACCGCCGCCGAGCCGAAGAAAAGTGCGCGCCCCGGCCAGCGATCCGCCAGGGAAAGCAGCGCCGAAACCAACGTGCCCAGCACGAATCCCAACTGCACCGAGGCGGTCAGCCATCCCGCCTGGCCGCGCGTGATCAGGCCATCGCGCAGCAGGGCCGGCACCGCCGCCGTGCCCGCGAACCAGATGCAGGGTGCCAGGATGATCGCGAAGGTCAGCAGGGCGAGGTTTCGCGCTTTTCCGTGCATCGGTGCCTGTTTCCTTCATGCGGCTTGGCCGTTGCTTGCCATGGCTGCACGGCGCTCGCCATGGGGGCTTTACGCTGCGCCGAGGATCAGCGCCCAATAGAGTCCGCAAAAAGAAATCCTCGACACAATGGGTGGCCGCGGCAGGACGCCTGGCGCCACGCCATGCGCAAACACCAGAAGGAACCAAATCCATGGCCAAGGCCCGCCGCGTCATCATCACCTGCGCTGTCACTGGCGCCATCCATACGCCCAGCATGTCACCCCATCTGCCCATCACGGCGGCCGAGATCGCGGAGGCTGCCATCGGTGCGGCGGAAGCGGGCGCGGCGATTGTTCATCTTCACGCGCGCAACCCCGAGGATGGCCGCCCCGACCAGTCGCCCGAGGCCTTCGCCCCTTTCCTGGGCATCATCAAGCAGGCCTCCAACTGCGTGGTGAACATCACCACGGGCGGCGCGCCCACCATGACCATCGAGGAGCGCGTCCGCCCAGCGGCCAAGCACAAGCCCGAGGTCGCTTCGCTCAACCTCGGCTCGATGAATTTCGGTCTGTTCGGCATGCTGAACCGTTTCAAGGATTTCAAGCATGAATGGGAGCCCGCCTATCTGGCGAACAAGGACATCATCTTTCGCAACTCGTTCCAGGACATTGAGTACATCCTGACCACCTGCGCGGGGAACAACACGCGCTTCGAGTTCGAGTGCTATGACACGTCGCACCTTTACAACCTCAAATACTTCTTCGATCAAGGGTTGGTGCAGGCGCCCCTGTTCATCCAGACAGTGTTCGGGCTGCAAGGCGGCATCGGCGCGCATCCGGAGGACGTGATGCACATGAAGCGCACGGCCGACCGCCTTTTCGGTGACAATTACCAGTGGTCAGTGCTGGGCGCGGGCTCCAACCAGCTCAAGATCGCGGCCATGGCGGCGGCGATGGGCGGCAATGTGCGCGTGGGGCTGGAGGACAGCCTCTGGGCCGGCCCCGGGCGGCTGGCCACCAGCAATGCCGAGCAGGTGCGGCTGGTCCGGCAGATCATCGAGGGGATGGGGCTTGAGATCGCAACGCCGGATGAGGCGCGCGAAATTCTCCAATTAAAAGGCGGCGATCAGGTTGGTTTCTGAGCCAACCCTAATGCATCACATCCCCGCCGTTAGGTGACAGGCACGCACCTGCGTAAAAGCTGCCGCCCGGCCCGGCGAGGAGCAGGGCGGTGGCCGCAATCTCTTCGGGCTGGCCGAGTCGGCGAATGGGCAGGCTGGCCTCGATCCTCGCCTTCCATTCGGCGCCACGACTGCGCGTCAGATCCGTCTCGACCGGCCCGGGTGCGATGGCGTTGACCAGCACACCGAGCGGGCTCGCCTCATGGGCCAGCGCGCGGGTGAAGCCGATGATGCCCGCCTTCACCGCGCAATAGGTGACAATGCCCGGCGAGCCCTTCAGCGCCAGCTGCGAGGCGATGTTGATGATCCGCCCGCCACCGCGCGCCACCATGCCCGGATAGACCTCCTGGGCCATGAAGAACATGCCCTTCAGATGCACCGCCACCATGCGGTCAAAATCGGCTTCGGTGATCTCGCCGAAGGGACCACGGATGTTCATCCCGGCATTGTTCAGCAGGATGTCGCAGGGACCGAGCGCGGCCTGAGCAGCAGCGGCGAAGGCTTTGATCTGCGCGATGTCGCCCATATCGGCCGGCATCTGGAAAGCGCGGCGGCCCAGCGCCTCGACCGCTTGCACCAGGCTTTGCGCTTCGGCGGCGTCATCCAGATGGCAAATGGCGACATCCGCCCCCGCCTCGGCGAAGGCGATGGAGGAGGCACGGCCAATGCCGCGGCTGCCCCCCGTGACAAAGGCGATCTTGCCGAGAAGCCGTAGGGTCATGCGCCAAGCCTTTTCATGCTCCGCGAGAAGGCCTCGCGGATGGTGCCTTCGTGAATATGCCGCCCACCTTCGACCACCACCCGCCCGCCGACGGCCACGCTGCGCACCATGCGGTCGGCTGGGCCGAAGCACCAGGCATCCAGCAGGCCATCGCCCTGCCGGCCGGCCAGCGTGGGGTGCTCGTCATCCAGTTCCACCAGGTCACAGCGCAGGCCGGGCGCAATGGCACCGAGCTTCACGCCGCAGGCCTGGGCACCGCCGGCCAGCGCGCGATCGAGCAGGCCGCGTCCGGGATGCGGCCGCGCCTCATCGGTCGCGACGCTGCGTAATTCGAGCGCGAGGCGCTGGCTGGTTTCCAACTGGCGCAGTTCGGCGGCGGGGCAGATGCCGACATGGCTGTCCGTGCCGAAGCCCAGCCGGCCCTCGGCGGCGAGGTAGTCGGGCAGCGGAAACACGCCATCGCCCAGCGATGCCTCGGTGCTGGGGCAAAGCCCCACGATGGCGCCGGTCGCGGCCAGGGCGCGGGTCTCCTCGGGCGTCATATGCGTCGCATGGATCAGCACCCAGCGGTGGTCCAGGGGCGTGTTGCGCAGTAGCCATTCGATGGGGCGCAGGCCGGTGGTGGCGAGGCATTCCTCCACCTCCTTCTGCTGTTCGGCGGCGTGGATGTGGATAGGGCAGTCCAGCGCGGCCATCGCCTCCAGCATGGCGGACGTGACGGCGCGAAGGCTGTGCGGCGCGACACCCCAGGCGGCGTTGCGCTGCGTGGCGGCGGTTGCGCG
>JBBRVI010000344.1:0-3579 GCA_038247025.1 Acetobacterales bacterium
CGTCATCGTGATGGACGAAGACACCTGCATGGTGAAAGCCGCCGAGCGCCTGGCCTACTTCTACTTCGAGGAGTCCTGCGGGCAATGCACGCCGTGCCGCGAGGGCACCGGCTGGCTCTATCGCATCATCCACCGCGTCGAACATGGCCAGGGCCGCCAGGAAGACTTGGACCTCCTGCTGAACCTCGCCGACAACATCCAGGGCCGCACCATCTGCGCGCTCGGAGATGCCGCGGCAATGCCGACCCGCGCTTTCGTCAAGGTCTTCCGCGAAGAATTCCAGCACCACATCGACCACAAGTGCTGCAGCGTGAAGCCGGGTGGCTACAGCTCCACGAACGAGCATCACGCGGACTCCAATACCGTGGGCCACCAGCTCGCGGCGGACTGACATGCCCATCAACCTCGAAATCGACGGCAAGCCGGTAACGGTCGAAAACGGATCCACGGTGATGGATGCCGCGACCAAACTCGGCATCTTCGTGCCGCACTTCTGTTACCACAAGAAGCTGTCGATCGCGGCCAACTGCCGCATGTGCCTGGTGCAAGTGGAAAAGGCGCCCAAGCCGCTGCCCGCCTGCGCCACGCCCGCCACCCAGGGCATGAATGCCTTCACCCATTCGGATCCCGCCGTCACCGCCCAGAAGGGCGTGATGGAATTCCTGCTGATCAACCACCCGCTCGATTGCCCGATCTGCGACCAGGGTGGTGAGTGCGATTTGCAGGACCAGGCCGTCGCCTACGGCCGCGATGCCAGCCGCTATGAGGAACCCAAGCGCTCGGTGAAGGACAAGAATATTGGTCCGCTCATCAAGACCGTGATGAATCGCTGCATCCATTGCACGCGCTGCATCCGCTTCGCCTCCGAAGTGGCGGGCGTGCCTGAAATGGGCGCGACTGGCCGTGGCGAGAACATGGAAGTTGGCACCTATGTGGAAAAAGCACTGCGCAGCGAGCTTTCCGGCAATCTGATCGATCTCTGCCCCGTGGGCGCACTGACCAGCCGCCCCTACGCTTACGTCTCGCGGCCGTGGGAGCTGCGTAAAACCGACAGCGTGGATGTGCTGGACGCGCTCGGTGCCGCCATCCGCATTGACGTGCGCGGCGGCGAAGTGCTGCGCATGCTGCCCCGCGTCAATGACGACGTGAACGAGGAATGGCTGGGCGACCGTTCGCGCTTCTCCTTTGACGGGCTCAAGCGCAAGCGGCTGGACCGGCCCTGGGTGCGGCGCGACGGCAAGCTGGTCGCGGCAAGCTGGGCCGAAGCATTCTCAGCCATCGTGCAGAACATTCGCGGCAAGAGCATCGGCGCCATAGCCGGCGATACGATGGATGCGGAAAGCCTCTTTGCGCTGAAGTCCATGTTGAACGCCATGGGCAGCACAAACCTGGATGCGCGCCAGGATGGCGCGAAGCTCGATGCCTCGCGGCCGGATTATTACCTGTTCAATTCGAGCATCGCCGGCATTGAGGAGGCGGATGCGATTGTCATCCTCGGCTCCAACCCGCGCGTGGAATCGCCGGTGTTGAATGCGCGCATCCGCAAGCGCTGGAATCTGGGCGGCTTGCGCGTGGGTCTGGTCGGGCAGGTGGTGGATCTGACCTATCCGGCAACGCATTTGGGCCATGGCCCAGAGGATTTCGCGGCGGCCGCCAAATTCCTGGAAGGTGCCACCAAGCCCTTGGTCATCCTCGGCCGTGGCGCCCTGGTTCGGGCTGATGGCGCGGCCGTGCTCGCCGCCGCCTGGGAGCTCGCGCGCGGTGCCGATGCGCTGCGCGAGGATTGGCATGGCTTCAACGTGCTGCATCAATTTGGGGGCCAGGTGGCGGCACTCGATCTTGGCTTTGTGCCGGGCGAGGGCGGTCTCGACATGGAGGCCATGCTGGCTGGCGGCGTGGATGCGCTTTGGCTGCTGGGTGCGGATGGTTTTGAAGTCGGCCGCATCAAGCCTGGCACCTTCGTCATCTACCAGGGCCATCATGGCGAGGCTGCGGCAATGCGCGCCGATGTGATCCTGCCCGGTGCCGCCTATACCGAAAAGGACGGCACCTACGTCAACACCGAAGGCCGCGTGCAGCGAGGCCGCATGGCCGTGCAGACGCCTGGTGAGGCGCGTGAGGATTGGCGCATCATTCGCGCTGCCTCGCAATTCCTCGGCGTGACGCTGCCCTTCGATACGCTGGATGCGCTGCGCGCCGAGATGGCCGCGGCGCACCCTGTCTTTGCGCGGTTGGACATGGCACCGCTTCCAGGCTGCACCGATGACGCTGCTCCGGCCGCGACGGGCGAAGTCAGCGCCAAGCCCTTCGGCCTGCCCATCACCAATTACTGGCAGGTGGACCCGATCACCCGGGCCAGCAGCACCATGGCCGAATGCGCCGCCACCTATCTGCAACCGGCTTTGGCGGCGGAATAGGGCGATGACCGAGTTTCTCGCCTCGCCCATTGGTATCCTCGCGCTTACTGTGGCGCAGACGCTGGCCTTGCTCGTGCCGGTGCTGTTCGCGGTCGCCTACCTCACCTGGGCCGAGCGCAAGGTGCTGGGTGCGATGCAGATGCGGCGCGGGCCGAATGTGGTCGGCCCATTCGGCATGGGGCAGCCCTTCGCGGATGCCATCAAGATGCTGATGAAGGAGACCATCATTCCTTCCGGTGCGTCGCGCGGGTTGTTCATCATGGCGCCGATACTCACCTTTGTGTTGGCGATGCTGGCCTGGGCGGTGATCCCGGTGAATGACGGCTGGGCGATTGCCGATATCAACGTGGGTATCCTCTACCTTTTCGCGATCAGCTCGCTTGGCGTCTATGGCATCATCATCGCGGGTTGGGCGTCCAATTCGAAATACGCATTTCTCGGCGCGCTGCGCTCAGCCGCCCAAATGGTAAGTTACGAAGTCAGCATGGGCTTCGTGATCGTGACCGTGCTGCTTTGCGTGGGCTCGCTGAACCTCACCGAAATCGTGCGCGCGCAGGAGAACCTCTGGTTCGCCATCCCGCTTTTCCCGATGTTCGTGATCTTCTTCATCAGCACGCTGGCCGAAACCAACCGCGCCCCCTTCGACCTTCCCGAGGGCGAGAGCGAGTTGGTGGCCGGCTTCTTCGTCGAATACAGTTCCATGTCCTTCGCGCTGTTCTTCCTCGGCGAATACGCGAACATGATCCTGATGTCGGCGCTGACGACGATCCTGTTCCTCGGCGGCTGGTATCCCCCGCTGGATATCGCGCCGCTCAACTGGATCCCCGGCCCCGTCTGGTTCGCACTCAAGGTCGCAGCGCTTCTGTTTGTCTTCGTCTGGGTGCGCGCGACTTTCCCGCGCTACCGCTATGACCAGTTGATGCGCCTCGGCTGGAAGGTGTTTCTGCCCTTCAGCCTGCTTTGGCTGGTGCTGACCGCGGCCTTCCTCAAGCTCACTGGATTG
Organism: Acetobacterales bacterium; assembly: GCA_038247025.1. GTDB lineage: Bacteria > Pseudomonadota > Alphaproteobacteria > Acetobacterales > Acetobacteraceae > Roseococcus. The sequence goes on from JBBRVI010000344.1 coordinate 3,421, forward strand.
CTTCCCGCATGACCGGCCTGGACCGCTTCGCGCGCGCCTTTCTGCTGGCGGAAATCGTCAGCGGCATGATGCTGACCCTCAAGCAATTCTTCAGCCGCAAGGTCACGCTGAATTATCCCTATGAGAAGACGCCGCTCTCGGCGCGCTTCAAGGGTGAGC
>JBBRVI010000345.1:0-3562 GCA_038247025.1 Acetobacterales bacterium
CGCTGTTGAGCCAGTCACTGTTGAGCCAGCCGCTATGGAACCAGCCGCTGGCGAATCAGCCATTGGGGAGGCCTATGGCGTAGGACCAGACGTCGCCGGCAGGCCGCCGCGCGCTCGGGCTCTTTCACCTGGTGCGCCGAAATACGATGCGTCTTTCTCCTCACTGCCGGCCTACCGTGAAATCCTGCTTGACCGCAAAATGGGCCCAGCCCTCGGCCTGACCAACCCCTATTATCGGCCCCACGAGGGACGCGCCGGAGTGACAACGCAGATCGGCGGGCGAGAGTTGCTGAACTTTGCCAGCTACGACTACCTCGCCCTCAACGGCCACCCCGAAATCCTCGCGGCGCATCAGGAGGCGGCGGCGCGCCATGGCACGAGCGTCTCCGCCAGTCGTATCACGGCCGGCGAACGACAGGTCCATCGCGACCTGGAGAACGCCCTCGCCGGAATTTATGAAGCTGAGGCGGGGGCCTTGTTTGTCAGCGGCCACGCGACGGCGGCATCGGTCATTGAGACGATCCTCGGCCCGAAGGATTTGCTGATCCATGACAGCCTGATCCATAATTGTGTGATGGTTGGCGCCCAGGGCGCGCGTTGCCAGCGCAAATCCTTCCGCCACAACGACCTGAACGATCTGGAAGCCTATCTGGCGCTGACCCGGCACCTTTTTGAGCGCGTGCTGATCGTGTCGGAAGGCATTTTCTCCATGGATGGGGATGGGCCGGACTTGCAGCGCCTCGTTGCTATCAAGGAACGCTTCCAGGCTTGGCTCATGATGGATGAAGCCCATTCCCTCGGCGTCATCGGCGCCACGGGGCGCGGCATCGCCGAACATGCGGGGGTGGACCCGGCTGGCGTGGATGTCTGGTTCGGCACCCTCTCGAAGGCGCTGGTGGGATGCGGTGGCTATGTCTGCGGCAGCCAGGTGCTGATTGACATCCTCAAAGCTCGAGCGCCGGGGCTGGTCTATAGCGTCGGGATGCCTGCCCCCATGGCCGCGGCATCGCTCGCGGCGCTGACGATCATGCGTCGTGAGCCCGAACGGGTGGAAGCACTACGCGAAAATGGCACCCAATTCCTTTCCGGCGCGCGTGCCAGGGGGCTCGATGTCGGTACGAGCTGGGGATATGGCGTCACGCCCGTCATCCTCGGCTCCGACATCCGGACCTTCAACGCCGCCCGCGCCCTGGAAGAGGCCGGCATCTATGCCTTTCCGGTGATCCCGCCCGGCGTGCCGCAAGGCTCCTCGCGCTTGCGTTTCTTTCTGTCCGCGGCGCACACCGCCGCGCAGATCAATTCGGCTCTCGATGCGATCGTCGCGATCACTGATCGGACGTGATTCCCAGACGGGCCAATTCCGGGTTCCTGGCCAGGTCCGAAGCCCGCACGCTGGATCTTCTGGTCGGGCGGCTGCCCTCGTGGGTGAGCCCTGACCAACTCACTGCGCTGGGCATTCTGGGTGCCCTTCTGGTCTCCATCGGGTTTGGCATGGGGTTGGCCGATGCCACCTCGCTCTGCCTGGTGATTCTCGGTTTTACGATGAATTGGCTCGGCGATTCCCTTGACGGTCGCCTGGCGCGCCATCGGCGCATTGAGCGCAAGATAGAGGGCTTCATCCTGGATAATGGGACTGACCTTGTCTCGTATCTGCTGCTTGCTGTCGGCTTTGCGTTCTCGGGGCTGGTCTGGCCCGCGATTCCCTTCATCCTGCTCTCGCTCTACGTCATGTTGAGCAATCTCTCCCTGGCGCGCATGCTGATTACGGGCGTGCATCAACTGGCCGTGGGAGCGGTGGGCACGACAGAGCTGCGCGCCGGCTTTCTGTTCCTCGCGGTGATGATTTACTTGGCGCCCGATTTTTTCTTTTATCTGATTCCGCTGCTCGATCTCACCATGCTCGATTTCCTGTCGCTGCTCTGGGCATGCCTGATGCTCTACGCTTTCCTTCAGGTTTTTCGCGCCGATCTGCGTGATGCCGCCCGCGTGGATGCGAAATCGGGCGGCGAGACGTAGCCCAGCTTGCTGCTTGAGGCCGCTGGTTCATGCCCCTGGGTAGGGCATTGACACGCCTGCCACTTGCGGCAGCCTGGGCGGCGCAACCCTGTGGAACCCGCATGACCATCTGGCGCCAGCACACCACGCCTGACGACATCCACGCACGCAGCGCCGGCACGGTGAATGGCCTTCTGGGCATTCGCATCACCGAGATCGGGCCGGATTTCCTGCGCGGCGAAATGGAGGTGGATGAGCGCCATATCCAGCCCTTCGGCGTGATCCATGGCGGTGTCTCCGCCGTGCTGGCCGAGACGCTGGGCAGCGTCGCCTCCATGATGGCGTGTGAGCCAGGCTTCATGGCGGTGGGTACCGAGATCAATGCCAGCCATCTGCGCCCCCTGCCCAAAGGCGGCCGCGCATTGGGGCTTTGTACGCCGCTGCGGATCGGCCGCAGCATGCATGTCTGGAACATCGAACTGCGGCGCGAGGATGGAGAGATGTTCTGCATCGCGCGCCTCACCACGGCCATCATCGAGAGGAGACCCGCATGACCCGTCCCAAGATTGCCTTAATCGGCACCGGGGGCACGATTGGCTCTCTCGGGCGAGGGCCCATGGATATCGCGGATTACGCGACCCTGGGGCAGGTCATGGATGCCGCGCAGTTGCTGGCCTATTGGCCGCAGGTGAATGAGGTGGCGGAGATCATTCCCGTCAAATACGCCGCCGTCCCCTCCACCGCGCTCGGCCCCAAGGAGTGGCTGGAGTTGGTGCGGCTATGTGACCAGGTGGTGGCCGATATCCCGGGGCTGGACGGCATCGTCATCACCCATGGCACCGCGACGCTGGAGGAGACGGCTTATTTCCTCTCGCTGACCGTCAAAGTGGAGGTGCCGGTGGTGCTGGTCGGTGCGCAGCGGCCGTCCTCGGGCCTATCCTCCGATGCGGGCATGAACCTTGCCAATGCGTGCCGCGTGGCGGGCGATCCGCGCGCGCGGGGCCTGGGCGCGCTGGTGCTGCTCAATGACGAGGTGCATGCAGCGCGCGAGGTGACAAAGACCAGCACCTCGCGCATGCAGACCTTTCGCAGTCTGGATTTCGGCTGCCTCGCCCATGCCGATGCGGATGCCATCGCGTGGTATCGCCGCCCGCTGCGCAAGCTGGGACGCGAGACGGAATTCGATGTGCGTGGCCTCACGGCGCTGCCCCGCGTGGATGTGGTCTATTGCTATGCAGGCGCCGATGGCGTGGCGGTGGAAGCCTTCGTGGCCGCCGGCGCGCAGGGGCTGGTCTCAGCAGGTTTCGCGCCGAGTTTCGTCACACCTGCACTGGCCGAGAGCATGACCGCCGCCATGGCCGCCGGCACGCCCATCGTCGCCAGCACGCGGGCGGGTTCGGGGCGCATGTTCTACACCACGCGCATACGCGAGGCGGGCTTTCTGAACGCGGACAACCTCAACCCACAAAAGGCGCGCATCCTGCTGATGCTGGGCCTGACGGTGACGAAGGATCGCGCCGAGCTGAACCGGATCTTTGCCGAGTACTGAGCGCTATCCTGCCGCGAG
>JBBRVI010000346.1:0-3550 GCA_038247025.1 Acetobacterales bacterium
AGCGCGGCTGCCTCCGCGTATCGCCCCTGGCGGAAGTAGGTTTCGAGCTCGAACCCCATGGTCGGCAGGCCGATGAAGCCCAGCACCAGCGTCGAGCGCATGCCGCATTCGAAGCGGTAGAGCAGGTAGGTGCCGAAGGGTCCGGCGAGCACCGGAATGCGCGCATAGGCGAAGCGGGAGACCGTGTCGGTGCCTGCCGGCAGGACGCGGTCGGCCGCGAGATCGGCTTCCTCGATGATTTCGGAGAAGACCTTGGCGAAGATGCCGGCATAGGGGATGGCGATGGCCAGGATGCCGGTGAGCGGCGACAGGCCCGTCACCTGGATCAGCAGCAGCGCCCAGAACAATTCATGCACCGAGCGCATCGCCGCCGCCAGCGCGCGCACCGCGCGCAGGCGTGCGAAGACCAGCGCCAGCAGCAGCCCCGCCACGGCCCCGGACGCCACGCCCAGCATGGCAAATGCGACCGTGAGCACCACGCTGGCCCCGGCGATCGCCAGCAGGTCGGGGCGGATGATTCCGGCGAACAGCCGGGTCAATTCAAGCCAGGGATCGGGGCCGGAGACCGCCAGGTCGGCAATCGGCAGTGCCGCCAGCGCGGCCAGCAGGAACCAGCGCGTGGCGCCGGCATAGCCGAGGCGCGCGGGTTCAACCATAAAACGGCAGCAGATCCGCGATGGTCAGTGAAGCGGCCGGCGAATCCAACACGATGCGGCCCTGATCGAGTACGATGATTCGCTGCGCATGCGCCAGCGCCAGGCCGATATCGTGCATCGCCAGCACCATGGTTTCATGGCGTGCCGCAAGGCGCCGCAGCACCTCCGCACCCTGCACGCGATCCAACGCCGAGACCGGTTCATCGCCCAGCACCACCGGCCGGCCGTTGTACAGCGCGCGCGCGACCGAGACGCGCTGCTGCTGCCCGCCGGACAGCGCGCCGGCGCGGCGGAACAGGTATTCCTCCATGCCGACACCCTCCAGCACGGCGCGCACGGCTGCCACCTCGGCGCGTGCCGGGAAGGCCAGCATGCGCAGATTGCGCGCGGCCGAGTGCCGATCCAGCCGGCCCATGTAGACATTGTGGAAGACGCTCAGCGTGCCGACCAGCGCGGCTGCCTGAGGGATCAGCGCCGCGCGATCATCCAGGCGCTGGAACAGCAGATTGAGCAGCGTGGATTTGCCAGCACCCGACCGGCCCAGCACGGCCACATGCTCGGCCGGGCGCAGCGACAGGTCGAGGCCGCTGAGCACAGGTTTGCCGGCGTAACTTGCGCTCGCGCCGTGCAGTTCGATCAGCGGTGATGGCGGCACCTAGTCGAGCAGGCCAAGCGCGCGTGCCGCGGATTCCATGGGCGCGTATTCGCTGTTGGCGGAGCGGATGAAGCGCTCACGCGGAAAGATGTTCAGGATCGCCGGATCGTTGATCGCCAACAGTGCGGCGCGCACGCGTTCCTTGAAGCCGGCGCCGAAGCGCGAATCGATGTCGCCACGGATCGTCCAGTTGTAGTTGGGGAAGCGCGGGGTCTGCCAGATCACCCGCACGCGTGCATCATCCACGCGACCCTGCTGGCGTTCCAGGTCGAACACCGTGAAATCCAGCGCACCGACCTCGAAGGCGCCGGACTGCACCACCTGGATGGTGCGCGAATGATCGCCCGAGAAGCCGACGCGGGAGAAGACCTGGTCCGGCGCGCGGTTGAAATGCTGGCGGATGAAGGTTTCGGGCATGACCCGGCCGGAGGTGGAGGCGCGCGAGCCGAAGCTGAAGCTGCGGCCGGCGATGCCCTCGGGGAAGGTTTCGGATCGCGTGAGGCCGGTGCTGGCATTGGCGATGAAGTAACTGAAGAAATTGGCGTCCTCGACACCCTGGACGATCGCCTCCGACCCCGGGACCGCCCGCCGCGCCTGGGCGCTGGTCAGGCCGCCGAACCAGGCCAGCTGCACTTGGTTGTTGGTGAAGGCGGTGACCGCGGCTGCGTAATTCTTCACCGGCACATATTGCACCGGCACGCCCAGCGCGGTTTCCAGATAGGCGACGACACGGCGGAACCGCTCCATCAGCCGCGTCTCATCCTGGTCGGGGATGGCGGTGAACACGAGGCGCGGCGGCGCCTGCGCGAGCGCCGGGCTGGCAAGGGCCGCAGCCCCCAGGATCAGGCCAAGACGACGTTTGAGCATGGGGGTCTCCGAAACTGCCTCAATGCTTCGCTGGGTATCGTGGCTTGGTTACACGCCGGTTGGCAATTATTCGGGAACCCACATCGCGATCTGCGCGATGGCCCGGAGTGCCACCGGGCCGAGACCCTGCTCGGCCTCCAGCGCGGCGGTGAATTCCCGTTCGACGGCGCCGCGATCCGGCCCGAGGCTGGCCATCAGAGCGCCCATTCCCGGTGCAAAATCAAGGGTCTCGGCCAACGCGCGGGCGGAGCGGGCATGCAGGAAGGCCTCGACCCGCTCGACCGTATGGACCGCGAAGCCGGCCTCCCGAAGCAGCGCCGCAAAACCGTCGGGATCGGCGTAGCGCAGTTGCGCGGGGGGTGTCGGCGGCGGTGGGGGTGGCGCGCCGCGCACCCTTTCCACCGCGGCCCAGAGCCGCGCGGCGAGTTCGTACCGCTCCGGCTCGGTCCAGGTGACCACCGCGAGCCGCCCGCCTTGCCGCAGCACCCGCGCGATCTCGCGCAGCGCCGGCACCGGGTCGGGGAGGAGCACCACGCCAAGACATGACAATGCCGCGTCAAAGCTGGCATCCGCGCAGGGCAGCTTCTTGCGCGCATCTGCCTGGTCAGCGATAATCGGAAATATGCCTGTCCGCGCACGGATGCGCGTAACCATTGCGCCCGACGCGTCGAATGCGTGAACGTGTGCGCCGCGCGTTGCGGCCTGGATCGCGGCACCTCCGGCGCCGGCCGCCAGGTCCAGCAGTCGCGCGCCGGCGAGCGGTTCGAGCAGATCGAGCGCGCGGGCAGCGAAGGCATCGGTAAGGCCTTCGAAGACGGTTTCGTAAGCGGCGGCATGGCCGTCCCACCGGGATGTGTCCTGGTCGGGTTGCAGCGGTTGATCAGGACTTGGGACGTGCATCGGATTAGGCTATCACAGGAGGGTTCGCGAAACCATGTCTGCTGAAACCACAGTTGCCGCCGAGCGGCGTTTCTCACTCGGGCTCGGCCTGACGAATGAATGCAACCTGGCCTGCGCCTTCTGCTACCGCGATCCGACGCGGACAGATCGGCTGGGGCTGGACCAGGTGCGATCGGTGCTCGGGCGCCTGCCGGTACGGTCGGTCAATCTCGGTACCGGCGAGAACGGCATGCATCCGGAATTCCGCGACATGCTCGCCTTCTTCCGCACCCAGCCGATCAAGCTGACGATCACCTCGAACGGCCATTCCACCGAAGTGCTGGATGATGCCGATCTGCGCGGCTTCGCCGATGTGGAGTTCTCGTTGGATTACCCGACGCGCGCCGAACAGGATGCGCAGCGCGGCGCAGGCAACTGGGACCTGATCCAGCGCCAGGCACGCCGCTGTCGCGAACTCGGCGTCGGCGTGACG
>JBBRVI010000347.1:0-3535 GCA_038247025.1 Acetobacterales bacterium
GAGGCCCCAGGCCTCGGCGCGGGGTTCGCCGAAGATGCGCACGCTCATCGCGCCCACGCTGCCGGCCACGCGGCGGCAGTAGAGATCCAGCGCGGCCTCATCGGGCAGGCGCAGATGATCGGCCGCATCCGTCTCCATGCCGGCGACCATGGCCTCGCATTCGGCGAGCGGGATTTCGAAGGCCTCGCGCGCCAGCAGCAATTCGCGCGAGAGGGCGCAATCGGGCTGGGTCAGCTTGGTGCGCCATTGGGCCAGAAGGCGGCGCTTCTCGCCCTCGGGCATCGTGCCATCGGCGATGTCATCGGCCACGCGGCAAAAGGCATAGACGGCCCAGAGGGCGCGGCGGCGCTCGCCCTTCAAAGTCGCCATGCCGCGCGCGAAGGAGGATCCCGCCCGGCTGACGCGCGTGGCGACCAGAGCTGGATCGCTGATGCCCAGGAAAGGTGCGGCCAGCAATTCCTGCGCGAAATCCAGCTTGCCCAGGGCCACCCGCCCCAGCACGGGATCGGCTTGCCGCAGCTTCGCCAAAAGCCGCCGCGCGAGGCCGATGGTCATGGCCGATTGGATGGCCAGCCGGCGCGAGGTGCAAAGCCTTGGCAGGTTGCTGGCGCGGTCGAGCTGCTCCTCCACCCGGTCCAGCGCGGCATCCAGGATTTCGCGCCGCTGCGGGTTTGCGGGTTCGAAGAAGGCGGCCTCACCGCCTGCCAGGGCCAGCCAGGATTGCGGCAGATAGACGCGGTCCAGCGTGGCGCGATCGGGCACCAAATCCTGGATGTGGTTCAGGATTTGCAATGCGGCGCAGAGACCATCGGCGGCGTGCTTGGCCTCGGCGCTGTCGGTGCCGTGCAGGCGCAGCAGCATTCGGCCGACTGGGCCGGCGCTGCGACTGCAGTAATCCTCCAGCGCGGGCCAATCGGCGTAGCGCGCCTGGACGGAATCCTGGCGGAAGGCGGAGAGCATGAGGCGGGCTTCGTCCGTGCCGACACCCAGCGCCTGCATGCGAGCGCCCTCCTCCAGGCCGGAGCGCGGATCATCGAGCGAGGCCTCCATCGCATCCAGCCGGGCGAGCTTGTCGGCCGAGGACAGGCTCTCGCTGTCGGCGATGTCATCGGCCATGCGCACGAAACGGTAGAAGGCCATGACCTTCGCCCGCACCGTCTTGCTGAGGATCAGCGAGGCGGTGGGGAAGTTCTCCGTATCATGGTCCCGATTCGGGGCACCGGGTGCTGTGAGTTCCTTCATGCCGCCTTTGTGGCGGGATAGGCACGGCCTTTCCAGCCTGCCGGATAGCCCAGCGCCGAACGCACCAGCGCCGTCCACTGAATGGCCAACGCCACCAGCACCGTCAGCGGATGCAGAGGAACGGTCCACCAGGGCTCACCCGTGCGCCAGGTGACGGCGGCGCGGACGGCAAACATGAGCAGCACGGTCAGGATGGCCTCGCCATTGGGCAGCAGCGCCCAGGGCCAGAGGTGGCCGCCTGCCAGCAGCACGGTCCAGATCGGCAGGCCGATGGGCGTGGCCATGCCCTCGCGCGCATTCTTCATGAAGCCGCCCCAGGCATTGCCGAAGCCCTCATACATGCGGCAGGTGGCCAGCGGCGTGCCGTCCACGATCTCGGTGTCGTAGCCCTTTTCGCGGAAGCGGCGGGCGAGCGCGATGCCGTCATGCAGGGTGGCCTTGATGGCAGTGTGTCCACCAATGCCGTCATAGGCGCGGCGCTCCACCAGGATGAGCTGGCCGCAGGCGGCAGCGAGGCTCGCGCGGCGCTGCACGGCGCGCCCACCAAAGGGCAGGTAGCAGATGAGCAGGAAGTTGATGAAGGGCACGGTCAGCCCCTCGCCCAGCGTCTTGATGATCTGGCGCGGAACGCCGCTCACCATCGAGATTTTATGCCCCGCCGCATGGGCCGCCATGGCGCCAGCGGCGTGGGGGGCCAAGCGCACATCGGCGTCAATGAACAGGAAATGCGTGCCGGCCGCGGCTTCTGCCAGGCGGGCGCAGGCATGCACCTTGCCGGTCCAGCCAGGCGGCAGGCTCGGGGCGGACATCAGGCGCACGCGGGGGTCGCGCGCGGCGTAACCGGTGACGATCTCGGCCGTGGCATCCGTGCTGCCATCATCCATCACCACCACCTCAATTGCGCAGCCGGTGGAGGCGAGTGCGGCATCCAGGCAGCTTGCGATATTGCCCGCCTCATTGCGTGCGGGGATCAGGATGGAGACGAGCGTGCCTTCAGCCGGCATCGCTTTCAGGCGCGCCATGCGGCGGAGGTTGATATAGCCAAAGATGACCGGCATGAGGGCCAGGGCCAGGGCGAAATGTGCGTATTCCATAAGGGTCCTCGTTAACGTCGGGGATCGTGTTGCGGGTTGTGGCTTTCGCCGCGGATCATGGCGCGAAAATACTGCCATGCGCCATAGAGACCACCCATTCCGCGCTTGCCATCCACCACAATCCGGAATCGTTCCGGTTCACGGCTGATGGCGTCCAGCGCGAGGCGGTTCATAATTTCGGTCATCGCGGCACGAATCACTTCGGTCCGCGCATCGCGGCCCAGGGCCAGGAGGTCACGCGCATCGAGCGGCGCGCCAAAGGCGATCAACGCCTCGCCGCGCTTTTCGCTCCAATGCAGGTATTCCATCGCCACGGGCAGGATCAGCGCGTCAGGAGCGATTTCCGGCAAGCGCGTGACGCCGGGGGCCAGCGGCACAGGCCGCTCCCGCACATCGGCGAAGCGACCCGGCGCGTTCATCCAGAGCATGTGATGCGGGTCTTCGAGCACCCGCTTCGCTGTCTGGAGAAAGCGCACTGCGCCGCGCGCCGAATCCTGCTCCACGCCAAAGGCGCCCAGGCGCTTCATGAAGGCGTATTTTTCCAATGCCTGCGCGGCAATCGGCGTGAAGCCCGGCCGCTCCAAAAAGAAACGGCGCATGAGGAGCAGGATGAGCACCCCATCCCACCAGCCAGGATGGTTCATCAGAATGATCGCCGGCCGCCCCGGAGGGCATTGCGGCTCACCCCAATGGGCCACCCGAAGTGCGCCGAAGCTGCCGGCGAAGGTGCGCGAGAAGGCCACATCAAAAAAGCCCATCATGCGCTCGGAACGCAACGCGACGGGGTTTTCTTCCGCCGCCATCTGGAATCAGGCCCCGAGGAGTTCGGACTCGCGCCGGCCGGCGAGTTCGGCCTCCGGGCTCATGCCACGGCCGCCGAGGTCCTGGTCCAGGCTATCGGCCGCAATCCAGCCCGACATCATCACCATGGGCATGCCAGGCCCCGGATGCGCAGCACCTCCGGCGAGATAGAGCCCCTTCACCTGACGCGAACGATTGCCCGGCTTGAAGGCGCCCAGCCACGAGCCATGCGAGGCCAAGCCATAAATCGCCCCGTCCAGAACCCGGTAACGATTGTGGATATCCACAGGCGTCAGACGATGTTCGACGACGATGCGCTCCTCGATATCTTCCAGCCCGGCCGTGCGCTTCAGCTTGTCGAGGATGGTCTGGCGATAGCCGGGGTAGAGCTGGCTCCA
>JBBRVI010000348.1:0-3521 GCA_038247025.1 Acetobacterales bacterium
ACCCGCCCCTCACCCATTGCCGCCGCGCTGCTGTCGGCCGCTGCCGCGCGCATCCCTGGCCGCATCCGCTTCTCCGATTGCGACCCCGCCGGCATCGCGTTTTTTGGCGCCTGGTTCACGCTGGCGAATGCCGCCATCGAGGATTTCTTCGAACTCACCCTGGGGCTGGACTTCCACCACATCCACGGCACGCGCCGCACAGGCACGGGCTTTGTGCATGCTGAAGCCGATTGGTTCGCGCCCGGCCGCATGGGGGATCGGGTGAGTTTCACACCACTCATCACCCGCATCGGCGGCGCGTCCTACGCCACCACCCTGCACGCCCATCGCGGCGAGACGGAGCTGGTCCGCTTCCGCTTCGTCAACGCCACCACCGACCTCGACACCGCGCGGCCCAAGCCCATCCCTGACGATCTGCGCGCGGCCCTTGCACGCTACGCCGCTGCCTGCGAAAGCCTGGAAACATGAGCCTCATCCCACTTCACCCCAAAGGCTGGCCCGCCCCCAAAGGCTATGCAAACGGCCTGATCGGTGAGGGGCGCATCGTCATCATCGGCGGGCAGATCGGCTGGGACACAACCGGGCGCTTCGCCGATAGCTTCGTACCCCAGGTGCGCCAGGCACTCTCCAACATCCTCGCCGTGCTGGCCGAGGCCGGGGGCAAGCCCGAGCACATTGCGCGGCTGACCTGGTTCGTCACCGATATCGGCGAATATCGCGCAAGCCTGGCTGAACTCGGCCCCGCCTATCGCGCCGTCATGGGCCGCCACTTCCCGGCGATGACGCTGGTGCAGGTGGGCGCCCTGGTGGAGGAGGAGGCGAAGGTGGAAATCGAGGCCACGGCCATCCTGCCAAAGGCGTGACACCCACCGAGGAAATTCGCGCTCAAGCGCTTCGGCTTGGCTTTGACCTCGCGCGCTTCACCGGGGCTACCTTGCCGAAGGAGCATCGCGAGAGGCTCGACGCATTCGTAGCCGCCGGCGCGCATGGCTCCATGGTCTGGTTGGAGGGCCGCCGCGAGCAGCGCGCGCAACCGCGCGGCCTCTGGCCCGAGACGGTCAGCGTCATCTCCCTCGGTCTCAACTACGCACCCGCCTATGACCCGCTGGCGAGCCTTGCCCAGCCGGAACGCGCGACCATCAGCGCCTATGCCCAAGGGCGCGACTATCATGATGTGGTGAAGAAGCGCCTGAAGGCGCTGGGGCAGTGGATGGCGCAACGGTTCAAGGGCCACCCGCTGAAGGTCTTCGTGGACACGGCTCCGGTGATGGAAAAGCCTCTCGCCGCACAGGCTGGGCTGGGCTGGCAGGGCAAGCACACCAATCTGGTCAGCCGTTTGCATGGCTCCTGGCTGTTTCTGGGCGAGATCTACACCACGCTCGCACTGGAGCCCGACGCACCGGAGGAGGATCACTGTGGGTCCTGCCGCGCCTGCCTCGATGTCTGCCCCACTGACGCCTTCCCCGCGCCATATCGGCTGGATGCGCGGCGCTGCATTTCCTACCTGACGATCGAGCATCACGGACCCATTCCCGACGAGTTCCGCCCGGCCATGGGCAACCGAATCTATGGCTGCGATGATTGCCTGGCCGTCTGCCCCTGGAACAAATTCGCCCGCGCCGCATCCGAGATCGCGCTGCATCCGCGCGGCGAGGTGGCACCAAGGCTGGGCGAACTGGCCGAGCTGGATGACGCCAGCTTCCGCACGCGCTACGCGGGTTCGCCGATCAAGCGGATCGGCCGCGACCGCTTCATTCGCAACGTGATGATCGCCATTGGCAATAGCGGCGATGCCACGCTGCGTCCCAGCGCCCAGCGGCTGTGTGAGGATGCTGACGCCACCGTGGCGGAGGCCGCCCGATGGGCCACGCAAAGGCTGCACGCATGATGAATGGCGCCCTGGTCCTGTTCTCCGGCGGGCAGGATTCCGCCACATGTCTCGCCTGGGCATTGGAGCGGTTCGAGCATGTGGAGACGCTCGGCTTTGACTACCGCCAGCGCCATGCGATCGAACTCACCTGCCGGGGTGCGCTGCGTGCCGGCATGGCCTCGCCGAAGCTCGGCCCCGACCACACGCTCGATCTGGGCGTTTTGGGCACGCTCAGTGAAACCGCCCTCACGCGCGACGCCGAAATTGCCCTGCGCGAGGATGGGTTGCCCAACACCTTCGTGCCCGGCCGCAATCTGATTTTCCTGACCTTCGCCGCTGCCCTGGCTTATCGGCGCGGCCTGAAGCACATCATCGGCGGCATGTGTGAGACAGACTACTCCGGCTACCCGGATTGCCGCGATGACACGATCAAGGCCCTGCAAGCGGCCATCAACCTGGGCATGAACACGCGCCTTGTGCTGCACACGCCGCTGATGTGGCGCGACAAGGCCGCCACCTGGCGGCTTGCTGAGCGTCTGGGCGGCCCGGCCCTGGTGGAGTTGATCCGCGTCGAAAGCCATTCCTGCTACAAGGGAGACCGCACAACACTCCACGAATGGGGCCATGGTTGCGGGCAATGCCCCGCTTGTGACTTGCGCGCCAAGGGCTGGGCAGCCTATTCGAGCGCCCATGATGGACCGCACCCGACTTGAAGGCTTCGCCTTCCTCGCCGCCTTCGCCCTTTGCATTCCGGCGGCCAATTGGCTGATCGGCAATGCTGGCACGTTTTGCGTGCCCAATGGCCCCTGCCTGATTCCTGTGGCACCCGGCGTGATGGCGCCTTCGGGTGTCCTGATGATCGGCCTGGCGCTGGTCCTGCGCGATCTCGTGCAGCGCCGGCTGGGCGTGAATTGGGCATTGGGCGCGATTTTCGTGGGCGCGGCGCTCTCCGCCTATATCGCCCAGCCGGCGCTGGTGATCGCCTCCACGGTGGCCTTCCTGCTCTCGGAGCTGATTGACCTTGGCGTCTATACGCCGCTCCAAAAGCGCGGGCTGGTGCTGGCCGTGGCGGCCTCCTCCATCGTTGGGTTGATGGTGGACAGCGTGGTCTTTCTCTGGCTCGCCTTTGGCAGCCTCGACTATCTCTCGGGCCAGGTAATCGGCAAGACCTGGATGGTGCTGCTGGCACTGCCCATCGTGGCGCTGCTGCGCAGGCGGGATGCGCGGCTAGGCTTGGCCGGCCACCGATAGCCCTTGCACCTGATGCCGCTCGATCAGTCGCGCCACCAGGCCTGAGGCCTTTGCTTCCTCGACAAACGCGTGCAACCAGGCTGCTGCGGCGGTATTGCCGCGCGCCGTGCCAATGGCCTGCTGCACCACTGTGAACCGACCTGCCAAAATCCGCGCGCCTGGGAGGGCCGCCGCATCCGTCAGCAGGCGCGGCCGCAACCCCGCCAATACTTCCAGCCCCAGTTCCTGAAACAGCGCGAAGGCCCCATCCAGGCTTTCCGCGCGCAACAGCTTCGCATGGTGGATGTTGCGCTCCAGCCAGAGGTCATAGGCGGCACGCGCCGTCACCGCGATGCGGATGCCGGGCTGGTCCACCTGCTCGATGGCCGTGATCGGGCTGTCACCGCGCACCAGATAGGTG
>JBBRVI010000349.1:0-3475 GCA_038247025.1 Acetobacterales bacterium
AGCGCTTCGATCAACCAGTCAATGGACAAAGCGACCAGCAGAACACCCTGGACCTGACCGGCCTCTCCTTGCAGCGGCGCCGCGAAATGCAGTGTTCTCTGCCCAGTGCTCGGGCCTTGCGTGAAGTCGCCGATCTGGAAGGCATTCTGGCGCAAAACATTCTGGAAATATCCGCGTTTCGCCACGTCGAAGGTAAGCGTATTTCCAGTTGCGAGGCAGATGGCCTGGCCATCCAGGCCAAAAAGGCTCGCTGTGAGGTAGCGCGGATTGGCGGCCACGATCCGGCCCAGGAACGCGTCGCACTCGGCGCTGGGTCTAAGAGCACGCAGGGCGTCATGAGCGCCCATGGAAGCCAAAAGCTGCTGCGCGGCGGCAATGATACTGAGGTTCTGCTGCCCGGCCAGGCGCACGTACCGCATGGCCTCCTGCCCGAGTTGCTGAGTACGCTCCGCTCGCGCCTCACGCTCCAGCACAATCTGCACGATCCCCGCAGGAACGAGGGCAAACAACAGCCCCGCAAACGTCCAGAGAGCGAGCGGGAAGGATTCCATTCGTCTAGCAAACCAGGACATCAAGCGCCGCGAATCACCCTCCTATTTTCAAGCGGCTCGCAGGGCCACCTCATCCTGCGTCACCTCCACCGTCACATCCACCGAAAGTCCCTTAGGATCGGTGGGGTCGCCCACATATCCCCCGGCTACCGGCAAGGCCTGCGACGGCGCCCGTGCGACGCTCACGCGAACGAGATTATCGCCAGCAAGGAGCCCGTTGGTCGGATCGTACTCAACCCAGCCAGCGCCGGGAAGGTACACCGCGCACCACGCATGCGTGGCGCCGCCGCCCCGCACGGCCTGTGCGCCCGCATCATAAAGGTAACCAGTGACGAAGCGCGCCGCGAGGCCCAGGGCGCGCGCCGCCTCCATCATCAACAGCGCGAAGTCACGGCAAGTCCCGCTGCCCAGTGCGAGCGTTTCAGCAGGGGTCTGCGTGCCTTCGGCCTCACGTGCGGCGTAGATCAGATTCTGCTGAATGGCCTTTGTCATTGCCTCCAGAATGCCCAAGGTCGAGGGCGAGGCGGCCCCGGTGGCGAAGGCGCGCGCCCAATCATCCACCAAACCGTCAGGGTCAGGGAATTGGCGCTCGGTCAGGCGGCTCAAATCAGGGATTTCCGCCGCCGTATAGGAGAAGGGGAAGGCTTCGGCACCCGGATCCAGCGTGGCATGCGGCCCGGCGGCGCCGGAGGGATAATGTGTCAATGCCAGCGTCGAGACGATCCGAAGCAGGGTGGTCCGCATGTCGGCGTCCCAATCCAGCACGCAAACGGAATTGCCAAACACGTCATGTGCCCAACGAATACTTGCAGGTTCGGGCTCCACAACCAACGTGGCTGTGTGCAGGCGCAGATCATGACTGTCATGGGGGCGGATCATGAGCCTATGCCGCAGCAGACCGACTGGGTTGTGATAGACGTATTCGGTGCTATGGGTGACGGTCAGGGTGGCCATGTCAGATCGCGCTCGCTGTGGAAAGCGTGGGGTGGAAAGCGTGGATTGGGAAGCGTGGATTGGGAAGCGTGGATTGGGAAGCGTGGATTGGGAAGCGTGGATTGGGAAGCGTGGTCGGAACGCCATGACGCCCGAGCGGTTGCAACCAAGCCCCTGCCTCAGTCAGCGGCGCTGCGATCCGATACGCTGGGCCGTCAGCGGATGGCTATCAATTCCGCTGGTAGCCTTAGTGCCGGTACAGACTATCCTCATAGGCGCGATCAGCGTTCGCGCTGGCGTCTTGTTCGGGACTTTTCTTGACCTGATCGCGTGTGAGACTCACGTAAACTGTTTTTTCTGTCAAGCTGACCTGCTTGAACCATTCAGGTGGCACGAGCACTTTTTTCCCGCGCCACCAGTTTTTCGTATCAACAACGAAGTACTTGATATTTCAGTCTTCAACATCCACCAGAAACTCCTTTACATGCCCGGTATGGTCATCGTTGGCACGGACGTAATAGCCGATGATCTCGTTGGCGCTGCGCAAATGGGAATCTCCGCTGGTCGGGTCAGTGCCATCAGCGCGATACCCCAATGATGGCCGTTGAAAGGGGGCTTGGGTTTGCGCGAACGGCAATGCGCCCGTCATTCCCAAGCCAAACCCAGGATTCCAGTAACGCGGCCAGCCGTAGTGACCTTATACCAAGTCCCGTTGATCAGAACCCATGGGCCCAGTCGCGCAGTCCGATGGACATGATCCGCCAAGGCTGATCGACGAGCCTGTTCCAGGCGCGGCAGCAGTGCGCGATGATGTCGTCGTAGTCCTGGAAGATCCGGTTCGACAGCCAGTTGTCGCGGATGAACTGCCAGACGTTCTCCATCACGTTCAGCTCGGGGCATTTCGGCGGCAGCGGCAGCAGGGTGATGTTGGGCGGCACCACGACCTCACCCGAGAGGTGCCAGCCCGCCTGGTCGAGCAGCAGCACGGCGTGCTTGCCGGGCGCAACCATGGCGGCGATCTCGGCCAGGTGCACGCTCATCGCCGCGCTGTTGCAGAACGGCAGCACGACGGCGGCGCCCTTGCCCTCCCACGGGCAGACTGCGCCGAACAGATACATCGACGCGGTGCGCTGGTCCTGCGGCGCCGCCGGGCGGGTGCCGCGGCGCGCCCAGCGGCGGGTGATCTTGGTCTTTTGGCCTACGCGGGCTTCATCGGCGAACCAGATTTCCATGGCGCTGACGGCAACGCCCTTCTCGCGCGCGACCTCCGCCAGGAGGGAGGGGAAGGTCTTTTAAAAAGATCGATGGCGCCTTCGGCCTGCGCATGATGCCGCGGCCGGGCCGAGAGCTTGCGGTAGCCCATCGCGCGCAACTCCCGGCTCAGCGTCTGCTTCGAGACCGAGACCCGGTACTCCTCCCACAGCCACTGGCCGAGATCGATCAGCCGCCAGCGCACCACGCTGTGGCTGGCCGGGATCGGGCCCGCCTCGATCGTCGCGGCGAGTGCTGCGCGGTGGGCGGCAGTCAGCCGTGGCGGCGAGCCCGGCGGCTTGCGGTCGAGCAGGCCTTCCGGGCCTGCGGCGTTGAACCGCACGACCCAGTCCCGAATGATCTGCAGGGTCACGGCGCCGAGCCGCGCTGCCTCGGTGCGCGAGGCGCCGTCGTAGATCGCCGCCAGCGCCAGCAGACGCCGCGCCTGCGCCGCATCCCTGGATCGGCGCGCCGCGGCGCGCAGGGCTGGACCATCATGGTCGGCGCGGAGAGGAAGCGGCTGGCCCATGGCAAAGCTCCGATGCTCGCCAGCTTGAATCAGAAAGCCTCCGCGTCGGGGAAGCGCTTTCGTGAGTCACGGCCGTCAGGACTTGGTATGAGGCCAGGGATCGCAGATCAATAGATCACGCCCGAAACGCCGGCCATGCTCGGCAATCACCACCCCGTCGGCGACGATGCGCACCTGCGTGGCCGTGGTGCGGGCCGATACCACACGGCCG
>JBBRVI010000350.1:0-3468 GCA_038247025.1 Acetobacterales bacterium
CAGCGCCTCGCGCGCGGCCTATCGCATGGTGAAGCACGCCTCGAAGCTGAAGAGGGTGAAGGCGCCACTGAACGAATTGTGGGTCTCGACCAAGTGCGGCGAGAGCGACACGACCTCGGGCCTCGCTTCCTGCCCGACCGTGGGCAATGCCTTCGACAAGCTCTGGGAAGCCGGCCACACGCTGGTCTTTGGCGAAACCACGGAGTTGACCGGCGGCGAGCATCTGGTGGCAGCGCGCTGCAAGACGCCCGAAATCCGGGAACAGTTCATGGCCATGTTCGACCGGTACCAGCGGGTGATCGAAGTCAACAAGACGAGCGATCTCAGTGACAGCCAGCCGACAAAAGGCAACATCGAAGGTGGGCTGACCACCATCGAGGAAAAGGCGCTCGGCAATATCACCAAGATCGGCAAGAAGTGCACGGTGGATGGTGTGCTGGACAAGGCGGAGGAGCCGACCGGCCCAGGGCTGTGGTTCATGGATTCCTCATCGGCCGCGGCCGAGATGGTCACGCTTTGCGCGGCCTCGGGATATGCCGTGCATTTCTTCCCCACCGGCCAGGGCAATGTCATCGGCAACCCGATCCTGCCGGTGATCAAGCTGACGGCCAATCCGCGCACGCAGCGCACCATGTCCGAGCATATTGACGTGGACGTGACCGGCCTGCTGCAAAAGCGGATCAACATGGATGAAGCCGGCGAGGCGTTGCTCGACTGCATGCTGCGCACCGCCGATGGTGAATTGACGGCGGCAGAACTTCTCGGCCATCGCGAATTCAGCCTCACGCGCCTTTACGAAAGCGCTTGACCTTAAGGTCCAGCAGCGCCGCCTTGCTTCAACCTGCCGCGGGCCTCATCCTCCCGCGGCACTGAAACCGGGAGGCCGGCATGTGGGATTTCTCTGTGAGCGGGGCGTTGGGGCTGATGCTTCGAACGCTGCCATTCGTGGTTCTGCGTATGCTGGTATACTTCGGGATGGCTGCCGCTTACGTCCTGCTGACGGGCACGGGCGCTGGCCTGGGCTGGCTGATTGGTTCGGCCGGTGACGCCGATTTCCGGTCCGGTGCCACACTCTTCGGCGGCATCGCCGGTTTTGGGCTTACGGCGGGTATCATTTATCTCCTGCGCGAATACATCCTCTACGTGGTGAAGGCCGGGCACATCGCCGTCATGGTTGAACTCCTGGAGCGACGCGATCTGCCCACGGGCCGCGCGCAAATCGCGCATGCCACCATCATCGTGAAGCAGCGCTTCGCCGAGACGAATGTGCTGTTCCTCTTTGACCAACTGGTGCGGGGCGTGCTTGGCGCCATTCTCGGCCTCTTGCGCGGCGTGGCGAGTTTCCTGCCCATTCCCGGCATGCAACAGGTCATGGGGCTGGTTCACGCCTTCCTGCGCCTTTCGGTTGGGCTGATGGATGAGGTGATCCTGGGTCATGCCATCCGCACCAACTCCAACAATGCCTGGGAATCAGCGCGCACCGGCCTTGTGCTTTATGCGCAGAACAGCGGGGCGATGTTGCGCAACGCGGCTTTCCTTCTCGTCTTCACCTACTGCCTTACCTTCGTGATCTTCCTTTTGATGCTGGCCCCCGCCGCGGGGATCGCCTACGCCATCCCCGGCGGATGGTCGGCCGGGGGCATCGTCTTCGCGCTGATCTTCGCATGGTCGGTCAAGGCGGCGCTGGTCGAGCCCTTCGCCGTCGCCTGCATGCTCCAGGCCTATTTCAAGGTATCGGCGGGCCAGACGCCCGACCCGGTCTGGGAGGCGCGCGTCTCAGGCGTGTCGCAAAAATTTCAGGAGTTGAAGAGCAAGGCGACCCGTTGGGCCGAACCGCCAGCTGCGACCTGAAACCGGCAGGCTTGGCGATCACGCAGTCACGCCCTTATCTAAGCTGATGGCCGCTCCCACATCCGTCTTTGACAGCCCCGATCCCTCCTTCGGCGATCTCCTCGCCGCGCGCCCCGCGCTTGCGATGGATTCCGTTGCCGGGCTCATGGTGGAGGAAGTTCCGCTCGCCCGGATCGCCGAGGTGGTGGGCACGCCCACCTGGGTCTATTCCGCCACCACGCTGCGCCGCCGGGCGCGTTCGCTGATCGCGGCCTTGCGCGATGCGGGACTGGACGCATCCATCCACTTCGCCACCAAATCCAACCCCGCCCTCGCCGTCGTGAATTTGCTGCATCAGGAGGGCCTGGGCGCCGATGTGGTGAGCGAGGGCGAGCTTCGCGCCGCCCGTGCGGCCGGCGTACCGGCCAATGGGATCGTGTTCTCCGGTGTGGGCAAGACCGAGCGCGAATTGCGCCTCGCCTTGGCAGAGGACATCCTCCAGCTCAACATTGAATCTGCGGAGGAGGCGGAGCTGCTGAGTGCCATCGCCACCTCCATGGGCAAGCGTGCCCGCTGCGCGCTGCGCGTGAACCCAGATGTGGACGCCCGGACCCATGCAAAGATCACCACTGGCCTGACCGAGAACAAGTTCGGCGTGCCCATCGCCATGGCCCCCGCCCTCTACGCGAATATGTGCGCCCTGCCCGGCCTAGATCCCGTGGGTCTCACGGTGCATATCGGCAGCCAGATCGCTCACGGCATGGGGTCCTACCTGACCGCCTATCAGCGCCTGGGCGAATTGGTGCGCGAGTTGCGCTCGGCAGGGCACCCCATCCTGCGGGTGGATTGCGGCGGAGGGCTGGGAATTCCCTACCGCGACGAGGCGCCTGGCTCCCCGGCGGCGCTGGCGGGCGCCATCAAGGCAGGTCTGGGCGATCTCGGCGTGAAGATCATGCTGGAGCCAGGCCGCTGGATCTGCGGGCCGGCAGGTGTGTTGCTCACGCGTGTCATTGTTGAGAAGCGCCCCATGACGCGCCGCTTTGTGATTGTGGATGCCGCGATGAACGATCTGCTGCGCCCTGCCATGTATGAGGCGTGGCACGGCATCCTGCCGGTTTCGCCCTATGCATTCCATGCGCCACTTTCCCCGGCAGATGTGGTGGGGCCTGTCTGCGAAAGCAGCGATACCTTCACCAGGGACCGTGATCTGCCGGCGTTGCCCGCCAAGTCCCTGATGACTTTCCTCGATGCAGGCGCCTACGGTGCCTCGATGAGCAGCACCTACAATGCCAGGCCTTTGGCTGCCGAAGTGATGGTGGAGGGAAACCGCTTCGCGGTGATCCGGGACCGCCAGTCCCACGCTGCCCTGCTTGAGGGCCAGCGCCTGCCGGATTGGGCCACATGACGACCCCTGGCCTCTCACGCAAGCGCGCCCTCGCCCGGGCAGCCCTGTGGTGGGAGGCACTGTGGCCGGCCGCCTGGCCGCCACTCGCGGTGCTCAGCCTGTTTGCCATATTCGCCTTTCTGGCCTTGCCCGCGTTGTTGCCCGCCTGGCTGCATGTGCTCGTTCTGATCGGCTTTATGGCCGGCCTCGGTTTCGCCGTCCGGCGTGGCTTTCGCGGGTTTCAGCGCCCTGGG
>JBBRVI010000351.1:0-3427 GCA_038247025.1 Acetobacterales bacterium
CCCCACGCCCTGCAATGGGACCAACAGCAGCACTTCCCCGTGGATGTGCTGCGCGAGGCTGCGGCGCTCGGCATGGCCGGACTTTACGTGCGCGAGGAAAGCGGTGGCTCCGGCCTCACGCGGCTCGATGCCGCTGTGGTGTTCGAAGCGCTGGCGACGGGCTGCCCCACCATCAGCGCGTTCCTTTCCATCCACAACATGGTGGCCTGGATGGTGGATCGCTGGGGCGGGCAGGTGCAGCGCGACACTTGGCTGCCGAAGCTTCTGACCATGGAAAAAATCGCGAGCTACTGCCTGACGGAACCAGGCTCGGGCAGCGATGCGGTGGCGCTGGCAACTCGCGCGAAGCGTGACAATGAGGGTTATGTGATGGACGGCGTGAAGCAGTTCATCAGCGGTGCCGGCGTGTCGGATCTTTACCTCACCATGGCGCGTACGGGCGGTGCGGGGGCGGATGGTATCTCTGCCCTCCTGGTGCCCAAAGAGGCGCCCGGCCTGAGCTTTGGCGCTGTGGAGCGCAAGATGGGCTGGAACGCCCAGCCCACACGCCAGGTCATCTTCGAAGGCACGCGCATTCCCGCCGAGGCGCTGCTGGGCGAGGAAGGTCAGGGGTTTCGCTACGCCATGGCGGGGCTGGATGGCGGGCGGCTGAACATCGCCGCTTGTTCGCTGGGTGGTGCGCAATCGGCACTCGACATCGCGCTGGACTACGTAAAATCGCGCCGTGCCTTTGGCCGCGCGGTGGCAGAATTCCAGGCCACGCAATTCCGCCTGGCCGATATGGCAACCGAGCTGGAAGTGGCCCGCACCTTCCTCTGGCGCGCCTGCGCGAAGCTCGACGCCAAGGCCCCCGACGCCACGCTGTTCTGCGCCATGGCCAAGCGACATGTGACCGATACCTGCCACCGTATTGCGGATGAGGCACTGCAATTGCTGGGCGGCTACGGCTACCTGGCGGATTACGGGGTCGAGAAGATCGTGCGGGATTTGCGCGTGCATCGCATCCTGGAGGGCACGAATGAAATCATGCGGGTCATCATCGCGCGACAGGTGATCGGCAAGCCGGGTTGAAGTTTGGCTTGACCAGCCCTGTGCCCATCGGGTTAAGATCAACCATGCGTTGCATTCCCTTTGCCCTCCTCGCGCTTTGTCTGGTTGCCCTTCCAGCGGCAGCTCAACAACGCGTGGTCGTTGTGCCCGCCGAGTCCGGTGTGGTCATTCCCCCACGTGGTGCGAACGGACCAGCACTTGTGAATGCGCCACGTCCACGCATTGCCCGACCCGGCAGCGCCCTACCTTTGGCACGCCCGATGCTGGAAACCGGTGGCGGCGCCATAGGTGCCTTGGGCGGCCTGGGCCTGGCCGCACCCGCACTGATCGCCATTCCGTTGCTCGCCGCAGCCTATCTGGCCGGCTCGGTGCCGGGCGGGTCGAGCTCCAGCTCGACCTCGGCGCCGGCCCGGACCCGCTAAGCGGCCTGCAACAACCCGCCCGCGTCAGCGAGAGCGCGCAGGTGATGGTCTGAATCGCCGAACATCGCCTCGTTCACCGTCAGCCGCTTGAAGTAATGGCCCGCGCCATACTCCATTGTCATCGCAATCCCGCCATGCAGCTGGATGCTCTGCTGGCCCACGAACCGCTGTGAACGGCCGATCTGCGCCTTCACCGCGTGCATGTTGCGCCGCCGCTCGGCCGTATCGGTGCCTTGAGCCGCCATGGTGGCGAAATAGGCCATGCTGCGCGACTGCTCCAGAGCCACCAGCATGTCCGCCGCCTTGTGCTGCAACGCCTGGAAGCTGCCGATGGCGCGGCCGAATTGCTGGCGAGTCTTGAGGTAGTCCAGCGTCATGTTGTGGACCACATCCATGGCACCGATCGCCTCGGCGGCGAGGACGGCGATGGACTCATCCACCACGCGGTCCACCAGCGGCAGCCCGCCCTCGGCATCGCCCAGGACGTGAGTTGCGCGCGCGGCGGTGAAATCCACCTCTGCCGCGCGCTGGCCATCCACGCTGCGGAAGCCACGCACAGAGACACCCTCGGCCTTGGCGGGCACGAGAAAGACGCCGATGCCGCCATGGTCACGCGACGCACCTGAAACGCGCGCCGTCACGAAGAAATGATCCGCCGTATCGCCATGCACCACCATGCCCTTACGCCCGGTGATGACCCAACTCGAGCCATCCTTCTTCGCCGTGGTCTGCACGTCGAACAGGTCATAGCGCGACTGGCGCTCCTGCTGCGCGAAGGCGAGCAGGGTTTCGCCTGCCGTCACGCCCTCCACCATCTCCTTCCGCAGGGCCGCGTCCGCGCCGTGGCGCAGGAATCCGCCGCCCAGCACCACGGTGCTAAACCAGGGCTCCAGCGTGATGTGGCGGCCCATTTGCTCGGCGACGAGCATCGTCTCCTCTGGCCCGCCGCCAAATCCGCCATCCTCCTCCGCAAAGGGTAGGCCCAGCAGGCCGAGTTCGGCGTATTGCGCCCACATCTCCCGGCTCCAGCCCGTTTGGCTGGCCATATAGGCCTTGCGATTTTCGAAGCCGTATTTGGCCGTGAGGGTCTTGCGGATGCTGTCCTGCAACAGCGACTGGGACTCGTTCAGATCAAAATCCATGATGCATCAGAGTCCCAGAAAGGCTTTCGCCATGATGTTGCGCTGGATTTCGTTGGACCCACCGTAGATGCTCTGCTTGCGCCAGTTGAAATAGATGCCGGCCAAGCCGAAGGCCCAATCGGGCGCCACATCCCAATCATTGCTGCCCTCGGCATCGGGGTCGCCATCCACCCAGGCATAGGGTCCGGCGGCCTTCATCAGCAATTCGGAAACACCCTGCTGGATTTCGGTGCCCTTGATCTTGAGGACGGAGGTCGTGGGGTCCGGCTTGCCGGTGCCCGCGCGTTTGGTTTCATTGGCGATGACGCGCATGACGGTCATCTCCAGCGCCTTCAACTCGATCTCCATCTCCGTCACCTGGCGACGGAATTCGGGGTCCTCGATGAGCGGGCGGCCGCCATCCAGCGTCTCACGCGCGATCATCTTCAGGCGGCGAATGCGCTCGCGCGAGGCACCGACGCGCGCTTGGCCGAAGCGCTCATTGCCGAGGAGGAATTTCGCACAATCCCAGCCCTTGTTGACCTCACCCACCAGCTGATCGGCCGGCACGCGCACATCGTCGAAGAACACCTCATTCACCTCATGCCCGCCCTCGATCGTGATGATCGGGCGCACGGTGATGCCGGGGGATTTCATGTCCACGAGCAGGAAGGAAATGCCCTCCTGTTTCTTCGCAGTGAAATCGGTGCGGGCGAGGACGAAGATCCAGTCGGCATGCTGGGCCAGCGTGGTCCAGGTTTTTTGCCCGTTGATGACCCATTCGCCGTTCTCAAGCACGGCCTTGGTCATGAGCCCGGCGAGGTCCGAACCGGC
>JBBRVI010000352.1:0-3418 GCA_038247025.1 Acetobacterales bacterium
GAGTTCGAGCGGCACCTCAAGCCCGGCGCGATGCGCAGTGGCTTGGACGTCTGGGCCTGGTTTGCCAAGCGGCCGGGGATGTACCGCCTCGCCACGCGCATGGGCATTGGCGCGCTGCGGCTGCTCGGGCGCAAGAGGGGCGCGTTCAAGTCGCTGCCGCTGGCTGGCGGCTGGACCGCCGGACGGGACCTTCCGGTGCCGCAGGGGCGCACGTTTATGGATGAGTATGCGCGGCGTCAGCGTGAGGCCGCGGCCCGATGAGCAAGGAAGCCATCCTCGGCGCCATCCGGCGCGGATTGAAGCGCGGGGAATTGCCCGCCGATCAGCGCGCCATGCTGGAAACCCGCCTGGCCGCGCATCCGCGCCATCTCATTCCGGCGCGCTCGCGCGTGTCGCGGCCTGAGCAGATCGCGCTCTTCATTCGCAATGTGGAGAAGGAATTCGGCACGGTCACGCGGCTGGAAAAGCTGAAGGACGTGCCCGACGCGGTCGCCGCCTATCTGGCCCAGCACAATCTTCCCGCGCGCCTCGCCATGGCACCTCACCCCGAACTCAAGCGCATCAAATGGGACAAGTATCCCATGTTGAAGATTGAGCCGCGCCAGGGTCAATCGAGTGACCTGGTAAGCCTCCAACATGGCTATGCCGCCGTGGCAGAGACCGGCACCCTGATGCTCCCGTCCGAGGCCGGACGCCCGACCACGCTGAACCTGCTGCCCGATACCGAAATCGTCGTCCTGCGCACGACCCGCGTGGTCGGCGCCTATGAAGAGGCCTGGGACCTGCTGCGGGCGGAACACAAGGACAAGCTCACGGGCGGCTTCATGCCGCGCAACATCATGTGGGTGACCGGCCCCTCGCGCAGCGCGGATATCGAGCAGACGCTGGAACTCGGCGCGCATGGGCCGCGGGCCCTGCATATTTTGCTGATTGATGACGACCCAGAAGCGATCGCGTGAAGCGCAAGCGTGGCCTCACCGCCGAAGACAAGGCCATCTGGGCTGTGGTGGCCCGCACGATTCGCCCCCTGCCGGGCCGCGACATGCCCGAGGCACCGCCCTCCGTCACCATCGAGCCCCCGCCGCGCGCGGAGCCACCACCCCCGCCCATCCCCAAGCCCCGCCTGCCGCCGCCCGAAATCAATGTGGGCGCACAGCCTGCCGGCCTGGACGCCAAGCGTTGGCGGGACCTCCGGCGGGGCAGCACGCGCCCCCAGCGTCAGCTCGACCTGCATGGCATGACGGCGGCTGTCGCCCATCGCGCGGTGGAGGGCTTCATCCGGATGTCCCACGCCGATGGCACCCGCGTGGTCTGCATCGTCACCGGCAAGGGGAGCAGCCCCGAGGGCGGTGTGCTCAAGCGCGAATTGCCGCATTGGCTGAACGCGCCAAGCCTGCGGCCGCTGATCCTGGGCGCGGCCCATCCGCACCGGGCCAATGCGGGATCGGTGCATTTGCTGCTGCGCCGCGCGCGGTGATGCCCCGGAATTGGCCTTGCTCCCGCGCAATCCGGCCGCAGGGCCGCGGGCGCGCCAAGACTGCGCTGCCGGCCCCGCACGTCATGCCCAAGGCGCGCAGCTCAGCGGTTGGAGGCCGCGCCCGGCGCCTGAGGGCATGACGCCCTTCGGTCAAAGGCTGCGCCAACTTCGCGAGTCGCGCGGTATCACGCTTTCCGAACTGGCTGCAGCGGTCCACGTTTCGGCCGCCTATCTCTCCGCTCTGGAGCACGGCAGGCGCGGCCGCCCCTCGGCAGGATTGATCCATCAGATGAACGACCAGTTCGGCTTGATCTGGGATGATGCGGAGGAGTTGGTGCGCCTCGCCCGCATTTCGCACCCGCGCGTGGTGGTGGATACCGCCGGTCTTTCCCCCCAGGCGACCGAACTGGCCAACCGCCTGGCGCGCACCATCCGCGACCTCCCACAAGATCGTGTGGCCGCCCTTCTTGCATTACTGGAAAGCCCACAAGATTAAGGGTGGATGCCTTGCCCTGGACCGGCCCCCTGGCTAGGGTCGAAATGTCATACGGCAGTGCAGCAAAGCCAGTCAGGAAAGAAGGCGAAACGGGCCATGAAGCTCCTCGTCCCGGTCAAGCGGGTGGTTGATTACAACGTGAAGGTCCGCGTCAAGTCGGACAACACCGGCGTCGAGACCGCCAACGTCAAGATGTCCATGAATCCCTTCGACGAAATTGCCGTTGAGGAAGCGGTGCGCCTGAAGGAAAAGGGCATCGCCACCGAGATCATCGCGGTCTCCGCCGGCCCCGCCGCCGCGGCCGAGCAGATTCGCACCGCACTGGCCATGGGGGCCGATCGCGGCATCCTGGTCGAGCATGATGGCGTGCTGGAGCCGATTGCGGTCGCCAAGATCCTCAAGGCGATCATTGCCAAGGAAGCGCCGGACCTCGTCATCCTCGGCAAGCAGGCCATTGATGACGACATGAACGCCACGGGCCAGATGCTGGCCGCCATGATGGGCTGGCCGCAGGGCGCCTTCGCCAGCAAGATCGACATCGCGGACGGCCATGCCACGGTCACGCGCGAAGTGGATGGCGGGCTGGAGACGGTACGCATCACCCTGCCGGCCATCGTCACGGCCGATCTGCGCCTGAACGAGCCGCGCTATGCCTCGCTGCCCAACATCATGAAGGCACGCAAGAAGACCATTGATAACGTGAAGCCCGCCGATCTCGGCGTGGATGTCACGCCGCGCCTGACCGTGCTGCGCGTCGAGGAGCCAGGCAAGCGCCAGGCGGGTGCCAAGGTTGGCTCCATCCAGGAACTCGTAGCGAAGCTGCGCAACGAAGCGAAGGTGATCTGAACATGGCCGTTCTTCTTCTCGCGGATCACGATGGCGAACGCGTATCGCAACCCTCGCGCAGCGCCGTTGCCGCCTGCGCCAAGCTGGGCGAAGTCCATGTGCTGATGGTGGGGGAGGGGGCAGGCACCGCCGCCGCCGCCGCAGCAGCCCTGCCCGGCGTGGCCAAGGTGCTGCTGGCCGAGGATGCTTCCCTCGCCCATCGTCTGGCCGAACCGCTGGCGGCACTGCTGGTGCATCTGGCGCCGGGTTATGATCATTTGATCGCCCCTGCTTCGGCGGCGGGCAAGAATGTCATGCCGCGCGTGGCTGCCCTGCTGGATGTGCAGCCGATCAGCGATGTCTCGGCCGTGGTGGACGGGGATACCTTCGTGCGCCCGATCTATGCGGGCAATGCGCTGGCCACGGTCAAAAGCAGCGATGCTAAGAAGGTCATGACGATCCGCGCCGCCAGCTTTGATCCCGTGCCCGCCACGGGTGGCTCCGCGCCCATCGAGGCGATTGGCGCGGCGGCTGATCCTGGCACGTCCAGCTTCGTCGGCGCCGAAGTGCTCAAGAGCGAGCGGCCGGAGCTTACCGCGGCAAAAATCGTTGTCTCAGGC
>JBBRVI010000353.1:0-3383 GCA_038247025.1 Acetobacterales bacterium
CGTCATCAGCCACCACAAATGCAGCATGTCCGAGAATTTCGGCCGCTCGCGCGATACGCTGGCGCTGATGGACCGCATGGGCCAGGACCAGCCCGTGGCCTTCGATGTCTATCCCTATCCCGCTGGCTCCACGGTGCTGATGCCCGACAAGCTGCGCCAGGATGTGCCGGTGCAAATCACATGGTCCATCCCGCATCCCGAGATGGCGGGCCGCAACCTCGATGACGTGGCGCAGGAATGGGGCATGACGCGCCGTGCCGCGGCCGACAAGCTGCTGCCCGCGGGTGCCATCACCTTCGCCATGGATGAGGCCGATGTGCGCCGCATCATGGCGCATCCCCGCGCGATGATCGGCAGTGACGGCATTCCCCACGACGCCAAGCCCCATCCGCGCCTGTGGGGCACCTTCCCGCGCGTGTTGGGCATGTATGCGCGCGACCTCAAGCTCTTCACGTTGGAGAGCGCCGTTCACAAGATGACGGGCCGTGCAGCCACCGTGTTCGGCCTGCCAGATCGCGGCGTGATCCGCGCGGGTGCCTTCGCCGATCTCGTGCTGTTCGATCCCGCCCGCGTGCGCGACAACGCGACCTATGCGGAGCCCATGCTGGTCTCGGACGGCATCGCGCAGGTGTGGTGCAATGGCGTTCGCATCCATGTGGAAGGCCAGGGGCCGGGCAGTGCCGCGCCTGGGCGCTTCCTGGGGAATCCCCGCCGCAAGGCCGCATGATGGCGGCCCACCCAGAGGACTCGATGGTCATGCAGCCCGGCACGATCAAGCGTGCGGCGATCCTTATGGGATTTATCGTGGCGTCGCTGGGCTGTGTAGCCTGGTTTTGGCCGGACCACAGGCCCGTCACGCCGTTGGAAATCTACCTGAGGCAGGGCACGCGGCAGGCTGCGGAATTGCTGCAGCGGGATGTGGACCAGCTCTCGCCACGCGGCGCCGATCCCGGGCCGGCGGTGCAAAGGCTGGGCACGCTGGGCTTCACCTGCGCTGCTCCGGCGGGTGCGGCAGGTGAGTGGAACTGCACCATGCGCCGCCCATTGGAGAACCGACAGATGCTCTCGATGGAGGTCATTTTGCGGGTCGAGCGCGGGAACGTGACCGAAACCACGGCGCGAATCTGGGAACAGAATCTGCGTTGAGACGAACAGGAATATGCCTGTGACCACAGCCGCCCAACGCCTTGTCGGCTTTCTCGCCGCCCAGGGAATTGACCGTGCCTTCTGCGTGCCGGGTGAGAGCTTTATCGCCCTGCTGGACGCACTTCACGATGCGCCGATTAACCTCGTCGTCTGCCGCCATGAGGGCGGAGCGGGCTTCGCCGCCATCGCCGACGCCAAGCTGACCGGACGGCCTGGCGTGGTCCTCGTCAGCCGCGGTCCGGGCGCCTGCAACGCCGCCATCGCGCTGCACACGGCCGAACAGGACGCCGTGCCGCTGATCCTGCTGATCGGGCAGGTGGAGGCGCGCGATCTGCGCCGCAATGCCTTCCAGGAAATGGACTACCTCCGCATGTTCGGCGGCTTCTGCAAATTCGTGGGCGAGGCCAGCACCCCAGCCCAGGTGCCCGAGCTGATCGCACGGGCCTATGCCGCCGCCGTGCAAGGCGTGCCGGGGCCGGTTGTCGTCTCCCTGCCGGAGGACGTGCTGGCGATGGAATGCGCGGTGGCAGCCCCGGCCATCACGCCCGCAAGCCCCGCCCAGCTGGCACCAGCCGAGATCGGCCGCCTGTCGGATCTGCTGCATGCCGCCGAGCGTCCCATCCTGCTTGCCGGCCATGGCTTTGAGAGCGACGTAGGCCGCGCAGCACTCGCCCGCTTCGCCGCGCAATGGGAAATCCCGGTCGCCGTCTCCTTCCGTCGCCAGGACCTGTTCGACAATGCGAGCCGCTTCTACGCAGGCGATCTCGGTCTGCGGAATCCCGATGCGCAGCGCGCTGCGTTTGCCGAGGCCGACCTCGTCCTCGCCTTCGGCACGCGCCTGACGGACATCACCAGCCAGGGCTATTCCTGGCCTGCACCGGGGCAGCGGCTGGTCCATCTCTGCGCTGATCCGAAGCATCTCAACTGGATTTTTCCCGCCGAGATCGCGAGCACCGCGGACCCGGTGGGTCTCTTCATGCTGCTTGGCCGGCCTGGGCGCCAGCCGCCGCGCGCCGGCTGGGTCACTCGGCTGCGGGAATTGCAAGTGGCGGATAGCCGGGTTCAGCCGCGCGACTGGGAGGACGGGCTGGCCTTCGCGGAAGTGGCGCAAGCGGTCCATGCCGCACTGCCCGCCGATGGCATCATCACGCTGGATGCCGGCACCTTCGGCGCACCCTTCTACCGCAAGGTGAATTGGCGCCCGGGGCAAAGGCTGCTGGCACCCGTCTCGGGCGCGATGGGCTTTGGCGTGCCGGCCGCCGTGGCCGCGGCGCTGCGTTGCCCTGGCCGCACGGTGGTCTGCGGCGTGGGCGATGGCGGCATCCTGATGACGGGCGGCGAGATGGCCGTGGCATTGGAGCGCGCGCTGCCCATCAAGCTGCTGCTCTCGGAAAACCTGGGCTACGCCTCCATCCGCATCCATCAGGAGCGCGCGCATCCGGGGCGGGTGAGCGGGACGATGTTCGCCAATCCCGATTTCGCGCATTGGGCCATGGCCTTTGGCCTGCCCGTGACGCGAGTGAATACGCGCGATGATTTCCCGGCGATGCAGGACGCGATCCGCGCCCCCGGCCCGGCCGCGATCCTTGTCAAAACTTCGATGCAGGCGGTGCTCCCTCATGTCTCCTGAAATCCTCGCGCAACTGGCGCCAACCGGCGTGCTGCGCGCCGGCATCAACATGAGCAATTTTCTGCTCGTCACGGGGCGCGACGCGGCCGGTGACCCGCAGGGCGTATCCCCCGGCTTGGCGCGCGCCATCGCCGAAAGGCTCGGCGTCGAGGTGCGCTATATGCCCTATCCGCGTCCCGGCGAATTGGCCGATGCGGTGGGCGATTGGGATATCGGGCTGATCGGCGCGGAGCCTCAACGCGCGCAGAAGATCGCCTTCACGGCCGCCTATGCCGAGATCGAAGCCACCTATCTGGTGCGCGGTGACAGCCCGATCACGGCCATCGAGCAGGTGGACCAGCCCGGCATCCGCATCGCGGTGACGGCGCGTGCCGCCTATGACCTGTGGCTGGAGCGCAACATCCAACGGGCGGAGCTGCTGCGCGCGGAAAGCCTGGATGGTGCCTTCGCGCTGTTTCAGGAACAGGGGCTGGAAGTGCTGGCGGGGCTGCGGCCGCGCCTGTTGGCCGACGCGGCGGCTATGCCGGGCGCGCGGATTTTGGCAGGTCGGTTCACAGTGGTGCAGCAGGCCATTGGCACGGCGCGCGGCAATACCGCCGCAGCAGCC
>JBBRVI010000354.1:0-3364 GCA_038247025.1 Acetobacterales bacterium
CCCGTCGCCGCGTCAGCCCATAGTGCATGGCGAGGACGCCGAGTGCCGAGACCAGTACGCCCTGACCCTGTGCGTGGCCGATGGGACGCCCACACCAGCCCGAGCGGCGGGCCCATTCGGTGATCGATTTCTCCAGGCCCACGACATGCCACACACAGGCTCCAGCAGGGCTGCCAGGGCCGCCCAGGGCATCGATGGCATCAGCCACCCGCTCGCGTGCCTGGAACTGCTGCTCGGTCGCTGTGTCGCCCCCACGGCCACCAGGGATGCGGATCAGCGGCATGGGGCGCAGCGTGTCGAGCGCGGCAAAGCGGAACTGCTTGCGGAACATCTCGCCGGCATCACGCATTTCGGTCGTGATGGTGCCATTGCTCAGCATCACGCCGAGCGTGTCCATGGCGTAGCGATGTGCGACTGGCGTGCCAGTTTCCGGATCCGCTGATCGGACTGCCTCGCCGAAGCCACCATGCTGGAGGCGCCACTTTGACGGGCCGAGCGCCGCGTCGTGCTTCGGGGTCTTGGTCTTCCGCTTACCGGCCATGGGTCTTCTCCTGCTGACGTGGGCCCCAGCGGCGCACGGCTTCGTTTTGGATCGCCTGGCGCAGCCAGGGATCGGTGATGTCCTCGAGGTGCAGCGAGACGACGCCCTGCTGCTGCCAGACGCGGCGACGAAGCATCTCCATCTCGGGCGTGGTGATGGCGCTGCGGGTGCCACGGTCGAGGCAGGACCGGGGCGGCAGGGGGGAGCCGGGCAGCGCCATCTACGCAACCCCCCAGACACCGACACAACACCCTGCTAACTCACTGATATATATATTATTGTTATATATGTTATTATGTAGAGACGTCTCCTTCTTCGATTCCGTGCGCGTGCGAGGGGGGGTGTCCCCTTCGTGCCCGCGCACGAAAGAACAAAACCTACAAAGGCATATTTTCAACGGCTTATGGGAGGGGGGCTGTTTTCCGTTACTCATCGCCTGCGCCCTCGTCGGCCAGCGTCTCATCGGGCGCCTGAACCAGGGCGTAGCGGGGACCGGGAGGGCGGCCAACGCCGGTTGCGGGTGGCTGGGTTTCGCTGACCACGCCGTGCGTCACCAGCGCAATCATCACATCTCTGAAATCCCGCTCGGCGAGCTTCAGCCCCTTGTGGAACATGTCGCGCCGGCTGCACGGGCCGTGCTTGCCGATGATGTTGATGGCCTTGTTGAGGCGCTTCTCGAACTCGCTGTCCGCCAGGAAGCGTCCGGCATCGCGCAGCAGCGTCCTGGTGCAGTGCTCCGCCAGCGCCCAACCCCAGGCGATCTCCACCTCAGTGATCGTGGGGTGTGCGGGGTTGCGGCTGACCGCGCAGATCAGCGCCAGCTTGGTGGCGTTCTCCGCCAGGCGATTGACAATGGCGGCCTGTGGCGTGCCGGCGACCCGCTTAGCCCAGACGTCTTCCTCGGCCAGTTTCCGCTCGTGCAACGCCTCTGCAGCGGTCGTCATCGGCACGGTGAAGGGCGCCGGCTCCTCGGTGGCCGTCATGGGCGCCACGTGCACGCCTGGCAGGTTACCGGGCGGTGGCGGGTCGCCTTGGCCGCGGATGATGGCCTTAAGCGCCTCCAGCAATGGCGCCGGCGGATTGATGATGCCGGCAGTTCGATTGCGATCCGGCCGATCGTTGTCGGTGACGAAGACCAGGAAACGCGCGAGGGAGCCATCCATCATTGCGCCACCTTCCAGAGCCTTCCAGAAGGTCGAGGGCGTGGTGGTGCCGTAGAAGGAAACGCAGGGCTGATGGATGTCGACGCGCGGGGCGTCTTTCTTGTTGGCGTATTCAGTGCCGCGGTAGATGCCCTTCGCACGGCTATAGAGCTTCATAAGCTCGGACCAGATTTCGGCCTTGTGCGTCGGGGCCTTGCTGCCCGCGACGTTGCTCAGGAACAGGCCGAATTCATCGATCTGGAATAGCCGCGCTGGGTGCTGCTCAAGGGCGGAAACCATGCCCCTACCGGACGCGATGCTTTCGCCGCCGAGGTAGCGCTCAAGCTGAGCTAGGTCGAAGCAGCGCCGGATCACCTCGGGCGCGTGATCCTTGCCGCCGCCGCTTTCGGCCACGGCGGTGACGTAGATGTTGGTTCGAAGATCCGTGCGCGTCCGGTACTTCCGCCCCGCCAGCACGCCGATGGCACAGATCGCAGCACCAAGGGCAAGGAATGGCTGGGGGCGCAGTGCGGAGCTGACGCACTCCTCGACCAGCATCTGCAACACGCCGCCGGGCTGCAGGATGCTGGGCGGCACGGGAAGTGGAGCGGCCTGCTGATTCGCCCGGTTGGCATCGAGCTTGGCCAGAAACGCCGCGGCAGGATGCGGCTCAGCCGCGCGGCCGGCAGCATTACCATTTAGCGTGACTTCAGGCGGCGGGATCCAGCCCCGCTGTTCGGCCAACCAATAGATTGTTCCCGCGCCGACGCTGCGCGGACGGGCCGATGCCCAGAAGCGCTCGGCGGTGTCAGATTTGCCGCTGCTGCCGGATTTGCCCGCGGCCTTCGACCAAGTCAGCCAGAGGTCACGGCCTTCCTCGCCGATCGCCGCCTTCATGGCCATGCCGATACGGAACCAGTCGTCCCAGATCAGATCGTCGTTCGGCAGATAGGCCAGCGCGGCGGTGACGGCCTCCAGTGTACCGCGGGGATCGGACGGCCCGCGCCACGCGCTGGTGGGGGCGTGGTCAAGCAGTGAGGTCTGCCGCACCTCATCGGGCAGGAGTGCCCAGGCGGCATCCAGGAAGGCCGCGCAGCCAGCCTCGTCCACCACCGGCAGCCGCGATAGCGGCAGATCCACAAGGCTGTCTTCTGGCCACTCGTAGGGGCGGCCGGTGTCTGGATGCACGGCATATGCGACGAATTGCTGCCCGCGGGCCAGGACCTCGAGGGGATGGCGCTTACGGCCAGCGAAGGGCGTGGCAGCGCGATAGACCAGAAGACGCTTCGGAGCGCGACCGATGCGCAGGCAGGGCGTGTCGCCGAGCATGGAGGTGGCGAGCTCGGCAAGCTGGATGGCCAGCCCGCCGTCAAGGATGTCGATGTCGATGCCCACCACCGCCCCGGTGGCGATACCCACGCCGCAGCCAGGCCAACGCCGCCAGATATCCACCTCGAAGGATTTCGTCAGCCGGTCGCAGTGCCGCGTCCAGTCGGGATAGGGCGACCATTCCCCACCGGTGAACCGCCCTGGCACCTTCGTGCCCGGCATAATTGGGATGACGGGATAGCCGTTATCGACCAGCCGCTCGCCATAGTCGGCCATGAAGGAGGGCTGTTCGATCACGCCGGCAACCCCTGGACCTTCGAGACCGCCGCATTGATGGCTATCTGCTGCTCGA
>JBBRVI010000355.1:0-3360 GCA_038247025.1 Acetobacterales bacterium
AACCTCCACGGGATAGCCGATCATCAAAGCTTCACACGCTGAGAATTGCAATCCTTAGTTGAGTGCACGGAGCACGGCGGCGCAGACGCGCTCCACGTCACCCTCGGCGAGGTAGGGGTGCATGGGGAGCGACATCACCTGGTGGCACAGGGTTTCGCTCACCGGCAGGGGGGGCGGGCCGGCTGCGAAGGCATTGGCATGGCTCGCCGCATAGGCCGGCTGGTGGTGCAGGGGCTTGGGATAATAGACGCCGAAGGGGATAGCGTCGGCCTTGAGCGAATCCTGCACCCGGCCACGCTCAGCCGCATCCGCACAGCGAATGGTGTAGAGGCCCCAGGCACTTCGCGCCTCCTTCGGGACGCGCTGGAGGGCGACATGCCCGGTCAGCCGTGCGGCATACCAGGCCGCGACCTTCGCGCGGTCGAGCAACTCCTGGGCAAACAAATCCATCTTGCAGAGCAGAATGGCGGCCTGGATCGTGTCGAGCCGGCCATTCATGCCGATGCGCAGCACCTCATAGCGCCCGCCGCCCTCGCCATGGGTGCGCAGGCTGCGATACAGCGCCGCGCGCTCTGCGTCCGGCGTCAGGAGGGCGCCGCCATCGCCGTAGCAGCCCAGGGACTTGGTCGGGTAGAAGCTCAGCGTCGTCGCATCGCTATGCTGGCCGAGTGACTTGCCGTGCAGGGTCGCCCCGAAGGCCTGGGCCGCGTCATCCAGGGTGAACATGGAATGCTTCGCCGCAATGGCGCGGATGCCGTCCCAATCCGCCGGCAGGCCGAACAAATCCACGCCCACGATGGCGCGCGGCTTCAACCTGCCCTCGGCGAGCACCAGCGCGATGCGCCGCTCCAGATCAGCCAGATCCATGTTGAAGCTGTCGGCGTCCACATCCACAAAGATGGGCGTGGCACCCAGCACCAGAGGCACCTCGGCGGTCGCGGTATAGGTGAAGGCGGGCAGGAAGACGGCGTCGCCCCGGCCAATGCCCTCGGCCATCATGGCGATCTGCAGCGCATCCGTCCCCGACGAGACACCCACCGCATGCACGCCACCGGCGAAGGCGGAAAGCCGCGCCTCCAGCTCGGCCACTTCCGGGCCGTTGATGAAGCGCCCGGAGGACATGACCTCCATCACGCGGCGGTCCAGCTCGGGGCGGATGAGCGCCTGCTGGGCCTGCATGTCAAAGAGGGCGATTGGTTTGGGCATATGGTTCATGGCGTGTTGGTGATCCAGTGAGCGGGATGGATCAACCCCCCAGCGATTCAACGCGTGTGACGGAAGGTGTCAGGCGCCTCAGGAATTGCCCTTCTGGGCGGCGGCGGTGCCATCCTGATGGTCAAACTCCGGCACCAGTCTCGCGAGCTGGCTGAGGGCAAGCCGCCCATGGCCGCCGCGCGCTGCGACGGCGATCTCGTCCAGCGCGCGGCCAACCAGCGCGGCATCGGCGGTGCGCGGCGTGGCCACGAGCAGCCCCGGGAATTGCGTGGGGCGCGGGGGTTCCTGACCGTGGAACATTTCCTCGAAGAGTTTTTCGCCAGGGCGCAGCCCCGTGAATCGAATTTCCACATCCTCATCGGGGCGCAGGCCAGCCAGGCGGATCATGCGCCGCGCAAGGTCCACGATTTTCACCGCGCTGCCCATGTCGAGCACGAAAATTCCGCCCTCGCGCAACTCGGGTGGGGCGTCGTCGCGGTCCACCGCACCCACCACGGCGGCTTGCAGCACCAAGCCCACCGCCTCGCGCACGGTCATGAAATAGCGACGCATGTCGGGGTGGGTGACGGTCAGGGGGCCGCCGCGCTCCAATTGCCGGCGGAACAGCGGCACCACGCTGCCCGTGCTTCCCAGCACATTGCCGAAGCGCACGGTGATGCAGCGCATGCCCTGGTTGCTGGCCCGCGCATCCCGATCCAGCGCCTGGCAATACATTTCCGCGAGGCGCTTGGAGGCGCCCATCACGCTGGTGGGGTTCACCGCCTTGTCGGTGGAGATGAACACCATCAGCCCGCAGCCGGCGACGCGCGCGGTATCGGCCACGATGCGCGTGCCATGGGCGTTGGTGAGCAGGCCTTCCAGCGGATCATTCTCCACCATCGGGACATGCTTCAGGGCAGCCGCGTGGAAGACGAGTTCGGGGCGGATTTCCTCCATCAGCCGGCGCATCCGCGCCTCGTCGCGCACATCGGCCAGCATGGCGCGGCGCGGTATCCCGGGATGGCGCTCGGACAGTTCCAGATCAATCTCATACAGCACGTATTCGCCGTGATCGAGCAGCGTCAGCATCGAAGGGCCCAGGGCCGCCACCTGCCGCGCCAATTCGCCGCCGATGGTGCCCCCCGCACCCGTCACCAGCACGCGCCGGCCCTGCACCAGCCGGGCCATGCCCTCACGGTCCAGCGGCACTTGCGGGCGGTCCAGCAATTCCTCGATGGAGACGGGGCGCAGATCAATGCGCACCGCATCATCGGTCGCGCGCGCGGCATGGCCCAACGCTGTCGGCTGCGGCGCACGGCGGATGGGCACGCCGTGGCGGTCCGCCGCATCCAGCACCGCTTCCAGCGCCGAACCGTTGAGATCGGGCGAGGCGAGCACCAGCAGGGCGGGCAGCCTTCCCTCGCCACGCAGACGCTCCAGCACCGCATCCGTCTCCTCCAGCGTACCGAGGATGGGGTGGCCCTGGATGCGCCGGCCCGATTGGCGCGAGCGCCGCGCGAGGATTCCCTGCACGCGGTAGGCCGGCTTGCGCTGCTGCGCGAGGGCGCGAATGAACAAGTCAGCCTGGTCCACTCCGCCGATGACGAGGACGGGCTGCGTACCCCCCTCCTCGGCCGCGCGGCGGATGGTGCGCACCCGCCCGATCAGCCGCGGCACGCCGAGCAGGCTGGTCAGCGCCACCGCATGCAGCGCGGGAAATGCAAGGTTGGGCGAATGCCAGAGCCCCAGCAGCCAGAGCGTGCCCGTGAACACCAGGGCGGTGGCCACACAGGCGCCCAGCACGGCCAGGAAATCCTGCACGCCGGAATAGCGCCAATATTGCTTGGGCAGGCCCAGCGCCCAGGCGGGCAGCAGCAGCGCCATGACCGAGAGCGGGACGGCGAACAGGAACCAACCGCCCGGTGGCGAGGAACCAGGCCCGGCCAGAATCAGTGCAAGCGGCAGCGCCAGAATGGCCAACAGCGCATCCAGGGAGAGGTTCAGCAGGATCCGCGACGGGGCTCGGGCCATGAGCGCCTTATAGGCGCTTCTGCGTTGTGGCTCAAAGAGCGCGGGTCAGGCTCGTCAGGAAACGCCCCGCGTGATGGTGGAAAGCTCCGCGTTCACATCCCACAGCACGGCGCGGATGTCGGTGGCGCCGCGCGC
>JBBRVI010000356.1:0-3359 GCA_038247025.1 Acetobacterales bacterium
AGCCAAACAGGACGTCGTTGCTGCCGCCGCCAATAATCAAATCGTTGCCTCCCAGCAATACCTGTACCGCGAGGTCCAGCCTGCCCGTGGAGGCCAGGTCGACCACAAACGCCGTATTGAACGGCGCAGGGACGGTGGCGTCGGTGAGAGTGAAGTTGAGTGACCCATCCTCGGAGGTCTGATTGAGCCCTGTTATGGTGCCTGCCACACCCCTGGGACCGAAACTGAAACTGCCCAGCAGCTCGGTGGACCCACCTCCACTATAGTCCAACACGATCTGGTTCGCTGTCGGGGAGGTGATATCCAAAGCCTCGAGCTGGCCTAGCTGATCCAATCGAAGCGCGCCGTTAACGGCCCGTAGAGTCGCCATATCTCGTTCCTTCCTCGTGACGTGCAGAACCGTTTTGGTACTGCCGAACTGAAAGCCACCCCGGGGAAGCGAACGGGCTCCCGGACAGGGTCAGGGGGAAGTTTGCTCCCCTGTCCATGTTCGGTTCAGGGGGCGCTGTGGTTAGCAGCCGGAGCCAAAATTTTCCCGGACCGGCCCGCCATGGCAATCACTTCGGCGGTGGTGGGTCGCTTGCGGTAATCCGGCGAGATGGTGATGGCCTCGAGCGGGACGACTGAGCTCAAGCGCCGCTCAGGGTTGGCCAAGCCAGTGGCCTGGCGGTGGCAGAGACGCTTCATGCAGGAGGATCGCTTGGAGGAAAATGCGGTTGTCGCAGGCCGTCACCCCGCGATCCGATGCCTTGCGCGGCAACAGCGACAGGATCAGCGCGTCCTCTCGGCAACGGTCAGCTTGGCGAGGTCGGGGCCGCGGGTCACACAGCCAGCGAATCGAAGTCTCCGTGACCGCGTCAACCCAATTCTCGCCCACCTCTGCGCATCGCTCATACGCGGTCAGGCGCTACCCAAGTGAAAAATTTCAAATTACCGGGGCCTCCGGCAAATCCGGGGCGGTTCGGTCTGCGGCAGATCCTCCGCCGAGGCTGACAGCCGCGCCGCCCTCAGCTTCGAATAGATGCAGGCGCTGCGAATCGAATGCGAGCCGCACGCCGTCGCCCGCGACCAGCCGCGACGCCCTCGGATCCGCGCGCACCACCACCTCCGCCGCGTCGCGCGCCCGCACCGTCAGGAACAGGTCGGCGCCGGCCAACTCAGTCAGCACGATGCGTGCCTCCGCCGTGGGGTCATGCGTGGCGGTAATCGCCTCGGGCTGCACGCCGAGGCGGAGTGCACCGTGGCCAGCGACCGCGCCCGCCGGCCGACCGAATGGGATGGTGCCGAAGGCAGTGGAGAAGGACAGCTGCTCGCCTTCGACAAGCGCCGTGCCGTCGAGAAAGTTTGTCTCCTGCTCACCCACGAAATTGGCGACGAAGGCGTTGGCCGGGCGATTGTAGATCTCCACTGGCGGCGCGTATTGCTGCAGCCTGCCGTGGTTGAACACGGCGATACGGGTGGAAAGCGTCATCGCCTCCGACTGGTCGTGCGTGACATAGATGATGGTGGAGCCGAGCGCCTGATGCAGCGCCTTCAGGTCGCGACGCATGCGGATGCGGAGCCGAGCGTCGAGGTTCGACAGCGGCTCATCCAGCAGGAATACCTTGGGGTCGCGCACCATGGCGCGGCCGAGCGCCACGCGTTGCTGCTGGCCGCCAGAGATCTCCTTCGGGTAGCGCGCCAGCAGCATCTCGATGCCGAGCGTACCGGCCACCAGTTCCACCTTCGACCTGATGGCCGCGGCATCCGGTTTCGGCTTGCGGGCTTCCAGCGGAAAGGCCAGGTTCTCGAAGACGGTGAGATGCGGATAAAGCGCGTAGTTCTGGAAGACCATCGCGATGTCGCGCTTTTCCGGCGGCAGTGGCGTGACATCACGTTCCCCGATCAGGATGCGGCCGGAATCCGCATCCATCAGCCCAGCCAGCAGGTTGAGTGTGGTGGATTTGCCGGAGCCTGAAGGACCGAGCAGAGAGACGAATTCTCCTTCCTCGACATGCAGGTCCAACGCATCCAGGGCCATCACCGCACCATAGGTTTTCGTCACCGCCTGGAACGTCACGGTCGACATCAGCTGATCATCCCTTCACGCCGCCACCGGTCAAGCCGGACATGAGATAGCGCTGCAGGAACACGAAGACCGCGATGATCGGCACGATGGACACCAGCGACGCCGCCAGCAGCGGACTCCATTCGCGGCCATAGAAGCCGAGATAGAAGTAGATTGCGACCGGAAAGGTACGCGTCTCCTGCGACGAGGTCATGGTCACCGCGACAACGAAGTCGTTCCAGGAAAATACCAATGCGAACAGCGCTGCCGCGACCAATCCGGACTTTGACAGCGGCAGAACCACCTTCCACAGGGTGCGCAGTGGCGAACAGCCATCGACCCGTGCGGCATTCTCCACCTCCACCGGCAACGACATGAAATAGCCGTAGAGCATCCACATCGCGGCCGGCAGTTGGTAGGCGCTGTAGAGCAGTACGAGCCCAAGCCGCGTGTCGAACAACCCGACAGCGCTCAGCAGCGTGAAGGTCGGCACGAGGAGGGACGCGATCGGTATGCTCATCACCCCGATCACCATCATCATGATGGCGCCGCGGCCGCGGAAGTCGAAGCGCGCGAGCGCATAGCCGCCAAGCGCCGCGAGGCTGATGGTCAGCGCGATGGTCGCCGCGGACACCAGCATGGAATTGCCGATGTAGTAGGCGGCGTCGTCCTGGAAGATCCGGATGTAGTGTTCCAGCGTCGGCTCCGACGGCAGCAACCGTGGCGGGAATTCGATGATCTGGTCGGTGGGCTTCAGCGACGAGGAAAGCCCCCACAGGATCGGGAACAACGCGAAGATCGCGATCAGCAGGTTGACCGCACCGCGCAGCAGGCGCCGCCGCCGGATCAGGCGCTGCATCAGATGCGCCCCGCGCGGCGGAACAGCACCAGCAGGATCCCCACCAGGACCATGGCGGCCAGGAACACCAAAAGCGCCAGCGCATTGGCCTGGCCCAGAACATGGTCGGCGAAGCCCAGCCGGAACACCTCCAGCACCACAACCTCCGTCGCATTGCCGGGGCCGCCGCCGGTCAGGATGAGCGGAAAGGTCAGGATGTTGACGAAATGCACCAGCAGCCGGACCAGCGTGATCAGGATGGGGATGCGCAGCAGTGGCAGCGTGATGCGGCGGAAGCGCATCCAGGCGCTGGCGCCATCCACCCGCGCGGCGAGATGCAACTCGGGCGGGATCGCCTTCAGCCCGGCCAACAGCATGATCATGGCGAAGGCGGCATCGCGCCACATGGCGTTGAACACCAGCGCCGCCATCGCCGTCCGCGGCTCAGCCAGGATCGAAAGGTCCCCGAGCCCC
>JBBRVI010000357.1:0-3345 GCA_038247025.1 Acetobacterales bacterium
AGCCCCGGCGGCAGCATCAGCCCCTTTTGCGAGCCGGAGATGGTGACATCCACGCCCCATTCATCATGCCGGTAATCCATGGACCCCAGGCCGCTGATCGTATCCACCACAAGCAGCGCGGGGTGGCCGGCGGCGTCAATCGCGGCGCGCACCTCGCCGATGCGGCTGGTGCTGCCCGTGCTCGTCTCGTTGTGCACGACGCAGACGGCCTTGATCTCGTGCCCCTTGTCGGCGCGCAGATAGGCTTCGATGGCGTCGGGCTCGGCGCCGCGGCGCCAGTCGCCCTTGATGAATTCGGGGCGGATGTTCAGCCGCTCGGCCATTTCGTGCCAGAGACTCGCGAACCAGCCCGTCTCACACATCAGCACGCGGTCATTGGGGCTGAGCGTATTGACCAACGCGGCCTCCCAGGCACCTGTGCCAGAGGCAGGGAAGATGATGACGTGGTTCTCGGTCTGAAAGATGCGCTTCACCTTGTCCAGGATCGAGGCCCCCATCACGCCGAAATCCGGGCCGCGATGGTCCATGGTCGGGTTGTCCAGCGCACGCAGCACGCGGTCTGGCACGTTGGAGGGGCCGGGGATTTGCAGGAAATGCCGGCCTGGTGTGGTGCGGGTCTGGAAATAGGCCATGGTTGGGTTCCTCTCGGGTTCCTGCCCTATGCCCTCAAACCAGCGATCTTGCCAATGAGGCAGGCTTCTGTGCGGGAAGCGGATTATCCATCTGACGGCGCGCTCGTGTCGGGGGTAGAAAGGCTCCCATGAACGTCATCACGCGCCGAATTGCAGATTCCCGCCTCGCCGAGAGGCTGCGCCGCGAGACGGAGGGGGAGGTTCTCTTCACCCGGGCCGATCGGGGCCGCTATGCCACCGATGCCAGCATTTATCAGGTGGAGCCCATTGGAGTCCTGGTGCCCAAAACCACCGCGGATGTCGAAGCGGCCATGGCCATCTGCCGCGAGGAAGGTATCCCCATCCTGCCGCGCGGCGGCGGCACCAGCCAATGCGGGCAGACGGTAAATCGCGCTTTGGTGCTGGATTGCACCAAGCATCTGCGCCGCGTGCTGAGCGTCGAAGGCGATACGGCGCGCGTTGAGCCTGGCATCACGCTGGGCGCGCTGAATGAGGCGCTGAAAAGCACGGGCAAATTCTTCCCTGTGGACCCCTCCACCTGGCAGCGCTGCACCATCGGCGGCATGGCGGGCAACAATTCCTGCGGCTCCAAATCCATCCGCTACGGGCTGATGGCGGATAATGTGCGTGCGATTGACGCCATCCTCGCCGATGGCTCGCGGCATGTCTTTGGCGAAGGGCTGCCCAACACCGATCTTGTCGCCCGCCTGCACGCGCTGGGTGAGCGTGAGGCCGCCGAGATCGCAGAGAAATTCCCCGCCCAGCTGCGCCGCGTGGGTGGCTACAACCTGGATGCACTGACGCCGGATGCGCGGGCAAATGGTCGCGGGAATCTGGCTCGGCTGCTGGTGGGCAGTGAGGGGACGCTGGCGTTTTCGGCTGCGCTGGACCTCAAGCTCTGGCCCATCAAGCCGCGCAAGGTGGTGGGCATCTGTCAATTCCCGAGCTTCCGCCGCGCCATGGAGGCGTCGAAGCATCTGGTCTCGCTTGACCCCGAGGCGGTGGAGCTGGTGGACCGCACGATGATTGATCTGGGGCGCGGCATTCCCCTCTATCGCCCCACGATTGACCTGATGCTGATCGGCGAGCCGGACAGCCTGCTCATCGTCGAATTCCACGGTGATGATGACGCGAAGCTGAAGCGCCAACTGGCCTCGCTGGACGAAATGATGGGCGATCTCGGCCTGCCGGGACAGGTGGTGCACGCGTCGGATGCCGCCTTCCAGGCCGCCATCGCCGAAGTGCGCGAGGCCGGGCTCAACATCATGATGAGCCAGAAGCAGGACGCAAAGCCCGTCAGCTTCATCGAGGACGCAGCCGTCAGCCTGGAGGATTTGCCCGATTACACCGAACGCCTGACCGCCGTTTTCGACGAATACGGCGTGAAGGGGACCTGGTACGCCCATGCCTCCGTCGGCTGCCTGCATGTCCGCCCCGTGCTGAACATGAAAGAGGGCGGCGACGTGCGGAAGATGCGCGAGATCGCGGAAAAATGCTTCGCCCTGGTGCGCGAATACAAGGGCAGCCATTCGGGCGAGCATGGCGATGGCATCGTCCGCAGCGAGTTTCACGAATCCATGTTCGGCGCGCGCATCGTTCGCGCTTTCGAGGGCGTGAAGGATGCGTTTGACCCCGCCAACCTGCTCAACCCCGGCCGCGTCGTGCATCCGCCGCGCATGGATGACCGCAGTCTCTTCCGCTACGCCCCCGAATATGCGGCGGATGCGCGCATCAGGCCGGTGCTGGACTGGTCCGCCCATCCAGGCCCGCAGGGCGGTTTTCTCGGCGCGGTCGAGATGTGCAACAACAACGGCACCTGCCGGAAATCCGACGCGAATGTGATGTGCCCGAGCTATCGCGTCACGCGCGATGAGCTGCACCTCACGCGCGGTCGCGCCAACACGC
The DNA here is from genome assembly GCA_038247025.1 of Acetobacterales bacterium. Taxonomy (GTDB): domain Bacteria; phylum Pseudomonadota; class Alphaproteobacteria; order Acetobacterales; family Acetobacteraceae; genus Roseococcus. The sequence goes on from JBBRVI010000357.1 coordinate 2,538, forward strand.
TGCGGCTTGCGCTGACGGGCCAGATCGAAGGTGGCATTGCGAGTGTCGCGGTGCAGGAGGCGATGTCGCTCTGCGTCTCCTGCAAGGGCTGCCGCCGCGAATGCCCGACGGGCGTGGACATGGCGCGCATGAAGATCGAGGTGCTGGCCGCGCGCAACGCCGCAACGGGCGTGCCCCTGAAGGACTTGCTGATCGCGCATCTGCCCCAGATCGCGCGCTATGCCCGCTTCGCGCCGTGGCTGGCCAATCTGCGCGACACCATCCCCGGCCTGGCGAAGCTGTCCGAGAAGTTCCTCGGCTTGGCTGCCGGGCGCAGCCTGCCGCGCTTCCGCAGCGATGCCTTCGCCGACAGCGAGGCAAAGGGCGGCGCGGGGCGCGAAGTCCTGCTCTTTGGGGACACGTTCAACCGCTATTTCGAGCCGGAGAATCTGCGCGCTGCCGTGCGTGTCCTGGTTGCGTCAGGCTACACCGTCAAACCCGCGCAGGCCCAAGGCCGCCCGCTCTGCTGCGGCCGTACCTACCTCGCCGCTGGCATGGTGGAGCAAGCGCGCTCGGAGGCCCGTCGCACCCTGGCAGCACTCTCCACCTCCGACGCGCCTGTGCTGGGGTTGGAGCCCTCCTGCATCATGACTCTGCGCGATGAATTCCTGGCCCTGCTGCCTGGCCCGCAGAGCGAGGCCCTCAGCAAACGCGCCTTCCTCATCACGGAATTCCTGGAGGCCGAGGGCTCGCTGCCAGCGCTCAAGCCGGTTGCCGAGACGGCGCATATCCACGGCCACTGCCACCAGAAAGCCTTCGGCGCCTTTCC
>JBBRVI010000358.1:0-3315 GCA_038247025.1 Acetobacterales bacterium
CCGGCGCCTCTATGGCGGTAGTCGCTGCCAGCCTGGGGCCCGCCGATACGCGGGTGACGGAAGCGCATTATGGCCACCTGTCGGATGATCCCGTGCGCCGCATGCTGTCCGACAATGCCGGGCGCCTGCTGGCCAGTGTGACCACCAGCCCATCCCCCGAAACGTCCGACAGAACCGACACAACCCCGACCCCCGACCTGCCGGCTGGAGCCTCCGCAGTTATCCCTTCCCCTCCGGGCGTATCTGGTGCATGATGTACATAAGCACCATAAAGGACACACCATGGCCATCGCCGCCCCGAATCTGCACGGCATCGACTCTATGAGCATCGCCCATGCGCGGGCCGACCTGTCGGGCGTCATCGGTCGGGCGCGGCATGCTAAGTCCGCAACCATCCTGACCTCGCGCGGGAGGCCGGTGGCCGCAATCGTGCCGATCGAGGATCTGGAACTCATCGAGGACGAAATCGACCGCCGCATGGCTGCCGAGGCCCGTACCGTGCTGGCGGGCATCCGCAGCGGCAAACGCAGCGGCAAACGCCGGACGGTGCCCCATGCTGAGGTTGTGGCCGGATTGGCGGCATCTGCCCGCAAGGCGCGGGTGTGACCCTGTACGCGGTGGAATGGTCGCGCGAGGCGCGCAAAGCCCTGGCCGACCTTGACCGCACAACCGCCCGCCGCATCGCTGCCGCTTGCGGAGCCCTGGCCAACGACCCCCGCCCGCCGGGCTGCCTCAAGATGAGCGGCGCCGCTGATCTGTGGCGCGTCCGGGTGGGCCAGTATCGCGTGGTGTACGCGGTGGAGGATGACCACCTGCTGGTGCTGGTGGTCCGGGTGGCACACCGGCGGGAAGTGTATCGGTGAGCCGCCGCCTCTCCCCCGAAGTGCCACACAAATCACACGAAACCCCGGCGGAGGTCTTGTCGTGACCCGCCCCAACCTTGTAGAGACCTCCAGCCCAAAGCACCGTACGCCAGAAGGAACAAGAGAGAAATCGAATGGCCCTAAGGCGTGCCAGTTAGTCCAGCGCGAACTTCAGTTATTGCGTAAAATTATAAAGGAAACCAAGCAATTCGCAGAACTCGGGTCTATCTGACCCGCCGTCTGTGAATGCTGATAACCGGTGAACCGCCGTGACGGGATGATTGGGGAACCTGCGGCAGTCGCCGCCTTTCCCTGGAGTCTCCCATGTCTGCAACCATCACCACCGAGCCCGCCGCCGTGCCGGTGCTGCTCGACACGATCGAAACCGCCGCCTTGCTGCGGTGTAGTCCGAAAACCCTAGCTTTGGATCGCGTGCGCCGCCGCTGGAAGGTGCCCTTCCTGCGTGTCGAGCGCTGCGTCCGGTATGATCGCTCCGCCGTCCTAGCTTGGCTGGCCAGTCGTAATGCCTCGGCCGTGATGGAGGGCTAACCGTGGACAACGCCAATAATAATAAAGCCCCCGGCGCGACTAACGCCGAGGGCAACGCCAACGCTGCGGAGCGTACGGAAAAGCCGCGCCAATCAACGTTGTTCGACCTGACGGGCGAATCGATGCCGGTAGTCGATGCGGTGCCGATCCCTGACGATGCCGAGCATTGCGAAATCGCGGAGCGGGCCGATGCGCTGCGCCGCTTCCTGCTGGTCAACCCATCGGGCGGCACGTTGGAGCAAGCCCTGGGCTGGGCTGGCCTGCCGATCCCGCCACGGGGGCGCGCGCATGTCGTGAACGCTGAGGCCCCGCGCGCCGCGCAGCGGGCTGGCTGGGCCGTGCGAAGCGGTGGCGTCTGCCGCGCCGTGGCGAGCCGCGCCTTTCGACCCGGTGCTGTCGGTGTTCCCGCATGCGACCGATGCCGACACGGTGGCAGACCTGCTGCCGATCCGACAGGTTGAACGGTTGCGGATGGAATCCCTTCGTTTGCGCTAAATAGTCTATTTTCTTCTTGGCCCGGGACTGCCGACCATGGCGCGGCCCATTCCGATATGTTCAGGGTTTGTTCTGACTGTGCAAAAAACGTCCGGGGCTATGGTGCGGCTGTAAGGCCCTACCCCCTCCAGAGGACCCGCGCCCTGGACCAGTGACCGGGCGGGGAGCGTTGCATATCTGGACGCTACCGCCGGCGGTGGGACAGTGGTGGGATGGCAGCTTCCCCCGCTCTCAGATCCCGACCGCTAGAAACGAAAAACCCCCGGTTTTATCCAGGGGTTTCGCGTGGTACTCCTAAACGGATTTGAACCGTTGTTCGCGGACTGAGAATCCACTGTCCTAGGCCTCTAGACGATAGGAGCATCCATCTGACGGGTGCGAAGATTGGCGGGTCAGTCGCCTCTGTCAACTCCGGGCATGGTTGCAGCCGTGGTGCGCAATCGACCGCTCTGATTGGGAATCGAGGCCATCGCGCGTTCGAGCATAGGGAGCAGGGCGCGTGCGGTCTCGGCCTCGTCGCAGATCACTTCGTGGGCGCCTGCATCGAGCAACATCTGCACCTGGGCGGTGAACGGGGCGCGGGCGATGATGCGCAGACGGGGATCCAGGCTGCGCAACCGACTGGCGACCACCGCCGAGGCGTCAGCGACCGGGAAGGTCAGCACTACCAGGGTCGGACGATGACCGAGTAGCGGCATCCAGTCTTCCATGTCCTCGATACGGCCGCGATGGGTGCGCACGCCCAGCACGCCGTCCCATGGGGCCAGCAGGCGTTCGTTGCGGTCGACCAGCAGCAGCGGGACACCCTGGTTACGCAGGGTGTCGACGACGGTGTTGCCGACCGGGCCGAGACCGGCGATGACCACGGTGTCGCCAGTCTGGCGCAGGCCGGCGAGATTGGTGATCGGCAACAGCGGTCTGGCGAGTGCCGCCAAAAGCGGAGCCGAGGCCAGGGAGATGCAGGTAGTGGCGATGACCAAGTTGTAGAGATGTTGCTGGGCCGGATCGTCGGTATGCCCGAATGCACCGGCCGCCAGCACGAAGGCGAACTCGCCGACTTGGGCGAGCAGCAGGCCGCAACCCCAGGCTTGGCGCCACGGCAGGCCGGCCAGGCGCATGGCCAGGGCAGCCACCGGGGCTTTCACCACGATGGCCACCAGGGCGAGGGTGCTGACCTGGAACCAGTGTTCTGCCACGAAACGAAGGTCGAAGAGTGCGCCCATCGCCGCGAAGAAGAGGATCGCCGACAGGCCGGTCAGGGGCCGGGTCGAACTTTCCACCACTTCGCGGCTGCCGCGTCCGCCCAGGGCGAGGCCGGCAGCGAAGGCGCCGAGAGCCGCGCCCAGGCCGAGTCGTTCGGCCAAGCCAGCCGCGCCCAGGGCGATGGTGACGGCGAAGGCGACTTCCA
>JBBRVI010000359.1:0-3307 GCA_038247025.1 Acetobacterales bacterium
CGTGCAGCGGAATGGGCTGATCCCACCCCGCCTGCCGCAGCAGTGAAATCAACCGCTGCGCCTTGCCCAGCGCATAGCAGCCAATGACATGCGTGCGCTCGGGGAACAGCGCCACGCTGCGCAGCAGGCGCGCGATCTCCTGCTCGGCCGGGGGGTGGGTGAACACGGGAAGTGCGAAGGTGGCTTCCGTGATGAAGACGTCGCAGCGCTCGGGCTCGAAGGGGGCGCAGGTGGCATCCGCGCGGCGCTTGTAGTCGCCACTCACCACCACGCGCGAGCCCTGCCACTCCAGGCACACTTGCGCCGAGCCCAGCACATGCCCAGCCGGGCGAAGCCAGAGCCGCACGCCATTGATGGTCAGGCTCTCGCCATAGCGCAGCGCCTGCTGTGTCAGGCCCGCGCGGTCCTCACCCATGCGAACGCGCATGACGGCCAGCGTTTCGGCCGTGCCGAGCACATGGTTGTGGCCGGGGCGCGCGTGGTCTGCGTGGGCATGGGTGATGACGGCGCGGTCCACGGGGCGCAGCGGGTCCACAAAGAAGCCGCCCGGCTCGCAGAAGAGGCCGGATTCCGTGACGCGCAGCCAGGTTTCGGGATGGGCGGGCATGGGCTCCTTCACGGGCCAGTGGGTACCCCTTATAGCTGGACTTAAATGAGAACAATGCCAGAACTTTTTACGCGCTGGTTCGCCTCACGCGGCTGGGCGCCGCGGGCGCATCAGTTGGACATGCTGGCGGCCGCCCGCGCCGGACATTCGGCCCTGCTCATCGCTCCCACGGGCGGCGGCAAGACGCTGGCGGGGTTTCTGCCCTCGCTGATTGCCCTGCATGAGCGCCCGCGCGCTGGGCTGCACACGCTGTATATTTCGCCGCTCAAGGCGTTGGCGGTTGATATCGCGCGCAATCTTGACGCGCCCGTGGCGGAAATGGGCTTGGACATCCGCATCGAGACCCGCACCGGCGACACACCCGCCAATCGCCGCGCCCGGCAGCGCGAAAACCCGCCCAATATCCTGCTGACCACGCCGGAGAGCCTGACCCTCCTGCTCTCCCTCCCCGACGCCGACACCCTGTTCGGCGATGTCGAGGCCGTGGTGGTGGATGAGGCGCATGCGCTGGCCGGCACCAAGCGCGGGGACCAGCTTTCCCTGGCGATGTCCCGCATTTCAGCCCTGGCACCGCGGGCGCGCCGAATCGGGCTCTCCGCCACCGTCAACCACCCCCAGGCCCTGCGCGGTTGGCTCTCACCCACCGCGCGGCCTGAGGATGTGGAGCTGATCCGCGCCGAGCCCGGCGCCGCACCACGCATCAGCGTGCAACTCCCAGAGGGCCGCCTGCCCTGGGGCGGGCATATGGGCCTGGCCTCAGCGCCGGAAATCCTGGCGCGCATCGCGGCCGCGCGCGTCACCATCGTCTTCGTCAACACCCGCGCCCAGGCCGAGCTGATCTTCGCGGCCCTGTGGAAGCTCAACGAGGATAACCTGCCCATCGCCGTCCATCACGGCAGCCTGACGGTCGAGCAGCGCCGCAAGGTCGAAGCCGCGATGGCGGATGGCCGGCTGCGCGGCGTGGTGGCCACCTCCTCGCTCGATCTGGGGATTGACTGGGGCGCGGTGGACCAGGTGATCCAGGTGGGCGCGCCCAAGGGGGTCTCGCGCCTGTTGCAGCGCGTGGGCCGCGCCAATCACCGCATGGACGAAGCCTCGGCTGCGTTGCTGGTGCCCGCCAATCGCTTCGAGGTGATTGAATGCGCGGCTGCCATCGAAAGTGTCGCCGCGGGCGAGCTGGATGGCGAACCGCCGCGCCCCGGCGGGCTGGACGTGCTGGCCCAGCACATCCTGGCCATGGCCTGCCATGCGCCCTTCCACCCCGATGACCTGTATGGCGAGGTGATCCGCGCGGGTGCCTACGCGGACCTCACCCGCCGTGATTTCGACGATGTGCTGCGCTTCGTCGAGGATGGCGGCTATGCGCTTGCCAGCTATGACCGCTGGCGTCGCCTGTTTCGTGATTCCGAGGGGATGGTGCATGTGCGTGGCACCTTGGTCGCGCGGCAATTGCGCATGAACCTCGGCACCATTGTCGAATTGCCGCTGATGAAGGTGAAGCTGCGCGGCGGGCCCATGCTGGGTGAGGTGGAGGAATGGTTCATCTCGACGCTCACCCAGGGCAACACCTTCCGCTTCGCCGGCCAGGTCCTGCGCTTTGAGGGCATGAACGGCCTGGTGGCCGAGGTCTCACGCGGTGGCGAGGGCGAGCCGCGCGTGCCTGCCTATGGGGGTGCGCGCATGCCGCTTTCGACGCATCTCGCCGCGCGCGTGCAGGCCATCCTCGCCGATCCGGAACATTGGGCCGTGCTGCCCGAAAGCGTGCAGGAATGGCTGCAGATGCAGCGCATCAAGAGCGAATTGCCCTCCGCCACCGGCTTGCTGGTCGAGACCTTCCCACGCGGCGGCAAATGGTTTCTGGTGGCGTATTGCTTCGAGGGCAAGCTCGCGCATCAGACGCTGGGCATGCTGGCAACACGGCGGATGGAGCGTCTTGGCTGGGGACCCCTCGGCTTCGTCGCCACCGACTACATCCTGGCCTGCTGGAGCGCCTTTGAACCCGATGACCCCTCCGCCCTCTTTGTCGAGGACCTGCTCGGCGAGGATCTGGAGGATTGGATTGCGGAAAGCTCCATGCTTCGTCGCACCTTTCGCAACATCGCCACCATTGCTGGACTGCTCGAAAAACATCACCCCGGCGTGGAAAAATCCCGAAAGCAGATGAGCGTGAATTCCGACCTGATCTATGACGTGCTGCGCAAGCACGAGCCCGACCATGTGCTGTTGCGCGCCACCCGCGCGGAGGCCGCCTTTGGCCTGACCGATGTGCGCCGCATCGGAACCTTGCTGACCCGCGTAAAGGGGCAAATCCGCCATCGCCGGCTGGATCAGGTCTCGCCGCTGGCCGTGCCCGCGTTGCTTGAAGTCGGTCGGGAATGGGTGGCGGGCGGGGCGGAGGATGCGCTGCTCGCCGAAGCCGCTGCCTTGATTGCGGAGGCCACCGGCGAACCAGCCAGTTTGCTTGAAATCCTGCCTGCCGGATTGGAGGAATTCACCAGCCAAGGTGACCGTGACCGGCCAGGTCCTCCTACCCGGCGGCCTCCTCGCACAGTCAGGAACCGGCGCCGTGGCTGAGCACGAGGTATCAGGGCAGGCCGGGCGCGCGCATGCGCAGCAGCGCCATGCGGGTCGTCACAGCGCCACCCACCGTGACCAGCACGGCCAGCAACACTTCCTCCTGCTCGATCACCGCGCTGCGCC
>JBBRVI010000360.1:0-3300 GCA_038247025.1 Acetobacterales bacterium
ATCGCGGCGGTTGCGGCGCAGCCGCGTGGAGGGGAAGGAGCCGAAGACGCTCATCAGGCCAGCGCTTGCTCAAGATCGGCCAGGATGTCGTCAATATGCTCGATGCCGATGGACAGGCGGATATAGCCGGGCGTGACTCCACTCGCCGCCTGCTCGGCCTCGTTCAACTGGCTGTGGGTGGTGGTGGCGGGGTGGATGGCCAGGCTGCGCGCGTCGCCGATATTGGCGACGTGGTAGAACATCTTCAGCTTCTCGATGAAGGCTTGGCCGGCCTCTTTGCCGCCGGCCAGTTCAATGCCCATCAGGCTGCCATAGCCGCCCTTCAGATAAGCCTCGGCCCGACGGCGTGACTCGCCTTCAGCCACCGAGGGATGGATCACCCGCGTCACCTTCGGGTGGCCGGCCAGATAGGCCGCGACGCGGATCGCGTTGCTGCAATGCCGCTCCATGCGCAGCGGCAGCGTCTCCAATCCTTGAAGGAACATGAAGGCGTTGAAGGGCGACATGGGCGCGCCGAGGTCACGCAGCAGGCAGGTGCGCATGCGCAGGATATAGGCGATGGGGCCGAGCGGCTTGGCCGCCTGGCTCCAGACCGCGCCGTGGTAGCTGGGGTCAGGCTTGTTCAGCGTGGGGAAGCGATCGCCGCCCGCTTCCCAATCGAAATTGCCACCATCTACGACGATGCCGCCGATGGAGGTACCATGCCCACCGATCCACTTTGTCGTGGAGTGCATGACAATGGCCGCGCCATGCTCAAACGGCTTGCACAGGATGGGTGCCGCCGTGTTGTCCATGATGAGCGGCACGCCCAGGCGCCGGCCGATCGCTGCGACCTCGCCGATGGGGAAGACTTGGAGCTTCGGGTTGGGCAGCGTCTCGGCGTAGTAGCAGCGCGTGCGGGCGTCGGTCGCGCGGGCAAAGGCTTCGGGGTCGGCGGGGTCCACGAAGCGGACCTCGATGCCGAACTGCTTCAGCGTATTGGCAAACAGGTTGTAGGTGCCGCCGTAAAGGTCTGTGGAGCTGACGATGTTGTCGCCAACTCCGCAGAGATTCATCACGCAGAAAGTGGTCGCCGCCTGGCCCGAGCCCACGGCCAGTGCAGCCGCCCCGCCTTCGAGTTGCGCGATGCGCGTCTCCAGCGCGTCGCAGGTTGGGTTCATGATGCGGGTGTAGATATTGCCCAGTTCAGCCAGCCCAAACAGGCGCGCGGCATGGCCGGTATCCTGGAACTGGAAGCTGGTGGTTTGGTGGATGGGCACGGCCACGCTGCCCGTATTGGGGTCGGCGCGATGGCTGCCGCCATGCAGGGCGATGGTCTCGGGGTTTGTGTAGGTCATGACAGGGTTCCTCGCTTTGCGGCGGAGCCTGCCATCACCCGGCTTGTGATGGAAGGGCACGCCAGGCGATGTCGCTGCGGCAGAAGCCCTGCGGCCAATCCACCAGCGCCACGGCGGCATAGGCGGCAGTGCGGGCTTCGGCGAGGGTGGCGCCCGTGGCACCAATGCCCAGCACGCGGCCTCCATTGGCCAACAGCTGCCCGCTATCATCACGCGTCGTGCCGGCGTGGAATATCTGCACGCCCGGCACCTGGGCGGCGGCTTCCAGGCCCCGGATTTCGCTCCCGCGCAGGGGCGTACCCGGATAGCCCCGTGCTGCCATGACGACGAGGATGCTCGCCAGCTTCTCCCAGCGCAGGTCGAAGTTGCGCAACTCGCCCTGGGTGGCGGCGAGCAGGGCAGGGAGGATGTCGCTGCGCAGCCGCAACATCAGGGCCTGGCATTCGGGGTCACCGAAGCGGACGTTGAATTCCAACAGCTTCGGGCCTTCCGCCGTCAGCATCAACCCGGCGAAAAGCACACCCTGGAAGGGCGTGCCCCGCCGCGCCAGTTCCGCCAGCACAGGGTTGATGCATTCTGCCATGACCTGGCTTTGCAGCGCCTCGGTGAAGGCCGGCGGCGGCGAATAGGCGCCCATGCCGCCGGTATTGGGGCCGGTATCGCCATCGCCCACGCGCTTATGATCCTGCGCGGCACCGAGCGGGATGGCGTGGGTGCCGTCACAGAGCGCGAAGAAGCTGATCTCCTCGCCGATCAGGCATTCCTCGATGACGACCACGCGCCCGGCCTGCCCATGGATGCCGGCTTCCATCATGTCGGCGATGGCAGCCTCGGCCTCGGCAAGCGACGCAGCCACGACCACGCCCTTGCCGGCGGCCAGCCCATCGGCCTTCACCACGATGGGCGCGCCCTTTTCGCGCAGATAGGCGCGTGCGGAATCGGCGTCTGTGAAGCGGCCATGGGTGGCGGTGGGGGCGCCGGCCGCATTGGCGATCTCCTTGAAGAAGCTCTTGCTGCCTTCGAGTCGCGCGGCGGCGGCACTGGGGCCGAAACAGGCAATGCCCGCCGCGGCGCAGGCATCAGCCATGCCCAGAGTGAGCGGCGCCTCGGGGCCGACCACCACCAGATCCACCTGCTCGGCCACTGCAAAGGCGACGATCCGCGAAACATCCTCCGCGCCAATCGCCAAGCATTCCGCCACTTCCTCGATGCCGGGATTGCCTGGGGCGCACCACAAACGGGTGAGCAAGGGCGAGGCCGCGATGGCCCAGCACAGCGCATGCTCGCGCCCGCCGCCGCCAACCACCAGAACCTTCATGCCCATTGCCTCCGCAAAGCCCAAATCCATCCGTATAAGTCGGGGATGGACGGCGTTTTGAACAATATTCCCGAGTACGGTGTGGGCGAATTGGCCAGCGCCATCAAGCGCACGCTGGAAGGCGCGTTCGCCCGCGTGCGCGTCCGCGGCGAGCTGACTGAGGTGAAGCCCTACGCCTCCGGCCACATCTATCTCTCGCTGAAAGAGGAGAGCGCCAAGATCGAAGCTGTGATCTGGAAGGGCACTGTCTCGCGCGTCGGCCTCAAGCCCGAGAACGGGATGGAGGTGATCGCCACCGGCCGCCTCTCCACTTATGCCGACCGCTCGAAATACCAGTTGGTCATCGAGAAGCTGGAATATGCCGGCGCAGGTGCCATGCTGGCCCGGGTTGAGGCGCTCAAGGCTGCCCTGCTGAAGGAAGGCCTGTTCGAGCCCAGCCGCAAGCGCGCCCTGCCGCTGCTGCCGCGTGTGATCGGTGTGGTGACCAGTCCGCAGGGCGCGGTGCTCCAGGATATCCGCACCACCCTGGCGCGGCGTTTCCCGCGCCATGTGATCCTCTGGCCCGTTCCCGTGCAGGGCGAAGGCTCGGCCGAGAAGATCGCCGCCGCCATTCGCGGCTTTTCGGCCCTTCCCGTGGGCGGCCCA
>JBBRVI010000361.1:0-3296 GCA_038247025.1 Acetobacterales bacterium
GCTCTGCGGCTATCGGGCCAGCGCGCCGCCCTATGCGGACCTCACGCCCATCGCGCGGCGCTTCGTCGAGGCCGCGCCAGAACACTGCGTCTGGGGCACGGACTGGCCGCACACCCAATTCCTCACACCCGAGGTGATGCTGGATGACGGCATGCTGCTCGACTGGCTGTTCCACTGGGTGCCGGAGGAGGGCCTGCGCCACAACATCCTGGTGGACAACCCCGCCCGGCTCTACGGCTTCCCCGACTAAAGCTTCTTGCGATACCAGATGCGCGCATGCCCCGGCGGCATGCCATCCAGCCGCCCGGCTTCAGCCCAGCCATTGCGCAGCCAGAATTGTGGCGCGTGGAAGCTGAAGGTGTCCGTGTAGGCATCGGTGCAGCCGCGCGTGCGGGCCACGGCCTCAGCGCGGTTGAGCAATTCCGTGCCCAGCCCCTGGCCGCGCATCTCGGCCGCCAGCCACAGCCAGTCAATGAACAACCAGTTCCAATAGGTGAGACCAAGCAGCCCGCCCTTCACCACCTCATCCTCATCGCGTGCGAGGACCGTGACGGGCTCGCGGTCATAGGGGCCGCCGCGTTCCTGGTTGTAGGTGTGCAGCCCGCGCTGGATGGCGGCAACGGCCTCGAGCTCCGGGTAGTCATCGTCGCGTATGGTGAGCTTGGCCTTCACCCGATGCGCCCCCAACCGGCAATGGCGGTGGTGAGCACACCGATGGCCAGATTGACCGAGACCATGATGCGGATGCGCTCATTCGCCGCAGCCGCCGCGGCCATGTCGCCTGCGGCCAACGCGCGTCGCATGGCTTGCCAGGGGCTGAAGAAGATCAGCAGGAAGATCACGCTCATGATGAGGCCCGTCAAGTGCATCACATGCACATGCCAACCTGCGCCGCGAAACCCACCGAAATGGCCGAACAGCAGGAAATACCCGCTGACGATGGTGATGGGCATCGCGTGCCAGATCACCAGGAAGAAGCGCTTATGGACGCGCCCCATCAGCGCCAGGCGCTGCGGCGGTTCCAGCACGGAAAGCGCAGGGCGCAGGGCAAAGATCGCAAATGCCATGCCCCCCACCCAGATCGCGGCAAAAAGCAGGTGAAGGGCAAGGGCCACGTTCGACGACATCAATTGACCTTCATTTGGCGAGTTTCCGAACCGCGGCAGCGAGCGCGCGGATTTCCTCTGCGGCAGGGCTGCGCGGTGCGCTCTCGGTGACACCCTGGCCCAAGGCAAAGGCCGCCGCGAAGGCGGTGCGGTTGCCCAGCGCCTCCTGAAGGACGGGCGCCTTGCGGCGGGCCAGTTCCTCCATCACGATTTCGCGCATCCGCCCCGCGCTGGGCAGGCGGTTCAGCACCAGGCGGTACTGGCGCTTTTCACTCTCGGCGAGGGCGATGGTGGCCTCGCTGGCCCAGAGATCGGGCAGGGAAGGTTGAAGCGGGATCAGCACCAGATTGGCCGCACGAATGGCGATCTTGCTGTCCGTATCGGCGTGCGGCGGCGTGTCCATGACAATGAAATCGCTATCGGGCTTCAGCTTTTCCAGCGATCCGGTCACGCGCCAGCCGGAGGGCGAGTCAAAGATGAGCTTGGGGGCATCCACCGGGCGCAAACCGTGCCAGCGGGCCAGGCTTGCCTGGGGGTCGGTGTCGAGCAGGGCCACACGCTTGCCCCCCTGCAACAGGGCGACCGCAAGATTTGAGGCCAGGGTGGATTTCCCAGCCCCTCCCTTTTGCTGTGCGACGGCGATGATGAAGGCCAATTCCCGCCCTCCTGCGAATCGTGGAACCATACCCTAGCGCGAATTGCGCGCCAGCACCGCCGCGCGCGCTGCGGCCATCACACCAATGCCCGGGACAGTCAGCGGACTGGCGTGCTGCATCAGCGCCGCAGCCCCCGCCATGGATGCTTGCGCGAGAACGATGCGCCCCTCCAGCCCTTGGGCGGCCCCCACTATCGCAGCGTGATAGGCGCCGGTCTCGCCTGCGAGGAACAAAGCCCACGCGCCTTCGATGAAGCGCATATGGATGCTGGCACCTGTCCGGCTGGCCGCGGCCTCGAACAGCCTTCGTGTCGGCTCGAGCGTGGTCGGCGCGGCATAGAGCACCTGCACTGTGTCGCCTGAACGGGCGGCAGCTTCGGCCAAGGCGGCATCGGCGCGCAGGACAGGGCAGGTGCCACCGCCGGCCAGTCCGGCTGCGGCGCCGATCGTGGAGCAGGTGAGCAGCACGGCATCGGCGTCCCGGGTCAGCGCCCGAAGCAGGCTCGCCGCTTCGTCCAGCGTATCGGGCGTGGGTTCGCGCAACAGATCAGGGCGGATGTGATGAGTGAGGCGCAGCGCCCCACCAGGCAGCGCCCCAGCGGCTGCGTCAAAGATAGCCGCGTTGTCGGCTGCCGTGTGCAGGCAGGCGATGGTCAGCGGCACGTGGGGGGACCCAACGGATGAACATCAGCCAAAACATCACGCAAAGAGAATGAAGTCTTTGTCATCTACTCTGAATCCCCGCTGCCAGATGGTTTTGCGCAGCTATATACAGTCGGACCAGCCTCTTTTGTTCAAGGAATCCCTCATGACCGTCGGTGCAGTGCTCAACCAGAAGGGTTCTTCCGTCATCTCGGTGCTCCCCGAGGCGGCGGTGATGGAAGCCGCCAACATCATTTCCCGCCAGCGCATAGGCGCGGTGGTGGTGTGTGACGCCGCTGGAAACCTGATCGGCATCCTGAGTGAGCGGGACGTGGTCCGCGGCCTCACGCAGCATGGCGCGGGGCTGCTTGACTTGAAGGTCTCGGCGCTGATGACGCATGAGGTCCAGGTGGTCACCGCTGCCAGCACGGTGCTGGAAGCGATGGAAGTGATGGATGCCGGCTATTTCCGCCACTTGCCCGTTGTGGATGACACCCGCCGGCTTTGCGGAATTGTCTCCATCCGGGATCTTGTCCGCTATCGCATCCACAGCCAGGCGAGCGACGTGGAATCGCTCCAGGCGTATGTGATCGGCCGCGGGTACGGGCTTGGCCGTGTGGGTTGACAGCTTACCCGACCCCCACACGCAGCAGGTCGTGAATATGGATGATCCCGATCGGCCGCCGCTGCTCCACCACAAAGAGGCTGGTGATCGAGCGCTTGTTCATGAGGCGCAGAAGGTCAGCGGCCATCATCTCCGCAGAAGCCGTCTGGGGTGACTTCGTCATCACGGCGCTGACGGGGCCATCGAGTGCCTGGGCCGCCTGCAAGGCGCGGCGCAAATCTCCGTCCGTCATGATGCCGATCAACCCGCCCGCTTCGTCCAGCACGCC
>JBBRVI010000362.1:0-3270 GCA_038247025.1 Acetobacterales bacterium
CATGCAGGCCCTGGCCCAGGGCGTGCCCGTGGCCACCGGCCCCAACCCCGCACTCGGCCTGCGGGGGCTGCGCTTGCTGCTTCGGCGCCCGGCGCTGCTGGAGGAGCAATTCGCCGCCATCCTGCGCGTAGCACATCTGGGACAGGTGCGCGTTTTGCTGCCCATGGTGACCGTGCCCTCGGAAGTGGCCCAGGCGCGCGAAATCTATGAGCGCGTGGCCCGCCGCCTGCGCCGCCGGGGCGAGACGCTGCCGGAGAAACTGCCTCCGCTGGGTGCGATGATCGAAACGCCAGGGGCAGCACTGGCCGCCGATGCCATCGCCCTGGAGGCGGATTTCTTTGCCATCGGTACCAATGACCTGACCATGTACACGCTGGCCGTGGACCGCGCCGAGATTGACGTGGCGCATTTGTATGATCCGCTGCATCCAGCGGTGCTGCGGCTGATGCAATTCGCCACCGAAGCCGCGCTCCGCCTGCGCATGCCCGTCAGCGTCTGCGGCGAGATGGCGGGCAACCCCAAGCTGGTGCCGCTGCTACTGGGCCTGGGCTTGCGCAGTCTTTCGATGAATGCGGGCTCGATTCCGCGGGTGAAGCAGGCGGTGCGGGCGCTCGATATTGATGACTGCGCACGATTCGCGAGGCGAGTCATGGAGCAGAGTGACCCGCAGCGGATCGCGGAGTTGGTCGAGGATTTTCCCGGCAAAGGGAATGAGAGATAGCCAGCGCCGGTTCGGCCCGCGTGAGGTGTTGAGCACCTCCGCAACCCCATCGGCCTAGTCTACCGGCTTCAGCCGGCCCTGATGCCGCGCTCCTCATCCTCGGCATTCATGGCCGCGAGGAACTGATCCACCTCCAGGCGCAGTTTATCCGACACCTGGGCAACATCGTTCGCGGCCGCCAGAACGCTGCGGCTGTTGCCGCCCGCCCGTTCCGAGGCATCGGAGACCTGCTGCATGGCGCCCGCCGCCTCCTGCGTCTGGCCGGCCACCATGGCGACCTGGCCAGCGATTTCCCGCGTGGCCGCGCCCTGCTGCTCCACGGCGGCAGCGATGGCGCTCGCCACTTCGTTCATGCGCCCGATGGCCTGGCCCACCTCCTGAACGGCGCCCACCGCCTGCTGGGTCGCGCCCTGGATAGCGGAAACCTGCGCGGCAATCTGCTCGGTGGCGCGGGCGGTCTGTGCGGCCAATTGCTTGACCTCACTCGCCACCACGGCGAAGCCCTTGCCCGACTCCCCTGCGCGCGCAGCCTCGATCGTGGCGTTCAGCGCCAGGAGGTTGGTCTGGCCCGCGATGTCACTGATCATCCGCACCACATCGCCGATCTGGCCGGCCGCCTCGGAGAGGCCGCGCACGGTGGCATCAGTCGCCTCGGCCCGGCTGACCGCATCCTGCGCGGCGCTGGCGGCCTGGGCCACCTGACGGGTGATCTCACTCACGCTGGCGCTGAGTTCATCCGTCGCGGCAGCAACGGCGCTCAAATTGCGCGAGCTTTCCAGCGAGCCCTTGGCGGTGTGGGAGGCGGCGTCGCGGCTTTGCGCCACCACCTCGGCCATCGCCCCGGCCGCCGTGCGCATGGCGCCGGCAGAACCGCCGAGTGTCGCCATGATGCCGGTGATGGAGGTAGCGAAGTTTTCGGTGTGGCGCTCCGTCGCGGCCTGGCGGCGGTCCCGCGTGGCGCGTTGTTCTGCGGCCGTGGCCTCCAGCTCACGCGCGCGGCGGGTGCCGTCGCGCAAGGTTTGCAGGCCACGGGCCAGCGCGCCCACTTCGTCGCCACGCTCGGTTCCCGCCACCTCGATGCCGAGGTCGCCAGCGGCAAGTCGGTCGGTTGTGGCGGCCAGGGTGGTGAGCGGGCGTGCCACCCGGCG
The DNA here is from genome assembly GCA_038247025.1 of Acetobacterales bacterium. Lineage (GTDB taxonomy): Bacteria > Pseudomonadota > Alphaproteobacteria > Acetobacterales > Acetobacteraceae > Roseococcus. The sequence continues at coordinate 1,870 of JBBRVI010000362.1, forward strand.
CAGCACCACGTAAAGCGCCAGCAACGCGGTGCCGAGCGCCAGCAGCATGAGCAGCGCTGCGATCCCGATATCCAGCCAGGCGCGCTGGACCAGTGCTGCGGTGCGCGCCTCGCTGGCCGTGGCCCCAGCGTGCATGATGCCGAGCAGGGTGCCGAGTTGAGGCGTCGTCGTGTTTGTGAAGGTGGCGACGGGGACGGTGTAGCGCCCGCCCTCTGCGCCGCCAGCCACCGTGCGGTCCACGAAGGGGCGGAAGCCTTCGAAATACCCGCTTCGCGCCTCCGCCTGGGCGGTCCGGAGTGCGGGGTGGGTGGCCGGATCGGCGGCCGGGGCCAGGTTCTCCAACATCGCCCAGAGCTGATCCACGCGGGAGCGCATGGCGGCGTGGGCGGCGATGCTATCAACCGGGACCGGGCGGGCGGTAACGATGTACGAAGCAACACCAGAACGCTCGGTGCCCGCTGTCTCCCGCATGCGCCAGCCAAGCTCCTTCACGACAGCGAGGCGGGCGAGCTGCGGGTCGGTCGCGGCCACTGCGTGGGAGGCAGCGAACCAAAGCTGCGTGGCCGAGGCAACGAAGGCGTTTATCTGGGGCAGGTAATCCCGCAGGAGGGCGGCGTCGCGACTCTCCTTGGGCAAGCGCATGGCAGCATCGGTGGCGCGGCGGGCGGCATCCGCGCGCTGCTGCGCGCCACGAAGATCGGCAAGCAACGCGTCACGGCCGGGGAAGGGCTTACGGGCCAGGACTTCCAGCCCTGGAACGAATTGGGCCTGAACGGCGGCGCGGCGGCGGTTGATCTCGGCGAGGGTATCGGCCCCCGCGGGCTCGGCCGCCTGGAGTGCGTTGTTGGTGGTCATCCGCTCCAGCAGCACCTCAAACAGGCCGGCGGCAAAGCGATTGGCGGCACTGTCGGCCTCGGCGGCGGACTTGGCGGCGCTAAGCCGGCCCGAATCTTCCGCCGCGCGCCAGCCAAAGCCGCCCGTGGAGAGCGCGGCCAGCACGGCAACCGTGGCAAGCAGCGAGGTCCGGATGGAGAAAGTGCTGCGGGCGGGTGTGGTGGCGAAGCTCATGGTTAGGCGGTCCGATTGCTATGACCCTCCCTGGCTACAACTTCACCGATGAATGATGCGTGAAGCCACGGCCTTTGCGGCTCAGATCAATCCGCCATTCACATGCATCACCTGGCCGGTGATGTAGCCGGCCTCGGGCGAGGCCACGAAGTTCACCAGCGACGCCACATCATCGGGCGTGCCAAGGCGGCCCATCGGCACTTTCTCAGCCACCGCCCTCCATTGCTCGGCGCTGTAGGCCGCGTGGGCGCCGGGGTCTTTCTGCGTGTAACCCGGCGCGACCGCATTCACGGTGATGCCCTGCCGCGCGAAATCCACGGCCAGGGCGCGCAC
>JBBRVI010000363.1:0-3257 GCA_038247025.1 Acetobacterales bacterium
CGCGCGCCGCCCCATCGTGGACCGCGTTTTGCTGCTGCCCATGCCCGAGGCGACGACGCGGCTCGCGGCGCTGCGCTCGGGCCAGGTGGACTGGATCGAGGTGCCGCCGCCAGACGCCATCCCCTCGCTTCGGCAGGCCGGGTTCAACATCACGACAGGGAGCTACCCGCATGTCTGGCCCTGGGTGTTCAGCGCCGGCCGCGCGAACTCCGCCGTCGCTGATGTGCGCGTGCGCCAAGCGCTGAACTACTGCATTGATCGCGACCAGATCGTGCAGCTTCTGGCTGGCACGGCGGAACCCAGCGTGGGTTTCTTCAAGGCGAACGATCCTGCCTTCGGCGCGCCCGTCAACCGTTATCGCCTCGACGCCACACGGGGCCGCGCCCTGCTGGCCGAGGCCGGCTTCAACGCGCAGCGCCCGCTCAGCCTGCGCATCGGCATCTCGACATCGGGATCCGGCCAGATGATGCCGCTGTCCATGAACGAGGTGCTTCAGCAGCAGCTCATGGCCAATTGCGGAGTGCGCGTGAATTTCGAGGTGGTGGAGTGGAACACGCTGCTTGCCGGCCTACGGGCCGAGCCGACGCAGCCGCAATGGCTGGGTGCGGATGCGTTGAATATCTCGCTCGTTTCCTCTGACGCGGCCCAGATGGCGCGCTGGTTCATCAGCAGCAACTTCACGCCACGCGGCTCCAATTCCGGCCATTGGCGCGACGAGGCCTTCGACACAGCCTTCACGGAACTTGAGACAACACGCGACCCTGCGCGGATCGCGGCGCTGACACGCACATTGAACGAGCGTCTGGTGGACAATCCGCCCTGGCTGTGGGTGGTGCACGACATGAATCCCCGCGCCATGTCACGCCGGGTCCGGGGCGTGGTCATCCCGCAATCCTGGTTCATTGACCTGACTACGGTGGATATCCAGTAGGTTTACACGCGCCGCAGGTCGGCGATGATGGGGCGTCCCGTTAACAAGGAAACGTCCCATGATCGTTGATCTGCGCATCTACACCTGCCTGCCGAACCGCATGGCGGATTTCGTGAAGCTCTATGAGGAGAAGGCATGGCCGCTCCAGCTCAAATACCTGGAAAATTGCATGGGCTGGTACACGACCATCGAGGGCGAGCTGAACACTGTTGTTCACCTCTGGGGCTACAAGGACCAGGGCGACCGTGAGCAGCGCCGCGCCGCCATGGCCGCCGACCCCGCCTGGGGAGCCTATCTGAAGGGCGCGGCCGAGGGCGGCATGCTCATCAAGATGGAGAACCGAATCGTGAAGGCGGCACCGCATTTCGTGGCCTTCCAGGCCAGCAAGGCGAAGTAGGCCAGGATGCTGGCCTGCGACTCCGGCTGCGGCCTGACCCGGATGATGCTGCCTGTCGGTGCCATCCGGGTGGGGCTATCGCTGCTTTGTGCGGGCGGGGCCAGGAGCATGGCCATGGCGCAACGCCCGCGGATCCGGCCGGCGAAATAGGGTGGCTCTCGACGCCTGGCTGTACTGGATTGACCACGCGGCCATCGCGGTCTTTGCCATCTCTGGCGCGCTGGTGGCCTCGCGCAAGCAGATGGATGCGGTGGGCTTCATCCTGATCGCTGTCGTCACCGGCTTTGGCGGGGGCACCGTGCGCGATCTGCTGCTGGGGCGCACGCCCGTCTTCTGGCTGCGCGCGCCTGACCTCGTGGCCATCGCCGTGGTTGCGGCGGTGCTGGTCTTCTTCACCGCGCATCTGTTCAACAACCGCTTCCGCGCGTTGCTCTGGGCCGATGCGGTGGGACTTTCCATCTATGCCGTGCTGGGCGCCGAAATCGCGCTGATCGCGGGCGTGAACCCCTGGGCGGCGGTCATCCTCGGCGTGGTCACCGCCACCTTCGGCGGGATTGTGCGCGATGTGATCTGCAATGAGATCCCACTCATCCTCCGCCGCGAAATCTACGCCACTGCGGCCGCCGCCGGTGCCGCCGTCTTTGTGGTGCTGCGCCTGGAAGGCGTCTGGCGCGAGCCCGCTTTTTTGGCGGGCGCCTTGACCTGCTTTGTCATACGCGCCGCCGCCATCCAGCGCGGCTGGTCTCTGCCCGGTTATCGGCCAAGGGCGGGGCGCGATTATCCTGATGGAGAGAGATGACCATGGAAACACGCATCCTGGGCCGCAGCGGTGTGACGGTCAGCCGGCTTTGCCTGGGCGCGATGATGTTCGGCGGGCCGACTGATGCTCCCGCCTCGGCACGCATCATTGATGCGGCGCGCGACGCCGGCTGCAATTTCCTCGACACGGCCGATGTCTATTCGCGCGGCGCCTCGGAGGAGGTGGTGGGCGCGGCCCTGGCCGGCACGCGCAACCATTGGGTTCTGGCCACCAAACTCGGCAACCCTATGGGGCCGGGCACGAATGAGAAGGGGCTTTCGCGCGCCTGGATGAATCGCGCTGTCGAGGGCAGCCTGAAGCGTCTGGGCGTGGACCAGATTGACCTGCTCTATCTGCACCGCGAGGATCACGACACGCCGCTGGAAGTCACGGTTGCCGCACTCAGCGACCTGATCAGGGCTGGCAAGATTCGCGCCTTCGGCCTGTCGAATTTCCGCGCCTGGCGCATCGCCGCCATCTGCGAAGCCTGTGACCGGCTCGGCGTGGACCGCCCCGTGGCAAGCCAGCCGCTCTACCACGCGCTGAACCGCTTGGTGGAGGTGGAGGTGCTTCCCGTCTGCGCCCATTACGGCCTGGGCGTGGTGTCGTACAGTCCGCTCGCTCGCGGGGTGCTGACGGCGAAGTACGCGCCAGGCAGCGCACCCGCCCCCGACACCCGCGCCGGCCGGGGCGACAAGCGCATGCTGGAAGCGGAATGGCACCCGCAATCCATTGCCCTCGCCAAGCGCCTGGCGGAATACGCGGCGGGGCGAGGGGTGAGCGCGGCGCATCTGGCGATCCAGTGGGTGTTGCGAAACCCGCTCATCACCGGCGCCGTTGTGGGTCCGCGCACCGAGGGGCATCTGGCCAATTACATCGCCGCCCTGGATTGCGCCTTCACCGCCGAGGATGAGGCGATGATGAGCGCTCTGGTCTCGCCGGGGCATCCTTCGGTGCCCGGCTATAATGACCCCGGCTATCCCATGGAAGGGCGGCCTTTGCGCTGAGGAGCACCTCTGCCACGCTTGCCCGAACGAGCAAAGGATACCTCCCGCATGCGCCTGGCCCGCATCATACGCTACGTCCCCAACGTGGCCGCCTCGGCGGAGTTCTACGCCCGCGCCTTTGGC
>JBBRVI010000364.1:0-3248 GCA_038247025.1 Acetobacterales bacterium
CGACCTCAGCCCTGCGGGCCAGGCTCCGCGACGGCTGGCTCATCTTTGCCGCCAGCCCGGCGGCGCTGGTTGGCCTTGTGATCATCCTGCTGCTAGTGCTCACCGGCCTACTGGCCCCCTTCATCGCGCCCTATGATCCCTATGCGCAATCACTGCCTGACCAGCTCAAACCGCCTTCCGCGACGCATTGGTTCGGCACTGACGAGTTTGGTCGCGACATCCTCAGCCGCATCATCTACGGCGCGCGCGTTACCGTTGGCATCGTGCTGCTGGTCGTAATCATAGCGGCGCCGATCGGCTTGGCGATCGGCTGCGCCGCCGGCTACATTGGCGGTCGCGTGGACAGCGTGCTGATGCGACTGACCGACATCGCCCTGGCGTTTCCGCGCCTTGTCCTCGCGCTGGCCTTCGTCGCCTCGCTCGGGCCGGGGCTGGATCACGCCATCCTCGCCATTGCGCTCACCGGCTGGCCGCCCTACGCCCGCCTTGCCCGCGCCGAGGCGCTGACGTTGCGCAACAGCGATTATATCGCGGCCGTCCGGCTGCTCGGCGCCTCGCCCGCACGGATCGTCCTGCTCCATGTCCTGCCGCTTTGTCTGCCGTCGCTGCTCGTCCGCGCAACGCTGGACATGGCGGGCATCATTTTGATTGCGGCTGGTCTCGGCTTCCTCGGCCTCGGGGCGCAGCCTCCCACGGCGGAATGGGGCGCAATGCTGTCCGCCGGGCGCGACTACTTGCTCACCGCCTGGTGGGTCGCCACCATCCCCGGCCTAGCCATCTTCGTGGTCAGCATGGGCTTCAATCTTATGGGCGACGGGCTGCGTGACGTACTCGATCCGCGGCAGACAGCATGACGCCGCTGGTCGAGGTCACGAACCTGCGCATCCGCTTCGCCTCTCGCCGCGGCGTGACCGAGGCGCTGCGCGGCGCGACCTTCTCGATGGGGCGAGAGAAGCTCGGCATTGTCGGCGAAAGCGGCTCGGGCAAGTCGCTCACCGGCCGCGCGTTGCTCGGCCTGGTGCCGGCGCCCGGCGAGGTCACCGCCGACCGCCTTGCCTTCGATGGCATCGACTTGCTGCGTGCAACGCCCGCGATTCGTCGCGGGCTGCGCGGCCGGCGGATCGGGTTGATCATGCAGGATCCGAAATACGCCCTGAACCCGGTAAAAGCCGTGGGCGGCCAGATTGCCGAAGCGGCCTCCCTGCACGGCGCCAGCCGCGCCACCGCCTGGCGGCTGACGCTGGAAATGCTCGCCGCCGTGCAGATTCGCGATCCTGAGCGCGTGGCGCGGGCGTTCCCGCACCAACTTTCCGGCGGCATGGCGCAGCGCATCATGATCGCGATGATGCTGATCGCCGAGCCGGATCTGCTGATCGCCGACGAGCCCACCTCCGCCCTCGACGTCACCGTGCAGCGCGAGGTGCTGGCGCTGATCGAGGGCCTGATCCGCAGCCGCGGCATGGGCCTGATCCTGATCAGCCACGATCTTCGCCTGGTTGCCCGCCACTGCGACCGTGTGGTGGTGATGTACGCAGGCCGCGTGATGGAGACACTGCCCGCCGCGGATTTGCAACAGGCGCAGCACCCCTACACGCGCGGCCTGCTGAACTGCCTGCCAGCCATCGCGCGTCCCCCAGGGCCGCTGCCGACCCAGGCGCGAGACCCCCCCAGGCTCGGCCTGGAATGAGCGCGCCGCTGCTGGAGACACTCGACCTTTCCATCGCCTTCGGGCGCGTGCAGGCGGTACGCGACGTCTCCTTCGTCGTGCCACGCGGCGGCAGCTATGGCATCGTCGGCGAAAGCGGGTCTGGCAAGTCCACCTTGCTGCGCGCCATTTCCGGCCTCACTACCGAATGGAGCGGCCGGATTTTGCTCGACGGCACGTCACTCCCGCCGCGGCGGGACAGGGCCTTCCATCGCCGCGTGCAGATGGTCTTCCAGGACCCCTATGGCTCGCTGCATCCGCGCCAGACCATCGGTCGTCAGCTCGCGGAACCCGTCGCCATCCATCGTCTGCCGGATGGCGAGGCACGCATCCTTGCCGTGATGGAGCAGGTCGGCCTCGTCCCCGCCTTGCGCTTCCGCTACCCGCACCAGCTGTCCGGCGGCCAACGCCAGCGTGTGGCGATCGCGCGCGCGCTTCTTCTCGAGCCGGAACTCCTGCTGCTCGATGAGCCCACATCAGCGCTCGACGTATCGGTACAGGCCGAAATCCTGAACCTGCTGATGCGGCTGCGCCGGGAACGCGGCCTGACCTATGTACTGGTCAGCCACGACATCGCCGTCGTCGCGACGCTGTGCGATCGGCTTGGCGTCATGCACGATGGTGCGCTGCTGGAGGAGCTGACCCTCGGCGAGCTCCAAGCCGGACGGACCCGCACGTCATACGCTGCGCAGTTGCTGGAGGCGGCGGCCGGCAGTTGAAGCTGGATTGCTCGGACTATTCACGCTCTACGCCGCTTGGCGTCCAGTAGCTCACGAATCCCCTCATTTTTTTCGTTGCCGGGCTACCCTCGATTCGTATGCGTTTTGTAGAGGTTTCGGCTCAAACAGGGCTGGATCATCGGTGTGGGCAAGGCGGATCAACGAGGCGGTCGTCTGGACGAAGTGCGGTCGTTCATCGGCGAGTTGTATGGGCCTGGCCTGCACGCCAAGCGGAGCGACGCCCTGGCCGGCGCCACGCTTGGGGTGATGGCGGCGGCTTCGCTCGCGGTGGCGATCATCCGCCAAGCCCTAGCCCATGCGCGCGGCCTTGTGACCAAGCACGCGGTCAAGCAAGTAGACCGGCTGCTCAGTAACAACGGCATCGACATATGGGACAGCTTCGCCCGCTGAGTGCCGCATCAGATGAACCGCCGCAGCGACACCCTGGTGGCGATGGACTGGACCGACTTCGACCATGACGACCAGGCCACGCTGGTGCTGAGCCTGGTCACCGGCCACGGCCGCGTGGCGCCCCTGTTGTGGCTCAGCGTCTGGAAGGACGAACTCACGAAGCAGCGCAACGACTTCGAGGATTCCTGCCTGCATCGCCTGGCCGACCTCGTGCCATCCGGCTGCCGGGTCACCATCCTGGCCGATCGCGGCTTCGGCGACCAAAAGCTGTTCGCGTTCCTGGCCGGGTTGGGCTTTGGCTACGTGATCCGCTTTCGCGGCAACATCCACGTCACAGACGCCAACGGAGAGACCAGGCCCGCGGCCGATTGGGTCGGCAAGGGCGGACGCGCCCGCAAGCTGCTCGACGCGCG
>JBBRVI010000365.1:0-3240 GCA_038247025.1 Acetobacterales bacterium
GCGTAGCGTTCGCCCTGCTCCACCTGGAGCGAATGCAGACGGTAGCCCAGGAGGCCGAACAGCCCGAGTTGGGTGCCGCCGAGCAGCAGCGCGCGGCGAGTGAACACCGAGCGGCGCTCCTCCTCCTCACGCTTCACGCCGCGCATGGTAAAGTTCTCAATGCCACCTTTGGTGCGGCGGAAAAAGCGCGACATCCTCATGGCCGCACGCCTCCGGCGTGACGCATGGTAAACTTCTCGATCCCACCTTTGGTGCGGCGGAAAAAGCGCGGCATCCTCATGACCGCACGCCTCCGGCGTGACGCATGGTAAAGTTCTCGATCCCACCTTTGGTACGGCGGAAAAAGCGCGGCAGCTTCACAGCGCAGTCTCCGCGCGGCGCATCGAAGTATGCAACCGCGCCAAAACCCAGGCCATGGCCGGGTAGATCCCCGCAGCGACTCCGAATTGATGCAGGCCGGGTGCCAAGGGCGGCAATTGGAGGCTCAGCATGGCCTCCAATCCCCAGCCCAGCGCCGCAACGCCCCCGGCGAGGGCGCAGAAAACGATCCAGACCATGAGGAAGGTTTGCCGAAGCAGGAAATCCCGCGCGCGCAGCGCCACACCATGCAGGATGAGCAGGGTCAGCACGCCCGTTCCCAGCGCCGCGAAAGAGAGAAAATCCTGCAAAAGGCCGAGCGAGAACACCATGGGCGCAGGCATGGCAGCCGGGCGGAAGATCGTCCAAAAGAAAATGCTCGGCATGGCCACGGCGGCGATCAAGCCGGGAATGCCCACCGGCACCACCGCGAGGATCAGCAGGAACGCGGTGAACAGCCCCGGGAAAGCCGCGCGTGCAGCGGCATCCAGGCGCCGCAGAAGCCCCATCGGCGGCTCGGGCCGGCCCTTGGCGACCATGGCTTCAGCGCCGCCCGCGCGGCTCAGGCCGGGCCACGGATTCCGGCGGCAGGATGCCCGAGAGACCAAAATCAAACAGGCGCAGCACGTCGAGCCGGTCCAGATGCGCGAAAAGCTCGACCTCCACGGCGCCGCTTTCTGTCCAGCGGACCACCCCCACCGGCAGGCCGGCGGGGAAGGCCCCGGCCTGCGCACTGGTCACCACACGGTCCCCCTCACGCGGCATGATCCCCTCGGGCCAGTGCTGCAGCCGCGGGCGGGCGGCGTTGTTGCCGGTCATCATGGCGCGCGCGCGGCTGCTCTCCAGCGTCACCGGGATGCGGCTGTTGATATCGGTCGCCAGCAGCACGCGGGCCGAGCGGCTGCCCACCTCCGTCACGCGGCCGGCAAAGCCGCGTTCGTCCAAAGCGATCTGGCCCTTGCGGATGGTGCTTTGCGGGCCGGTGGCCAGAAGAACGGCACGGGCATAGGTGCCCCCTGCATCGGCAACGACGCGGGCGGTGCGGAATTGCGGCGCAGGGTCAGGCACCCAGGCCAATTGCCGACGCAGGAGGGCATTCTCGGCCTCCAGGGCCAGCGCCGTGGCCTGCCAGCGGCGCAGGCGCTCATTTTCCTCGGTGAGGCGGGCATTCTCGGCGCGAAGGTTCCACAGCGCATCGGCGTTCTGCACCGCACCACGCACGGCGGCGACGGGCTCCTGTACCGCACCCCAGATCGGCGCGAGCGCATCGGCCAGCGCCATGCGCGCGCGTTCGATGAGCACCGCGTCGGCCTTGCCCAGCAGCATGATGCCAAAGGCCGCGGCAATCAGCACCGGCAGGGAGAGCCGGGCCAGAGCCTGTCGCAATGGGATACTGAGACGGATCACGGCACCTCCGCCCAACAGGGGTTCACTCTCACGGTCCTGATCTTAGACCGAAGGCTTCAATACATCGAGGTCAGCACCTGGCGAAGCCGCTTCAGCTCCTCCAGGGCACGTCCGGTGCCCAGGGCAACGCATTTCAGGGGTTCCTCTGCCACCACAACAGGCAGGCCTGTCGCATCGCGCAGCACTTCGTCGAGGCGATACAGCAGGGCGCCCCCGCCCGTCAGGACAATGCCCTTGTCCACGATGTCGGCAGCGAGTTCGGGCGGCGTGTTTTCCAGCGCCACCTTCACCGCATCCACGATTTGCGTCACCGGTTCCATGAGTGCGTAGGCGATCTCGCGCTGGCTGACCACAACCTCGCGCGGGACGCCGTTCATCAGGTCGCGGCCCTTGACTTCCGTCATCGGGCCTTCCTCGCCATCCAGCGGGGCCGTGGCGGCGCCAACCTCCATCTTGATCCGCTCGGCCGAGCTTTCGCCGATGAGAAGGTTGTGGGTGCGGCGAATGTAGGAGATCACCGCCTCATCCATCTTGTCCCCGCCCACGCGCACGCTGCGCGCATAGACGATGCCGCCCAGCGAAATCACCGCCACTTCCGTGGTGCCGCCGCCGATATCCACGACCATGGAACCCGAGGGTTCGGTCACGGGCAAGCCTGCGCCGATTGCGGCGGCCATGGGTTCCTCGATCAGCAGTACCTTGCGCGCGCCTGCCGATTCCGCGCTCTCCTGGATGGCGCGGCGCTCGACCGCGGTGGAGCCCGACGGCACGCAGACGATGATCAGTGGCGAGGTGAAGCTGCGCCGGTTGTGCACCTTGCGGATGAAATGCTTGATCATTTCCTCCGCCACCTCGAAATCCGCGATCACGCCATCGCGCAGGGGGCGGATGGCAGCGATGTTGCCGGGCGTACGGCCCAGCATCTGCTTGGCCTCCTCACCCACGGCGAGGACCTGCTTGCGGCCCCGATTGTCGGAAATGGCGACGACGGAGGGCTCGTTCAGCACAATGCCCCGGCCCTTCACGTAAACCAGCGTGTTTGCGGTGCCGAGGTCAATGGCCATGTCGGCGGAGAGGAAGCCGAACAGGCGAGAGAACATGCGGGGAGCCTTCCAAAATATTGGGGAGCCCAGTGGGGGGTGGGTGAGCTGACGGGGTGGCGTAGCCCCAGATGCCCTTACGGGCAAGCGGGGCCAAGCAGTACGGCTTGGTTCAATCCCCCTGCACCGGCGGCGGTTCGCTGCGTTCGCGCTTCACCAGAAGCTTGTTCAGCGCATGCACATAGGCGCGTGCGGAGGCGACGATGGTATCCAGATCCGCCCCCTGCCCGTCCACCAGCTTGCCATGCTCCTCCAGTCGGATGGTCACCCGCGCCTGGGCATCGGTGCCGCCGGTGACGGCCTGTACCGCAAAGAGCTTGAGGTCCACCTCATGGGGAAAGGCCTGGCGCAGCGCGTTGAAGGTGGCGTCCACGCC
>JBBRVI010000366.1:0-3239 GCA_038247025.1 Acetobacterales bacterium
CCGAAGCGACGGATCGCCTGAAACGTTCCTGCCGAAGGTTGATTTGGCTGAACCCCCTGTTGAGATATCAGGGCTTCCAACCCAAATCACAGGGGATCAAGGCGATGCTCCCGCATGTCCACGAATTCCGCCCGGTGCATAATCTCGCGAGCCTGCGGGAGTTGATCAGCGCCTTGGGTGAGAGGAAACGCTGATGACCGAAGACATCCTGGCCACCGCCGCCGCCTGGGCCGCCGAGGGAGAACAGGTGGCCATCGCCACCGTGGTGGAAACCTGGGGCAGCAGCCCTCGCCCGGCCGGCTCGCGATTGGTTATCACCGCTTCGGGCCGCATGGCAGGCTCCGTTTCGGGCGGTTGCATCGAGGGTGCGGTGGCCGATGTGGCGAAGCAAACCATGGCCGATGGCCGGCCGCAGCTGCTCGATTTCGGCATCAGTGATGAGCGCGCCTGGGAAGTCGGCCTGGCCTGTGGCGGCAAGCTCAAGGTCTTCGTGGAAAAACTGGGATGACACCGGAACTTCTCGCGCGGCTGCAATCCGCGCGCGCCGCGCTGGCTTCGGTGGTTCTCCTGACCCGCCTTTCCGATGGCGAGCAGCATCTCTGGCCTGCGGACGCCCTCCCCGGCACCCTGGCGGAGGCCGCGCAGCAGTCGTTGAATGACGACAGAACCGCCAACCTGACGCTGGATGGCGAGGCTTGGTTTTTACAGCCACACAACCCGCCGCTGCGCATGATCGTGGTCGGCGCTGTGCACGTGGCGCAGGCGCTGGTGCCGCTGGCTTCCAGCATGGGCTTCGCCGTGACGCTCGTGGACCCCCGCGGCAGCTTCGCCACGCAAGAGCGTTTCCAGGGCGTCACCCTCAACCATGACTGGCCCGATGAGGCGATGACGGCCCTGGCACCCGATGCGCGCACGGCCATCGTGACGCTCACCCATGACCCCAAGCTGGATGATCCGGCACTGGATGTGGCGCTGCGCAGCAAGGCCTTCTACATCGGCGCGCTTGGCAGCAAACGCACTCACGCCAAGCGCGTGGAGCGGCTGGTCGAACTCGGCCATGACGCCGCCACCATCGCGCGCATTGCCGCCCCCGTCGGCCTTGATATTGGCGCGGTCACGGCGCCCGAGATTGCGCTGTCCATCGTGGCGCAGATTGTCGCGCGGCGGCGGGGCAAGTGATCTTTGGCCCCACCCCGCTGGAGGAGGCTGAGGGCGCAATCCTCGCCCACAGCGTCCGGATGACGGGGCGCGTGCTGAAGAAGGGCACGGTGCTGGATGCCGAGAGCATCGCGGCCCTGCGCACTGGTGGCCATGGCGATGTGATCGCCGGCCGGCTCGGCCAGGGCGATGTGCCGGAGGATGATGCAGCCTCACGTATTGCCGATGCACTGCTCTCACCGCTTATAGCGCGCAGCCGGGCGGCGACGGGGCGGGTCAATCTGCTGGCCGAATCGGCGGGGCTGCTGGTGCTGGACACCGCGCTGATTGACCGGCTGAACGCGGTGGATGAGAGCCTGACGCTGGCCACCCTGCCCAATTTCAGCCTCGTGGCGCCGAAGGAAATGCTCGCCACCATCAAGGTGATCCCCTTCGCCGTGCCCGGCGGCGCGCTCGGCGTGGCCGAGAGCATGTTGCGCCAACGCCCGGTGATCCGGCTGCACCCCTTCCGCCCGCTGAAGGTGGGCCTGGTGCTGACCGAACTTACCGGCGTGAAGGAAAGCGTGATGGAGGGCGCGGTCGAGGTCACGGGCGCTCGCGTCGAGGCGCTGATGGGCCGCCTCCTGCCGGTCGAGCGCGTGCGCCACGAAACCACCGCCACAGCCGAGGCGCTGCGCCGCTTGCTGCGCCAGGGCGCGGAGATGCTGCTGATCGCCGGCGCTTCCGCCACGGTGGACCGCCGCGATATCGGCCCCGCCGCCATTGTGAAGGCCGGCGGGCGGATCGAACATTTCGGCATGCCGGTGGACCCGGGCAATCTGATCGTCCTCGGCAACATTGGCGAGGTTCCGGCGCTGGTCCTGCCCGGCTGCGCGCGCAGCCCGAAGCTGAACGGGTTTGACTGGGTGTTGCAGCGCCTTTTTGCCGGTATTCCCGTTCGCGCGCGGGATGTCATGGCCATGGGTGTCGGTGGCCTGCTCAAGGAGATCGAGACGCGTCCCCTGCCGCGCGCGAAAGCGCCGCTTGTGCCGCCACCTCTCTCCGCCCCGCGCAAGCCGCGCCAGGTGGCGGGCCTTGTCCTCGCCGCCGGGCGGTCACGGCGCATGGCACCGCTGAACAAGCTGCTCGTCTCGGACACCAAGGGTGTCGCGATGGTGACGCGCGTGGTGGACAATGTTCTCGCCAGCGGCGTGCGGCCCGTCCTGGTCGTCACTGGCCATGAGCGGGAGCGCGTGCAGGCGGCGCTGTCCGGCCGGCCGGTGCTGTTCGTCCACGCCGAGGATTACGCCGAGGGCCTCTCCGCCAGCCTCAAGGCCGGCCTTGCCGCCCTTCCGCCAGAGCCGGAGGGCGTGTTGATCGCCCTCGGTGACATGCCGCTGGTGGAGCCGGAGGTGATGGCCCGCATCCTCGCCGCCTTTGACCCCGAGGAGGGCCGCGCCATCGTGCAGCCCACCTTTCGTGGCAAGCAGGGCAATCCAGTGCTTTGGGGGCGCGAATTCATCGCCGAGATGATGACCATCACCGGCGATGTGGGCGCAAGGCAACTGGTCGGGCGGCATACGGACCGGCTGATCGAGGTGGAAGTACCCGATGACGGCGTGTTGCGCGATTTCGATACGGTGGCTTCGCTGAAAACCGCGCCGGGGTTTGGCGGAAAGGGTTAAGCGGCCGCGCAGCGTGCGCAGACGCCCTCCACCTCGACGGTCATGCGCGCGGGGCGAAACCCCACCCGCGCAGCAGCCGCTTGCAGCGCATGCTCCACGGCGTGATCGGTAAGTTCCATCGTCGTGCCACAATTCTTGCAGATGAGGAACTGATGCGGATGGTCATGACCGGCATGAGCATGTCCAGCCTCCACGCAGGGCAGGAAGGCGTTGAGCCGCTCCAGCTTGTGGATCAGCCCCTGCTCCAGCAGGAAATCCAGCGCGCGGTAAACGGTGGGCGGGGCAGCCACGCCGCGCTCCTCCCGCAACTGGTCCAGCAGCGCATAGGCGCCCATGGGCTGCTCGGCCGCCAGCACCAGGCGTAGCACCTGCCGGCGCAGCGGCGTGAGCTGCGCCCCACGCGTCGCGCATTGGGCG
>JBBRVI010000367.1:0-3234 GCA_038247025.1 Acetobacterales bacterium
CTCCACGCCATCCTCCAGCCTGATGGCGGTTCGGGGCTTGAGGTCCAGCAGCGCGTGGATGGCGCCAGCCGTCGCGTGTTTGGCGCGCGATTCCATGTATTTGCCGAGCAGCACGAAGAAGATGACGAGGGCAGCAGCCTCAAAGTAGAGATGATGATGCCCCGCCAGAAGCTGCCACAATGAGAGCGCAAAGGCCGCACTGGTGCCAAGCGCCACCAGCAGGTCCATGTTGCCCGCACCGGCGCGCAAGGCCCCCAGCGCCCCACGGTAGAAGCGCGCGCCGAGGACGAATTGCAGTGGCGACGCCAGTGCCAATTGCCACCAGCCGCCCGGCATCCAGTCCTGGCCGAGCCCCATGCCCAGCATGCCGATCAGGAAGGGCGCAGCGAGTATTCCTGCGGCCGCCAGTTCCACCAATTCGCGCGGGAAGCGCGAGCCTGTCTCACCGGAGGCCAGGGCATAGCCAGCGCGATCCAGCGCCAGGGTCAGCGAATCCAGCGTGGTGCCCGCCAGGACTTGCAAGGTCGCGCGCTCGGAAGCGAGGTTGACGCCGACGGCCAGCACGCCTGGCACGGCGGCCAAAGCCCGCTCGACGCGGCCCACGCAGGAGGCGCAGCTCATCCCAGTCACCTGCAGCTCGATCACCTGCTCGCGCAGGCCATAGCCGGCCTTGCGCAGCGCGGCATCCAGCGCAGGGAGGGCAGCAGTGCCTGTCACCTCCGCATCTTCACTGGCCAGATTGACCTGGGCGGCTGCCACGCCCGGCACTGCGGCCAGGGCCTGCTCGACGCGGCGGACGCAGGAGGCGCAGGTCATCCCCGAGATCGGCAGGGTAAGGCGGGGCAGAGGGGATTGTTTGTCCATCATGCAGTCCAATTGGTCTATGCCATAGTGGCAGGGTCAAGATGTGTCGGCCTTGCGCTGGCGCAAAGTGATGTGCACATCGGCGGTCATGCGCATTCTCCTGAGCCTTCTCGCCGTGCTCCTCCCGCTGAACGCTCCGGCCCAGAACGCCGCAGAGGCGGCAGGGTTTCGTATTGTGAATCGCGCGGGTGTGGATGCGACCCAGCTTTTCGCCGTGCGCAGCCCGCGCGGTGGCCAGGGGGATTGGGGCGGCAATCTGCTGCGGCCCGACCGGCCGCTGACGGATGGCGGCGGCTTTCGGGTAAATCCTGCCTCTGACGCGGGTTGCCGTTTCGATCTGCGGCTGGTGCTCGGCGATGGACGCGAGTCCGTGCTGCGAGACCAGGATATCTGCGTCAATCGCAACATTGATCTGGCAAACGCAGCCCGGCCCGCCACAGCACCCGCCACACGCCCACCTACCCTGGGCCCAATGGCGAGCCCCGCCAGCCGCGAGACGCCGCTCGCCCAGCCCAATCAGCAGGCACGCCAGGTCTCGACCGGGTCGGGTTTCCTCGTGGCCAATGACCGGGTGATGACGAACCATCACGTCATTGACAATTGCAACCGCATCCTTCTGCGCACGCCGACCGGCCATTGGCTCGCCGCCAGCCCCCCCGCCCGGTTTGACCAGGCGCTGGACCTTGCGGTGTTGAACGTGCCGGGGCTGGTCGGCCCTCCCCTCGCCTTCCGCACTGGCCCAACGGTGCGCCGAGGCGAAGGTGTGGTGGCCTATGGGTTTCCGCTGGCCGGCCTTCTGAGCTCCGACCCCAAGCTGACACGCGGGGAGGTCAATGGGTTGCGCGGCATCGGCGATAACCCCAACCAGTACCAGATCAGTGCCGAGGTTCAGCCAGGCAATTCGGGAGGGCCCCTGGTGGACATGCAGGGCAATATCGTCGGCGTGGTCGTGTCCAAGCTGAACGCCCAGGCGGTAAGCCGGCGGACCGGCGACATCGCGCAGAATGTGAATTTCGCGGTGCAGGGCCAGGCCGCACTCGCCTTCATGCGCCGCGCCGAGGTCACGCCCCGCACGGCCGAAAGCATCGGTCCCGAGCGCAGCACGGCCGATGTGGGCGAGATCACCCATCGCAGCACGCTTTTCATCCGCTGTGAGAAGTGACGGGCGATGCCCGCCGGTCCGCTGTGCCAATTTGGCTGACATGATGACGCTGGAATTGGCAGGCAGCCAGCGGGCAGAGGAATTTGATTTCTATCTGACCAGCCAGCCTGAGGCGTGGGGGACTCAGATCGCCTTTCTGGGCAATGGCCACTGCGTCCTGGTGGTCCAGGCGGCGACGGGGGTGCCAGTGTTCATCCGGGTCTGCGGAGGCGCGGACACCACGAGCGACGTTGGGGACCAGTTCTCGGTGATTGTGATCCCCAAGCGGGTTTCCAGCGAGGATATCCGTGCGACCAGGCTGTCACTGATCAGTTCGCTGCGCCCCCTCGCGGAGCGGCGCGGGCTTGGCTAGTCTCCCGCCAACCCCCAAGGGAGACCCCACCGATGCAACGCCGCGTCATGCTTGCCGCCCCCGCCCTCGCCCTGCCCCTCACGCAGGCCCAGACTCAGGCCCAGACTCAGGCCCAAACTCAGGCCCAGACTCAGGTTGCGCCACGCATCATCACCGAAGAGTTCATGGTGCCGGCGAGCGATGCGGGGATCGAGATCTTCGTGCGCAACAAGCGGCTGGAGAGCATGACCAACTACTCGCCCAGCCGCACGCTCATCATGGTGCATGGCGCGACCTATCCCGCGCATACGGCCTTTGACCTGCCGCTCGGCGGCTTGTCCTGGATGGATTATATCGCGGGCCGAGGCTTTGACGTGTGGTGCATGGATGTTCGTGGCTATGGCCGCTCCACCCGGCCGGCCGAAATGTCGCAGCCGCCCGAGGCCAATCCGCCGCTGGTGCGCGGCGAGACGGCGGTGGGCGATATCTTCAGCGTCTCCAACTTCGTGCGCGGGCGACGCTCCATACCGCGCTGCGTGCATTTGGGCTTTTCCTGGGGCACCGCGCTGATGGGCCGCTTCGCTGCCGACAATCCGACGATGGTCGAGCGCCTGGTGCAATACGCGCCTCTCTGGCTGCGCCAGGGCGCATCCCGCGCTGATCCCGGCGGCACGCTGGGCGCCTATCGCTTCGTCACCCAGGAGGCAGCGCGCGCCCGGCGTGGTGCAGGCGTGCCAGAGGCCGCGCGCGCCATGTTGGTGCCGCCTGGCTGGTTCGAGCATTGGGCCGGCGTGACCTGGGCGACCGACCCAGAAGGCCTGCGCCGCAACCCTCCCGCCCTGCGCGCCCCCAATGGCAGCGTGGCCGATGGCCGGGA
>JBBRVI010000368.1:0-3224 GCA_038247025.1 Acetobacterales bacterium
ACCGGCCATTGACCTCGCCGAAATGCTGATCGAGCGCGCCCCTGTCCCGATGAGCAAGGTCTTTTTCTGCAATTCCGGCTCCGAGGCGAATGACACCGCCATCAAGATGATCTGGTACTTCAACAACGCCATCGGCCGGCCTGAGAAGAAGAAGATCATCGCCCGGATCAAGGGTTATCATGGCGTGACGGTGGCCTCGGCCTCGCTGACCGGCCTGCCCTACAACCACAAGCTTTTCGACCTGCCGATCGCTGGCATCCTGCATGCCGGCACGCCGCATTATTACCATTGCGCCCTGCCCGGCGAGAGCGAGGATGAATTCACCACGCGCCTGGCCAACGAGTTGGAGGAGATGATCCTCCGCGAAGGGCCCGAGACAGTCGCCGGCTTCTTCGCCGAGCCCATCATGGGCGCTGGCGGCGTGATCGTGCCGCCCCCCGGCTACTTTGAGAAAATCCAGGCGGTGCTTCGTCGGCATGACGTTCTGTTTGTCGCCGATGAGGTGATTTGCGGCTTTGGGCGCACCGGCAGCTATTGGGGCAGCCAGACCTTCAACATGCAGCCCGATATCCTCACCTGCGCAAAGGCGTTGAGCGCTTCCTTCCTGCCCATCTCGGCGGTTCTGGTGAATGACCGTGTGTTCCAGGGCTTGGCCGATGGTTCGGCCGGGCTTGGCACCTTTGGCCATGGCTATACCTATTCGGGCCACCCCGTACCGGCCGCTGTCGCGGTCGAGACGCTGAAAATCTATGACGAGATGAACCTCGTGGAACACGTGTGCAAAGTCGCGCCGAGCCTCCAGGACGGGCTGCGCAGCCGCTTCGCCGAGCATCCGCTGGTGGGCGAAATCCGTGGCGTGGGCCTGATCGGCGCCGTGGAGTTCGTGGCCAACAAGGAAACCCGCGCGAATTTCGACCCCGCGCAAAAGATCGCCGCACGGCTGGTCAAAATCGCCGAGGGCCAGGGCCTCATCATGCGTGCGCTTCCGGGCGATGGCATCGCCTTCTCGCCGCCGTTGATCATCACCGAGGAAGAGGTGAATGACATGCTGGACCGCTTTGGCCGCGCGCTGGATGAGCTCACGGTGCAGCTTCGCCGAGAGAGCCTCGCCGCGGTTTGAGCGCACGAATTTGGCCGCTGGCGATTGCCCTCGCCGCGGCACCCTTCATGGTGGTGCTGCAAAACCGTACCCTCGCACCGATCGCGCTGATTTGTTTCGCCGCCACGATCCTTGGGGCATGGCGCGAAGGATGGAGGCCCTCTCGCCCACCTGCGCTCCTCTGGCCTGCGCTGATGCTGCTGGGCTGGGCCGCGATTTCGGCCATATGGGCGCCCGAGGCAGGCCGTGGTCTGGATACCGTCTTGCGGCTTGCGTTCTCCCTGGCTTTGGCGCTGCTCGCCGCTGATGCGCTGCGTGACGCTCCCCTTTCCCCCATCGTCCCGCGCGCGGCAGCACTCGGCCTGGCGTTGGGGATCAGCGCGGCCCTGTTCGATGATGCGAGCGGCAATGCGTTGCGCGCAGCGGTGCGGGGCATTTCCGAGCCACCCGCCACGCTCGCCTTTGGACTGAAAAACGCGGCCTCGGTCATCGCCTTTCTGTTGCCCGTCGCCGTATTTGCCCCTGCGGTACCAAAATGGGGCCGGATTGGGCTGGCAGCCGGCGGTAGCCTGGTCGTGCTGTTGTTGCCTGGAGACAGCGCCAAATTCGCCGTGCTCGCGGGCTTGGCGTGCGGTTTGATGGCAAGCGTGAGGCTCGGCATGACGCGGCGCAGCCTTGCGGCGGGGGTGGCGCTCATCATTCTTGGCCTGCCATGGCTGCTGGGTGCAGCCCTTCCGCGAGATGTAGCTGCGCTGCCCAGTTCAGCCGCGCATCGCCTTTTGATCTGGGATTTCGCGGCGGAGCGGATCGCAGAACGGCCCATCCTGGGCTGGGGAATGGATGGCAGCCGCGCGATCCCGGGCGGCACGGACAAGCCCGACCCTGTGATGCTGCAGAGCTTCGGCCTGACATCGGAGGCGGCGCGAAGCTGGTTTCAGCATGCGCAGCTTCTGCCGCTGCATCCCCACAATCTCGCGCTGCAAGTTTGGCTGGAACTCGGATTGGTGGGCGCGGTGCTCATGGTGCTGCTGTTGGCTATGATGGCGTGGCACCTGCCCAATGCGGCGGGCTGCGGCGTGTTCGCGGCCGCGCTGGTCATTGCCATGCTCAGCTACGGGGCGTGGCAATACTGGTGGGTGGCAGGGCTGATGCTGGGGGCGGTCACAGTCAGTGGGGCACGAAGTTCCTATCGCGCACAGGCGTCCTCAGGATAGGCTGTCTGCGCAACGTCAGTTGCCTGGGGGACGCCCATGTCGAACTACCTCGTCACGCTGCCGGCTTTCCTAACTTGGTTTCCGATCAGCGCCGCGCTGCTCGCTGGCTTTGCTGTCATCTATATCCGCATCACGCCTTGGGCCGAATTGCGGCTGATCCGCGCCGGCAATGCCGCCGCAGCCGCCAGCTTCTCCGGCGCATTTCTGGGCTATGCTCTCGTGCTTGCCTCGGTGCTTGCCAACGCCGTGAGCCGCGGCGACCTGCTGACCTGGGGCGTGATCGGGCTTTTGGTCCAGGTCCTGGCCTTCTACGTGGCGCGGTGGGTGCTCGGCCCCGGCCTTACCAGGCACATGGAGGAGGGGCAGGTCTCCTCCGGCCTGCTGCTGGGCACGGTGTCACTGGCTGCCGGCATGCTCAACGCCGCCAGCATGATCACATGAGGAGGTTCCGATGCGACGCTCCCGCACCATCCGCCTGACGCTGCTCGCCGGCTCGGCGGTTTTGCTTAACGCCTGCGGTGGAGAGGATGTGGATTCGGTGGACGTGGTCATCCCCGACCTTACCGCCTGCGTGGCGCACTTCGGGGCCGGGGCGCAGGCGGATTGCGAGCGGACCATGGCCAGTGCGCAGCAGGAGCACACACGCTCAGCGCCGCGCTTCGCCGATCTCGCCGCCTGCCGCGAAGCGACGGGCAGCGACTGCGAGGAGGCTCCGGCCAACCGCGCTTCCGACACAGCGCTGGCGCCGCCGACGACGGGGTCGATCGCGATTCCCATTCTGGCCGGCGTTTTGGTCGGCCGGATGATGGGAAACGGCGCCGGGCGCGTCACCACGCCGCTTTATGCCGGGCGGGCGCCGCGCGATTGCCTGCCGGGGCAGTCGGCGGGCTTGTCCAACTGCGCGCCCGCCG
>JBBRVI010000369.1:0-3219 GCA_038247025.1 Acetobacterales bacterium
AATCCGGCACCAACAGGCTGACCGCCGCCTGGGCCGCAATGCCCTCGCCGCGCCCGGTAAAGCCCAGCCGCTCGGTCGTCGTGGCCTTCACGCCGATGCGCCGGGCCTCCACGCCCATGAGTTCGGCGAGGCGTTCGATCATCTTGCCAGCATGCGGGCCGATCTTGGGCTGCTCGCAGATGAGTGTCACATCGGCATTTACCAGCATGCCACCCCGCGCGGCGACACGCCCCATGGCGTGGACAAGGAAGTGCGCGCTGTCGGCGTCCTTCCACTGCATCTGCGAGGGCGGGAAGTGGCGGCCGATATCGCCCTCGGCCAGCGCGCCATAGATCGCATCGCAGAGCGCATGGATCCCAACATCCGCGTCGGAATGGCCATCCAGCCCCAACTCATGGGGCACCGCCACGCCACAGAGAATGAGCGGGCGGCCGGGCACCAGGCGGTGGACGTCAAAGCCTGTGCCGATGCGTGGCAGAAGGCGAGGGAGAAGGGTGGCTTCCACGCGCGTCAGATCCTCGGGAAAGGTGATTTTCACATTGCTCTCATGGCCCGCCACCAAAGCGACGGTGTGCCCCGCCCATTCGAGAAGTTGGGCGTCATCAGTCGCTTCGGCGGTGGCCGCCCCATGGGCGGCGCGCAGAACCTCGAAGCGGAAGGCTTGCGGGGTTTGCGCGCGGAACAGACCGGCGCGTGGCACCGTCTCGCCGATGCGGCCGGCCTCGCCGTGCTTGAGCGTGTCGGAGACGGGCTGGGCGGGGATGGCGCCGGACTCACTCTCCAGCGCCCGGAGCAAGGCAGGGATGGTCCCCGCAGGGATGATCGGGCGGGCCGCGTCATGCACCAGAACGATACTGGGGGCGAAGGGAGCCAATGCCTCCAGCCCGGCCTTCACACTGGCCTGGCGGGTCGCGCCGCCTGTCACGGGCGGCAAATGGGGCAGGCCGTCCAGCATTTCGGTGATGCGCGCCTCCTCGCCCACGGCGCAGACGGGAAGAAGCCGCTGCACATGGCCACCGGCCAGCAGCGCCTCAGCCGCCACACGCAGCACCGGGCGGCCCAGAAGCCGCGCATATTGTTTCGGTTCAGGGGCGCCGAAGCGCTCGCCGCGCCCGGCGGCCATCAAAAGAGCTGCGATCATGATGCCCCCCGCAATAGGCCAGAACTGCCGGCCAGGGAAACCACGGGGCGCAAATCATCCCGCGATGCATCGCCGCCGTGGACGCCGCTCTCAATTTTGCGTAAGCCTGCTCAAATGATGAGCAACCGCCTTCGGCCCATCTCGCTTTCGCGCGATGTGACCATTGAGACGCCGGTGATCCTGGCCCCCATGTCAGGTGTGACGGACCTTCCCTTCCGCCGCCTCGCGCGCGCGGAGGGCACCGGGCTGGTGGTGAGCGAGATGATCGCCTCCGCCGCCATGATCCGCGAAAACCGCCAAAGCCTGAAAATGGCCGATACCTCCGATGCCCTCGGCGCACCTTCCTCGGTGCAATTGGCCGGCTGTGATCCGGCCGTGATGGCCGATGCCGCGCGCCTGGTGGTGGATCGCGGTGCAGCCATCGTGGACATCAATTTCGGCTGCCCGGTGAAGAAGGTGGCCGTGGGCCAGAGCGCCGGCTCCGCCCTGATGCGCGATGAGCTGCGCGCCGCCGCCATCCTGGAAGCCATGGTGAAGGCCGTGGATGTCCCCGTCACGCTCAAGATGCGCATGGGCTGGGACCATCAGAGCCTGAACGCGCCCAAACTCGCGCGGATCGCCCAGGAATGCGGGATCCGCATGGTGACGATCCATGGCCGCACGCGCCAGCAACTCTACACCGGCGTTGCCGATTGGGATTTCATCGCCTCGGTGAAGTCCGCGGTGGAAATCCCCGTGATCGCCAATGGTGATATCGTGACCGTCGAGAACGCGTTGGATGCGATCACCCGCTCGGGCGCGGATGGGGTGATGATCGGGCGTGGCTGCTACGGCCGGCCCTGGTTCCCCCGCCAGGTCGCAGCCTTCCTGCGCGACGGCACGCGCCTGCCCGACCCGACGCTGGAGGAGCAGCTTGGCATCCTGCTGCGGCATTACCGCGCCATGCTGGAGCATCACGGCGAAAGCGTAGGTGTTCGCATGGCGCGCAAGCATATCGCCTGGTATTCGCGTGGCCTCCCCGGCAGCGCGGAGTTTCGCTCCCGCGTGAACTCCGTGGAGGAGCAACAAGCGGCGGAATCCCTCATCCTGGGCTTCTACGCCCCGCTGATCGAGCGCGGCGCCGAAGCCGTCCCCTTGGACGTCGCGGCATGAGCGGTGTGATCAGCAGGATGGCGGCCATCGCGCGGCGGCCGCGCGGTTTGGTGGCACCCGATTCCGTGACCATCCTCTCGGCACTACCCATCCCGGCCATCGTGCTGGATGGCGAGGATCGGTTTCGCTTCGCCAACCCCGCGGCCGAGTTGTTTTTCCAGCATTCCAGCCACACGCTACTAGGCCTCGGGCTGGGCGATCTGCTGCCCCACGACAATCGCATCTTTGCCCTGCTGCGGCAGGTCCGCCTGCAGGACAGCCCCGTCGCCGATCACGACCTGACGCTGGAAAATCCCAAGCTGCACCGCCACGGCGTCTCGGCCTATGCCGCGCCCATGCCCGACCTGCCGGAGGGCGTGGTATTGACCCTTCAGGATGGTTCCACGGCGGCGATGCTGGACCGCCAGACGAACTTCCTGGGTGCAGCACGCGGCGCCACCGCCATGGCCGCGATGCTGGCGCATGAGGTGAAGAACCCGCTTTCGGGCATTCGTGGTGCGGCGCAACTGCTGGAGCAGGGCGCCTCCGAAGGCGACCGCGAACTCTGCCTGCTCATCCAGGAAGAGACCGACCGTATTCGCAACCTGGTGGACCGGATGGAGATGTTCTCCGACCGGCCGATCGAGCGGCGTGCGGTGAACATCCACTCCGTGCTGGATCACGTCCGCCGCGTGGCGCAATCGGGTTTTGCCTGCCATCTGCGCATCGCCGAGGAGTATGACCCCTCGCTGCCCGCCATCTGGGGCGACCGTGACCAGTTGATTCAAATCCTGCTCAACCTCGTGAAAAACGCCGCCGAGGCGGTGAGCGAGGGCGGGGCCACGGGTGGTGTGGGCGAAATCCATCTCGCCACCGCCTATCACCATGGCGTACGCGTCGCCGTGCCCGGCACCAGCGAGCGTGTACATTTGCCTCTCCAGGTGATG
>JBBRVI010000370.1:0-3198 GCA_038247025.1 Acetobacterales bacterium
CATCTCGGCCGCGTCTGGGCGCTGCTGGAAGAAACCGGGCGCTGGGCGGATACCATGGTGATCTTCACCGCCGACCATGGCGACTACCTGGGCGACCACTGGCTCGGCGAAAAGGAACTGTTCCACGACTGCATCCAGCGCGTGCCCTTTCTTCTGTTCGACCCCTCACCCGAAGCCGACGCCACGCGCGGCACCACCGATGACCGCTTCGTGGAGGCCATAGACTGCCTGCCCACCATCCTCGACGCGCTCGGCCTGGAGCCACAACCGCATCTGCTGGAGGGCCGCTCCCTCCTGCCGCTCACGCGCGGCACGGCAACCGAATGGCGCGATTGCGTGGTCAGCGAACTGGACTGGACCTTCCGCGGCGCACGCCGGCGCCTGGGCCTGCCCACCGGCCAGCACCGCGCCTTCATGATCCGCGACGCGCGATGGAAATACATCCACTGGACCAGCGGCCTGCGCCCCCAGCTTTACGACCTGACCGCCGACCCGGACGAATTCTTCGACCTCGGCGCCGACCCCGCATTGGAAGGTATGCGCGTGGCGATGCGCGAGAAGCTGCTGGAATGGGCCACGCAGTTGAAATGCCGCACGACGCTGACCTGGGCGGAGGCGGAATTCCGCACGGATCGGCATAAGGCGGCGGGGGTGTTTTATGGGGAGTGGTAGGCCAGGGCTCTGCCCTGGACCCGGCAGGAAACTTGGTTTCCTGCACCTTCTTTTGTTGGCTACGCCTTGGGCTGATATAGGGATTCGTGGCAGTTTTGCGCGGCTTGACCGACGCTTGCGGGTATTCGACCGGGCGCGGGCTGGGCTGCAGGCTATTACGGTCCGGGGAAGGCGGGACGTGGTCTGAAAGGTAGGCCGCCGGACGCGATCCAAGTCATGGAAAGATTTGACTACTGAGGTTTTGTCGGTAAATCTGCGTTTTTAGGGGGCGACGTTTCTGAGGCATGAAATTCACGCGCAGCGACCATGCGGCGGACCTCTTGCGGCTCCGCGCCAGCCGAAAGCCCGATCAACGCGCCATCGGCGACAATTGCATCTTTGAGGAGAATCTCGGCGCAAAGCGGGTTGCGCATTTTGAAGCGTTCGACGGCGATGATCCCGGCCTGATCCCCCATGCGACTGCCTATTTCTTTGAATCCATCCAGGGCAGCGTCCGCAACCACATCCCGAGCACCTTCGAGGCGTTGAACGCCCCAGCCCTTATGTCGGCCGGGATCGAACCAAACCAACGCATTACTCGGCTCGAATGCATTGACGATGCGCTGAATCGATCCGGTACCGACTTCGCGGCGCTGCAGGCGGACCCGCGAGACGCGGGGCTGCTCGGCCCCCTTTTGCGGATCATGAACGGCTACCCCGGAGCCAGGCCCGCCTTCGCCTGCTTCCGCGCCGAAGTGGCCGGCGACCTGAAAGCGCCCGACTGGCTGCCAAGGCTGATCGCGCGATTGGGGCTTGGGCATTTCGCCGTTAAGATCGGTGAAACCAAGCGCTTCGCCCTGATGAGCTATCTGGCGAGGGATGTGATCGAAAGCACGGCGCTTTTGCAGCCCTTTGCCATTCCGACCGTGCTGGATGGCGGCTGCAATTCCTTTTTCTTCCCCGCTCCGCCCGGCCAGGGCTTCGGCTATGCGGTGGACCTCGACCCTGCCGCCAAGCGGGACTTTGTGCGGGAATTCCTCCATATGCGCATCACCTGGGACGCCAGGCAGGTGGATCGCTTCGGCGAGGTAACGGGGCCAACCGCGCCCGTGGCTCTGCCATCCGCCCGCGATGCCCATCTGCATCGCTTGCGCACCGCCTCAGGCCGGGCCAAGTATGGGGACACCATGTCCCCACATGTGGACGCCTAGAATGTCAGTGGCTTTTTCCTCTCCGACAGAGCAACGCCACCCCTGGCTGGTTGCCTTGGTCATCGCCCCGGAAACCGAGCTCAACGCCCTGGTCGGCGGCTTTGCCGAAATCGCGCCCTACGGCCGGGCGGAGCCGGCGGATGCGGCGGTTTCGTTGCTCTTTGGCCTGCCCGAGGAGGACCCAGCGCGGCGCGCCTTCGATGACGGCTGCCTCGCCCTGCTGGAGCGGTTCCGGCGCGGTCTTCTGGATGCGCCGGAAGCGCGTTACGCGCCGCGGCTTGCCGCTTTCGACCGGCTTCTGGCGGTGATCCGGCGCACGCGCCCCGCCCGGACGGTCGCGGATTTGCACCGCCGCTACCCCTACTGGATGAACCTGCTGGAGGGTACGAGGCTGGATGCGGGGCTGGACCCGCGGCGGGAATATCTGCGGCTGCTGGCGCTCACCCAGGACATGCCCGGCAGAGACCGCCGGTTGATGCCACTCTGGCTGGGGATTTGCGCCGAGGCGGGCCCGCTGGGGCGATATGCGCCCGATTACCTGGATGTGGGGTTGCTGGGGCTGCGCCGGCTGTCCCTGGCGACCGGCCAGGATGGCAATGAGGAAGCGGTTTGCCACGGGCTCGCGCGCTGGGCGGCCCAGCAGCAGCCCCCACAGGCGGGTTTTCTGGCGCGCTGGCGCGAGATCGAGAGCGCCTATCCGCGCGGGGCCACCTATTGGCCGCCTTTGGTGGAGCGGGTGCTCGCCACGGTCGAGACGCATCTGAGCGAAGAAAATAAGGGCCAGGCGGTGAGCTTCCCGGTCGCCGGCTGGTGGCGCGAAGATATGGAATTGCCGGCGGTCGCGCCCGGGCGGCGCGCGCCGCCGCCGGCGCGGAAGGGGCCGGTGGAGCCCGCCAACATGCGATCTTGGAAGGCGATAACCGACAATATCGAGGCGCCTATTCAGACTTTGGAATCACAAGTCGGGCAGGTCATCGCGACCAATTCACGCTACACCGATGCCACGGGCGACCCCTATTACCTGATCCGCTCGGCCTGCAATCTGGGGATGCGTCTCCTCAAGACCCGGCCGGAAGAGGCACAGGCCCGCGGTAAGATTGCCGTCAAGCTTGCGCGTCTCGCGCTGGAGCATGAGCCGGCGAATGTCTTCGCTTGGGCGCTGTGGCGGGATGGCATGGCCGCCCAGGGCGCGCGCGGCGCTGCCGAGGCCATTGGCTGGGAAGCGATCCGCCGTTTTCCGGAAAATCCCCAATGGCGCACCCAACTCGCCACGCTGCTGGCCGATGGGCGCGGCCGGCCACAGGAGGCGGCGCTTTTGCTGCGCGAGACCGCCCGG
>JBBRVI010000371.1:0-3195 GCA_038247025.1 Acetobacterales bacterium
GCACATGCATGAAGCGCGTGCCGGTGGGCCGCGCGGGCAGCGCCACCTGCGGGAAATTCACGGCCCCCTCGGTGCTGCCGGTGTCGGAATAATCGGCGAGCTTGCGCGCAACCTCCTCACCGATGCGTGACTGCGCCTCCTCCGTGCTGCCGCCGATATGCGGCGTGAGGATCACATTCTCGATCCCCTGCAAGGGCGAGATGAAGGGGTCCCCATTGCGCTTGGGCTCCTCGGGGAAAACATCCAGCGCCGCACCCGCCAGCGCACCTGAGCGCAGCGCCGCAGCCAGCGCCGGCACATCCAGCAGCGTGCCGCGCGCATTATTGATGAGGTAGGCGCCGGGCTTCATCTTGGCGATCTGCTCCGCACTCAGCAGGTTCATAGTGGCCGCCGTCTCGGGCAGATGCAGCGTGACCACATCGGACCAGTGCAGCAGTTCATCGAGCGTGGCGCAGCGGCTGGCATTGCCATGCGGCAGCTTGGCGGCGGTGTCGAAATAGATCACGCGCATGCCGAACGCCTCTGCCAAAACCGAAAGCTGGCTGCCGATATTGCCGTAGCCCACAATGCCCAGCGTGCGGCCGCGCACCTCGCGGTAGCCATCGGCCGACTTGTCCCATTCGCCGCGATGCGCCGCGCTGGATTTGGGGAAGATGCCGCGCAGCAGCATCACGATCTCACCCAGCGTCAGTTCCGCGACCGAGCGCGTGTTGCTGAAGGGCGCGTTGAACACAGGAATGCCGCGCTGGCGTGCGGCTTCCAGATCCACCTGGTTGGTGCCGATGCAGAAGCAGCCGATGCTCATCAGCCGGTCCGCATTCGACAGCACTTCATCGGTGATCATGGTCCGGCTGCGGATGCCCAGCATGTGCACGCCGCGGATGGCCTCATTCAGCGCGGTCCCCTCCAGCGCCTTCTTCTCGCGGCCGATATTCGTGTAGCCCTCCTGGCCCAGCAGTTCGATCGCGGTGTCGGAGATGTTCTCGAGCATCAGGGCGCGGATGCGGTCCTTGGGCAGGGAAAGCTGATCGCTCATCGGAGTTCCACCATCAACAAAGGGCATGGTCAGTGATTCGCCAGTTCGGCAAGAACCTGCGCGAGTACGCGCGTGCCGGTGGCGAGTTCGGCAGGCTCGCTGTATTCGGAAGGATGGTGCGAGACACCGCCGCGGCAAGGGATGAAGATCATCCCTGACGGGCAAAGCGGGTGCATGAATTGCGCGTCATGAAAGGCGCCCGATGGCATGCGCAGCGCCCGCAAACCCTGCGCGCGGGCGGCGCGCTCCACCGCATCAGGCACCAACGGCGCAAAGACTGACGGGGCTGCGTTGAAGCGCTCGGTCACCTGGGCGGCGCAGTTGCGCAGGGCGGCCTGGATCACGCCCTCGATCGCATTGCCGCGCGGCTGCAGCACCGAATTGTCCGGATGGCGCAGGTCAATGGTGAAGCGCGCCGTGCCCGCCACCGAGTTGGAGGTGTTGGGCAGGACCTCGATGGAGGCCACGGTGAAGCGCAGCGTGTCCGTCGGGTCATGCATGAGCGTGTTCAGCGCGGTGATGGCGCGCAGCATGTCCTGCACGGCGTCCTGCCGCAGGCTGAGCGGCGTGGTGCCGGCATGGTCGGACTTGCCGGTGATCTCGACCATGAACCAGCGGCTGCCCTGGATGCCGGTGACGACGCCGATATCGGCATCCTGCGATTCCAGCGTGGGGCCCTGCTCGATATGCGCCTCGACATAGGCGAAGGGGGCCACGCCCTCCACCACGCCCAGCCCCCGCCGCGTGAGGTCGCTTTCGCTGGCCAGGTGTTCGGCGAGCGCCTCGGCGAAGGGGATGGCATCCTTGTCGGTGATGGCGTCCCAGGCGTTCGCCGGACGGTAGCCGGCATAGGCCATGCTGCCCATGCAGCCTGGCGCGTAGCGGCCGCCCTCCTCATTGGTCCAGGCCACGACCTCGATGGGGCGCCGGGTGGAAATGCCCGCCTCGCGCAGCGCCTCCACGGCTTCGAGCCCGGCGATCACGCCCCAGATGCCATCGAAGCGCCCGCCATTGGGCTGGCTGTCCATATGGCTGCCGGTGAGCACGGGGGCGAGGCTGGGGTCTTGCCCCTCATGGCGCAGAAAGAGGTTGCCCAGCTTGTCCACGCTGACCGCAAGGCCCGCCTGCTTCGCCCAGGCGATCAGCAGGCGGCGGGATTTGCGGTCATTCGGCGTCAGGCAGGCGCGGTTCACGCCGCGATGGCCCTGGGGGTCTGTGAAACCACCCAGTTCGCCCATCTCCATCAGCCGCTGCCACTGTCGCGCTTCGCTGACGGCAGCGACGAGGTTGGGCGCGATGGTATCAGGCATGGGCTCTTTCCACTCGGAGCGGCACTTCTGGATGGCACGGCGCATGAAATCAATGCCCAACCCCGCGATATGGGCCATGTGGGGGATGGGGGGCGGCTTCAATGCCAAGGACTTTCGGGCGGCCCTTGCCATCCTCCCCCGCGACAGCGCAATTTTGCGTCGCAGCACGGAGATGCAGATGGGCCGGCTTTCCACACATGTTTTGGACACGGCGCATGGCCGTCCTGGCGCGGGGATGCAGTTTGCGCTGTACCGGCTGCAAGGCGAGGGCCGGGAAGTCATTGCAGAAGGGGTGACCACGAAGGATGGCCGCGCCCCAGCCGATCTGCTGAGCGAGACGGATTACCGCCCGGGCCGCTACCAACTCGTCTATCAGGTCGCCGCCTATTTCCGCGCCCTGGGTGTAACCCTGCCCGAACCGCCCTTCCTCGAAGAGGTCACCCTCAGCTTTGGCCTGGGCGAGGAGGCGCATTACCATGTGCCCCTGCTGGTCTCGCCCTTCGGTTACACGACCTATCGGGGCAGCTGATGGAACTCGACGCCGCCTATCTGGCCGAATGGGGCAATCTGCTGCTGCGCTGGCTGCACATGATCACCGGCATCGCCTGGATCGGGGCCAGCTTCTACTTCATCGCGCTCGACAATTCGCTGGAGCCGGCCAAGGACCGCAACCCGCTGGTCCGTGGCGAGCAATGGTCACTGCATGGCGGCGGCTTCTACCACAAGCAGAAATACATCGGTGCGCCGGCCGAAATGCCGACAACGCTCCACTGGTTCAAATGGGAGGCCTATTGGACCTGGCTCTCCGGCTTCGCGCTGTTTGTGCTGATGTATTGGGGCCAGGCCAGC
>JBBRVI010000372.1:0-3171 GCA_038247025.1 Acetobacterales bacterium
AGGTGAAGCCGCCGGTGACGCTGGCATTGAGGATGGCGGGGTCGCTCGCCATCAGGGCCTCGGCATCGCGCACCAGATCGGCATAGGGGCCTTCGTCTGTCAGCAGGGTCACGCTGGGGGGCGTGAGCGGCAGGCGCAGAAAGGCCTTGGCGGTACGCTCGCCGCCCAGCAATTCGCGCATGGCATCGGCGGCCTCTGCGGCGCGGGCGGCCATGTCCACATGCGGATTGGTGCGATAGGCGATGAAGCAATCCAGTGCCTCGATCATGCGCTCGCTGACATTGCAGTGCAGGTCATGCGTCACGACGATGGGCACGCGCGGCCCGACCACGCGCCGCACCATGGCCAGGATGGTGCCGTCGCTATCCTCATCGCCAGTCGCGCTGCTCGCGCCGTGGCTTGCGACATAGACCCCGTTCAACGGAAGTGCCGCGGCAAGTCCGCGCTGCATCTCGTCCAGGAAATCGAGGAACAGCGCCTGCTCGATCGGCCCGCCCGGCGGTGC
The DNA here is from genome assembly GCA_038247025.1 of Acetobacterales bacterium. Taxonomy (GTDB): domain Bacteria; phylum Pseudomonadota; class Alphaproteobacteria; order Acetobacterales; family Acetobacteraceae; genus Roseococcus. Next base: position 506 of record JBBRVI010000372.1, read on the forward strand.
GGCGGCGATCAAAATCGGGCAGGGCGTCCAATCGCCCGTTGCATCCATCCGTGCATAGAAGCCCGGAAGCTCCGCCGGCAGGGATGAGTTGGCCTGGCGGGCGAGCTGCGTGATCTCCGCACCGCGAGCGATGCCTTGCTGCTCGAAATCCTCGCGCAATGTGATCGGCGCGAAGGCGTTCGCCTCCAGATGCAGTCCTAATATGGCAATGCGCGGCATGATGTTGGTCCCCCCGGATGGACGTAGTGGCGCGAGTGGATAAGCTTCACTCCATGACGTCAATCTCGCGCATCACCGCCATGCTGGAACGCCTCGTCGGCTTCGACACCACGAGTGCCCGCAGCAATGTCGAACTCATCGAATGGGTCGCCGCCGAGCTGCAAGCGCATGGCGTGGAATCCCGTGTCATGGTCGAGGACGGCAAGGCCATCCTCCACGCCATCATCGGCCCGCGAGTCGAGGGCGGCATCGCGCTGTCCGCCCATGTGGATTGCGTGCCGGTGGAGGGCCAGGCCTGGCTGGCCGATCCCTTCACCCTGCGTGAGGAAGGCGAGAGGCTGATCGGCCGCGGCACCACGGATATGAAGGGTTTTGTCGCATGCATCCTGGCCATGCTGCCTGAATTCACCGCCGCGCATTTGGCGCGGCCCATCCACATCTGCCTCACCCATGATGAGGAGACGAATTTCCGCGGGGCCGCGCGCATGATGAAGGTGCTGGACCGCTACGCGCCGCCGCCGGAATTCTGCGTCGTGGGTGAGCCCACCAGCATGGCGCCCGTCATTGCTCACAAAGGTTCTGGCATGTGGGAGGTGGTGTTCACCGGCCTCTCCGGCCATTCCTCGCGCGCGCACGAGACGGCCAATGCGCTGATGGCCGCCGCCGAGGCCGTCGCCTGGCTCAAAGGCGAAGCGCGGCGCTTCATCCATGAAGGCCGCCGCGTGGATGGGTTCGAGCCGCCCTACACCACGGTTCATGCCGGCACATTCCACAGCGGCACCGTGCTCAACATCGTCCCCGACCGCGCGGAGTTCAGCTTCGAGGTGCGCGTCGTCCCCGGGGATAGCCCCGCGGAGGTCTGCGCGCGCTTTGTCGCGCATGTGGAACAGGCGATCCTGCCGGAGATGCGCGCCATCCATCCCGGTTGCGAGATGCAGCTGCGCCAGCGGGGCGTCATCCCGGCGCTGAGCATCTCCGAAACCCACCCGCTGGTGCTGCTGGCGCAACGCGCTTCGGGCAGCAACCGGGCCGGCTTCGTGAGCTATGGCACGGAAGCGGGCTGCTACCAGCGCGCTGGCGTGCCCGCCATCGTTTGCGGCCCGGGTGACATCGCCCAGGCGCACCAGCCCGAGGAATTCATCACCACTTCGCAGCTTCTCGACTGCTGTGGTTTCCTGGGCCGACTGATCGAGCGCCAATCCCGGTGAGACCTGCGCAGCCGTTGATGGAGCTGCTGGAAGCGCCGCGCCTTGTTGCGCCCGACATCACGCCGTGGCGCGGCGGGAACACCCTGCCTGGCGTCTGGAGCTTCGATAGCCAGCTTGCCGGTCCACATCTTTGCATTGTGGCGCTGACCCACGGCAATGAGATTGCCGGCGCCGTTCTGCTGGATCGGCTGCTGCGGGAAGGAATTCGCCCCGAACGCGGCCGGCTTTCGCTGGTCTTCGCAAATCTCGACGCATTCTCGCGCTTCGACCCCGAGGACCCCACCGCCTCGCGCTTCCTGGAGGAGGATTTCAACCGCGTCTGGGACATTGATGTTTTGGAAGGCCCAGGCCGGTCGGCCGAGTTGCGCCGCGCCCGCACCCTGCGTCCCGTTTTTGACAGCGCGGATGTGATCCTAGACCTGCATTCGATGATCTGGCCGTCAGACCCGCTTTTTCTGGTCTCCGGCCCGGCGGAATCAGTGCGGCTGGCATTGGCGCTGGGGGAGCCGGGCCTGGTGGTGGCCGATCAGGGCCATGAGGCGGGGCGGAGGCTGATAGATTACGGCCTTTGCAGTCCCGGCAGCGAACGACGCGGCGTGCTGCTCGAAGGTGGTTGGCATTGGGAGGCGCAGACCGTCTCACTCATGGACGGCGTTGCACGGCGGATCTTGGCGGTCCTGGACATGATCCCGACTGCGCCGGCCATCCAGCGCCCATCGCGCTTCGCGCAGGTCACGCACACCATCACGGCGCGCACAAGCGATTTCGTTTTCACGGAGCATTGGCGCGGAGGCGTGGTGATCCCGCGTGAGGGGACACTTATCGCCGCCGACGGCGCGGCGGAGACCCGCACACCTTACGACAATTGCATGCTGGTGATGCCGAGCCTGGTGCCCTCGCCGGGCCTGACCGCCGTCAGGCTGGCTCGCCTTGAACCGGTGCTGCCCCCATTGTGGTCAGCATCCCAGTGATTTCGGCCGTCGCGGCCTCCACCTCGGCCAGCGACACACCTTTGGAGACGAGAGCGACACCGCCGCCGGAAAAGCCCGTGCTGCCCGGCGTGGGGCGGTAGAAGGGGTAGCTGCCGATATCAAGGTCCGGATAGCGCTTCTGGATCGCCTCCAGCCCCTCGGCGATGTTTCCCTCAAAGACACCCATCGCATAAACGCTACGGGAAATCACAGGCACGCCGCCGGTCAACGAGGGTGCCAGCGCCTCGAACATGGCTTGCATGATGCG
>JBBRVI010000373.1:0-3125 GCA_038247025.1 Acetobacterales bacterium
ATACCGCTTGAACGGATGATGCTCTAGCCATGCTCCCCGCCCTCAACGCGCATGTCATCGTCCTGGGCGATGTGATGCTCGACCGCTTCCTCTATGGCGATGCCAAGCGCATCTCGCCCGAAGCGCCCGTACCCGTTGTGCGGCTGGGCCGGCGCAACAACATGGCCGGTGGCGCGGGCAATGTGGCGCGCAACCTTCTGGCGCTCGGCGGCCAGGCGAGCCTGATCGGTCTGGTCGGCACCGATGCCGCCGCCGATGAGGTCGAGGCGCTGCTGGGGCCAAGCGCTCGGCTGATCCGCTCGCCTGACCGCGCCACCTCCACCAAGCTGCGCGTTATCGCCGAGCGCCAGCAGGTGGTGCGCGTGGATGAGGAGGATCTTCGCCCCGCGAGCGCCGAGGAGGCCCGCCTGCTGCTGGCCGCTCTGCGCGAGGCGTTGGTGCATGGTCAGGTTCTGGTGCTGTCGGATTACGGCAAGGGCGTGCTGACGCCCGAGGTCTGTGCCGGCGCCATCGCCATGGCGCGCGCGGCCGGCGTGCCGTGCCTGGTGGACCCCAAGGGCCGCGATTTCACCCATTATGCCGGGGCTGATCTGCTCACGCCCAATGCCGCGGAACTGGCCGAGGCCACAGGCATGCCCGTGGCCTCGGATGCGGAGGCCGAGAGTGCTGCGCGCGCATTGTTGGCGCGGGTGGCCGTGGGCGGCGTTCTGGCAACGCGCTCCGAGAAAGGCATGATGATGGTGCCACGCGCGGGCGCGGCCGTGACGGCCAAGGCCACCGCGCGCGAGGTCTTCGACGTCTCGGGTGCTGGGGATACGGTCATCGCCACCCTCGCCCTCTCGCTGGCTTCGGGGCTGAAGATGACGGAAGCAATGCGCCTCGCCAATGCGGCGGCCGGCGTGGTGGTCGGCAAGCTGGGCACCGCCACGTGCAGTGCGGCCGAGTTGGAGCAGGCGCTGCGGCAGGAGGATGGCTCGGTTGGCCAGGCCCTGGCCTGGGAAAGCGCGGCGGGGCTTGCGCGCGCCTGGCAGGCGGCGGGCTTGCGGGTTGGTTTCGCCAATGGCTGTTTTGACGTGCTGCATGCCGGACATGTGCGGATGTTGCAGGATGCGCGGCGGCATTGCGACCGGCTGATTGTCGGCCTCAATGATGATGACAGTGTCCGCCGCCTGAAGGGGCCGGCCCGCCCACTCAACACGCTGGCGGATCGCGCTGCGGTCATTGGCGCTTTGGCGGCAGTGGATGCTGTGTTGGGCTTTGCCGAGGATACGCCGCTGGAGGCCATCCTCGCGCTGCGCCCGGACCGGCTGTTCAAGGGGTCGGATTACCGGCTGGACCAGGTGGTGGGTGCCGCGGAACTCGCATCCTGGGGCGGGCAGACCGTGCTGCTGGATTTGCTTCCAGGCCGGTCCACCACAGGGCTGGTCGAGCGTGCGCGGGCCACTTGACCAGCGCGGCCTATATCCCGGGCAGCGGGCCGGGTTGTCCGGCCGCAACCTGATCCAGCAGCGCCATTTGCTGGGGCAGGCAGATGCGCGCCAGGTCGTAATGGTCGAGCACATGCTGGCGTGCAGCAGCTTTGATGGGCCGTTGCGCCTCCGGATCGGCCACCATGGCCGCGAGGCGCTCGCCAATCGCCTCGGGGTCGAAGAAATCCACCAGGCGGCCATTCACCCCATCCTGGATCACCTCCAGCACCGGGGGCGTGGCGGAGGCCAGGATCGGCGCCCCGCAGGCCATGGCGTCCAGCATCGACCATGAGAGAACGAAGGGGTAGGTCAGGTACAAATGCCCGCGCGTCAGCCGAAACAGGCTGAGCAGGTTCGGGTAGGATAGCCGCCCGACGAAATGCACGCGGGAGAGGTCAATCTTTCCCTCCATCTCGCGCAGCATCACCTCGCGCCAGGTGCCGCCCTTGGCCGGTGCTCGGCCATAGGAGATGGAATCACCACCGACCACCACCATCTGCGCATTCGGCCGCAGCCGTTGGAACACGGGCAATGCGCGCATGAATTGCGGGAAGCCCCGATAGGGTTCGAGGTTGCGCGCGATATAGGTCGCGACCTCATCCTGGGCGCGCAGGACCCGCCCATCGGGCAGCGTGATTTCCGCCGGGCCATCGGGCGAGGCGATGGCGGTATCAATGCCTTCATGGATCACCGAAATCTTCTGCCGCGCCCAATCCGGATAGCGTGATTGTTGCCAGCGCGTGGGCGAAACGCCCCAATCCGCCACCTGAAGCTGGAGGAGCTGGATGGTGTTCTGCAACCGCGTGCGCGCCGCCTCATCCAGCGAGACCTCCACGCCTGGAGGATCAAAGCCGATATCGCCGCCCTTCGCGTGGAAGAAATACTCCCAGTAGAAAATCATCTTCGCGTCAGGGAAGACGTCACGCAGAAAGAGCCCCTCGCCCCAGCCGGGATGGACGCAGATCAGGTCCGGCCGGAAGCCCTTGTCGCGCAGCTGGATGGCGGCGCGCGCTGCGGCCTGGCCGTGGCGGATGTGGTTTTCCGTGCGCACCAGATAGGGATGCGGCGTGGTCTTGCCGGGCTCGGGCGGCTTGTAGCGCAGTTGGGTGATGCCGGGGATGGCGGGCGTCTCGTTCTGGCCCAGCCCCACAACCTGATAGCCCTTGCGCGCAGCCATGGCGGCCGCCAGGTGGCGGTACTGCCCGGGGAAGTTCTGGTGCAGGAAAAGAATGCGCATCGCGTGGCACTATTTCAGGATGGCGGGCAGGTCGAGCCCCTTCTCCCGAGCGCAATCAAGTGCGGTGTCGTAGCCCGCATCGGCATGGCGCATCACGCCCGTGGCTGGGTCATTCCAGAGCACACGGGCGATGCGGCGTGAGGCTTCGGCCGTGCCGTCGCAGACGATGACCATGCCCGAATGCTGCGAATACCCCATCCCCACCCCGCCCCCGTGGTGCAGCGAGACCCAGGTAGCGCCGCTCGCGGTATTGAGCAGCGCGTTGAGCAGCGGCCAGTCGCTCACGGCATCGCTGCCATCGAGCATGGCTTCCGTCTCGCGGTTGGGGCTGGCGACGCTGCCGGAATCCAGGTGGTCGCGGCCGATGACGAGCGGGCCGATTTCGCCGCGCGCCACCATCTCGTTGAAGGCGAGGCCGA
>JBBRVI010000374.1:0-3113 GCA_038247025.1 Acetobacterales bacterium
CGTGCACATCACCATCCACGACCCCGACGGCTATGGCGGCAAGGACGCCTTTTTGCGCCAGATGGACTGGCTGGCAAACGCCTGCAGGGACAATTCTCCGCGTCCAGGTGGACCCGCTGTTCGCCTGCCCGGTCAAGCTGGCATGTTGCGACGCGAGCAGCAGCTTGCTGAAGGCATTGCACTGCATCCCTCCATAGCTCCGATGCTGGCGCCCTTTTGCACCCAGTTCGCCTGTCCCTTCCCCCCTGCCGCCTAGCGCACCACAACCGCATCGCGCCTCTCAGCGCGAGAAATGCAAGCCGTGTCGATCCCCCAGTCGTTCATCCAGGAACTCGTCGCGCGCGCCGACCTGGTGGATATCGTCGGGCGTTATGTGCCGCTCAGGAAGGCCGGGGCCAATTTTTCCGGGCTTTGCCCATTCCACTCCGAAAAATCGCCCTCGTTCACGGTCAGTCCGAGCAAACAGTTCTACCACTGCTTTGGCTGTGGCAAGAACGGCAACGCCATCAGTTTCCTGATGGACCACGGTGGCATGGGATTCGTCGAGGCGGTCAAGGATCTTGCCGGCCAGTTCGGCATGCAGGTGCCGGAAGAGGACTTGTCGCACAAGCAGCGTGCCCGTGTGGCCGAGCAGCGCGAGAAGCAGAACACCTTGACCAGCGTGCTGGAGAAAGCCGGTGATGCCTACCGCCGGCAACTGAAGGACGCACCTCAGGCAGTAGCCTATTGCAAGGGCCGCGGCCTGAGCGGCGACATCGCGCGCCGGTTTGGTATGGGCTATGCACCCCAGGGCTGGCGCAACCTGGCCAGTGTGTTCCCCGATTATGACGATCCGCTGCTGGTGGAAAGCGGGCTGGTAATACTGAACCAGGAAGACCCTGACGAAGAAAAGCGCTACGACCGCTTCCGTGATCGCCTGATGTTCCCGATCCGCAATGTCAAGGGGGAGTGCATAGGCTTCGGCGGACGGGTGCTCGGCGACGATAAGCCCAAGTACCTGAACTCACCCGAAACCCCGGTATTCACCAAGGGGCGCGAGTTGTACGGCCTGTTCGAGGCCCGCACCGCATTGCGCGAGCAAGGCTTTGTGCTCGTCACTGAGGGCTACATGGACGTGGTGGCGCTGGCGCAGCTCGGGTTTGCCAATGCGGTGGCGACGCTGGGCACTGCCTGCACGCCCGAACATGTGCAAAAACTGTTCCGCTTTACCGATGCCGTGGTGTTCAGCTTCGACGGTGACAATGCCGGCCGGCGCGCCGCGCGCAAGGCGTTGGAAGGCGCACTGCCCCATGCTACCGACGTGCGCAACGTTAAGTTCCTGTTCCTGCCGCCCGAACACGATCCGGACAGCTTCATCCGCGCCAATGGCCACGAAGCTTTCGCCCAGTGCATCCAGCAGGCCGTTCCCTTGAGCCGCTTCCTGATCGATGCCGCATGCGAAGGCTGCGATCTGCATACCGCCGAAGGCCGCGCCCTGATGGCCGCCCATGCGCGGCCGTTGTGGAGCCAGTTGCCCGACGGCGCGCTCAAGCGCCAGTTACTGGGCGAAATCGCGGGCCAGGTGCAACTTCCGGTGCAGGACCTGACAGCCTTGTGGGGCCCGCCGGACAAGGTTGCGGCCCGGGAGCCGGACTCGTCGTCGCGACCCGCGGCCGACCGCACGGGCTCTGCGCAGGGGGGTACGGGACGCAGCGGCCGTCCGTGGTCGGGAACGCCAACGACCCGACGCGTGGGCGCACGCGCCATGCCAGCCAGCCGGGCCGATCATGCGGCGCGCATCCTGCTCAGCCATATGGCGGCCTGGGAGCAGTTCCCGGCTGAAGACCACGCTCTCTTGTGCCAGCTGCCGCCGCCTCATGGCGACCTGTTCGTCTGGCTCGAACATGAACTCCATGAACGCGGCGCGCAACCCTGGGGCGCCATCCGCGAAGGCCTGCGCGACCATCCGTCGGAAGGTCTGGCATTGCGCGTAATGGCCGACGCGCAACTCCCGGCGGTCGAGGACCAGCGGGACACCGTCCTGGAACTGCGCAACCTCTTGCAACGCATGCTGGTGGAGCACCTCAAGGTGCAGGAAACACTGGAAATAGCTGCCTCACAGACCGATCCGCAGGCCTTGCAGCGCTACCGCGCGCTGCAGGCCAGGCGTCTGTCGCTGGAGTCGGCAATCCGCTTGCGGCCCTGATTTCTGGCCACTTGCCCAAACACCCAGGGCGGCGAAAGGGCGTTGAATTGGTATAATCCGTCCCTTGTCCGCGCAAGAGCGACAGCAGCACCTCCGGGCCAGGCCTACCGATGACGACGTTCACGACCGGCCAAACTACCGCAAGGGTTGCACTCCAAATGTTCGCCCCAACATCTTGCTGGTCAAGTTCCCGTTCACGCCCCTGCCGTAAACGCGTCCTGTTACGGCGCCGGTCTTCTTTGTTTCTTTGCTGCCCAAAGGTTTTTCATGCCTGCACGAAAGTCTCCAAAGTCTGCCTCGCCCACTGACAAACGCGCCGCCTTGACCCAACCCAAGGTGACGACAAAGGCTGCGGTAAAAGCCGGCGCCAAGGCCGCCACAAGCAAAACCGCTTCCCCGCCTGCAAAGAAAGCCCTGCCAGTGCCAACCAAGAAGACAGTCGCCGCGACCCCGGCCAAAGACAAGAAAGCCGCCGCGACAGCGACGGATCCGAAAAAGGCGACCATCGTCGCTGCCGCTGGCGCTGAACCGGTAGCCAAGAAGAAGCCTGGCCGTCCGCCCAATGCTGCTGCTGCCAAGCCAGTAACGCCAGTGCGCATTGGGGCCAAACGGGGGCCTAAACCCAAGGGCAGCCTGATCGAGGACGACGGCGAACCGGAGGACCTGATCGACGACGAGCCGGAGGTGCAGGAAGAAACCTCGACCACGACCGAAAAGGTCAAGCCACTGCGCATGAAGATCAGCAAGGCCAAGGAACGGGCCTTGATGAAGGAGTTCGGTCTTGACGAGACGGTTCTGTCCGAGGAAGACCTGGTCAAGCGCCGGCTGCAGCTCAAGGCCTTGCTCAAGCTGGGCAAGACCCGCGGTTACCTGACGCATGGCGAGATCTCCGACCACCTGCCCGACAAGCTGGTCGACGCCGAGACCA
>JBBRVI010000375.1:0-3110 GCA_038247025.1 Acetobacterales bacterium
CCGCGCAGGGGCGATTCCAGGCCGGGCAGCACGCGCGTCGGGCGGATATTGGCGTATTGGTCAAAGCCCTGGCAGATCGCCAGGCGCAGGCCCCAAAGGGTGAGCGCATCGGGCAGATGTGGATCGCCCACGGCACCGAAATAGATGGCGTCGAAGCCTTCCAGCGTGGCCAGACCATCCTCGGGCATCATGCGGCCGGTGGCGCGGTAGAAATCGCTGCCCCAGGGGAAATGCTCGACCTCCAACGCGAAATCCCCGGCGCGTTCGGCCAGAGCACGCAGCACTTCGAGGCCGGCGGGGATGACTTCCTGGCCAATGCCGTCTCCGGGAATGGCGGCGATCTTGTGGGTGCGCATGGGCTCTCTCCTGCTGGTGCCGCAGGCTTTGGCATGGTTGCGGGTGCGCTTGAAGATGGGCGCGGTTTGCGCGCTCAAGGCGGCATGCTCATGATAGGGCGATGAACGTCTGGAATGATGCAAGCGCCGACGCAGCGCTGCGCGCCCTCTTCGCCGCCGCGGTCAGCGCGGCGGACCCGCTCACCGTGCTGGCAGCGCATTTGCCCGAACCGCCCAAGGCCGGCCGCGTGATTGTGGTCGGCGTCGGCAAGGCCTCGGCAAAAATGGCCCAGGCGGTGGAGCAGGCCTGGGTGCATCTGCCCCTGTCAGGTCTGGTCATCGCCCCGCATGGCGCCGGCTTGCCACTCACGCGGATTGCGCTGCGCTACGGCAGCCATCCCGTGCCCGACGCCGAGGGTGCGGCGGCGGCGGCCGAGATGCTGGGCCTGCTGCAAGACCTGACCGTTGATGATCTGGTTCTGGCGCTGATTTCGGGCGGCGGTTCCTCCCTCTCCACCCTGCCGGCCGACGGGCTGTCGCTGGAAGACCTCATCGCCACCAACCGCGCCCTGCTGGAATCGGGTGCTGCAATCGGCGCGATGAACTGCATCCGCAAGCACCTCTCGGCATTTTCGGGCGGGCGGCTGGCGGTGGCGGCGCATCCCGCGCGGGTGGTGACGCTGGCCATCTCCGACGTGCCGGGCGATGACCCCGAGGTGATCGCCTCTGGCCCCACTGTGGGCGATCCGACCACCTTCGCCGAGGCGCGCGCCCTGGTCGCACATCACGGCATGAAGCTCCCGCCCGCGGTCTTGGCCCACCTGCAAGCGAGTGTGGAGGAATCCCCCAAGCCCGGCGATCCACAACTTGCCCACACTGAGCTTCGCATGATCGCCACGCCCATGATGGCGCTGCGCGCCATGGCCGAGGCGGCGCGCGGCATGGGCCTGACACCCCTCATCCTCGGCGATGCGCTGGAGGGCGAGGCCCGGCATGTCGGCACGGTGCTGGCCGGCATGGCGCGCAGCGTGGCCAGCCACGGCGTGCCCTTGCCCGCCCCCTGCGTGCTGCTTTCGGGCGGCGAGACGACCGTGACGATGGTGCCAGGAGCCCAGGGCGCGGGCGGGCGGAACACGGAATGCCTGCTCTCGCTGGCGCTGACGCTTAACGGCGCGCCAGGAATCTGGGCGCTATGTGCCGATACAGACGGGATTGATGGCAAATCCGCAGCGGCTGGCGCTATCGCGGGGCCAAGTACATTGTCGGCGGCGGGCATGGACGCTCGGGCGTTGCTGGCCGCGCATCGCAGCCTGGAGGTCTTCGCGGCGGCAGGCACCTTGGTCACGACAGGCCCGACCCTGACCAATGTGAATGATGTGCGCGCGATCCTCATGGCTTAATAAAATTAAGGTAAAAAGCTTCACTCGACGTTCAGCTTATTTTGTGTAAGGTGACGCCATGCGCGATCCCGATCTCGAAAAAATCCTGGCGCAACGCGGCGCTGTCACCCGCATCGCCCAGGCGCTTAACATCTCCACCGCCGCCGTCAGCCAATGGAAGCGCATCCCGCCGGACCGGCTGGCCGATGTGTCCCGCCTATTCAACATAACCCTGGACGCCCGGCCACGTCCCTCCGAAGGAATTCCGCGCATGGCCTCCCGCATTCCGCTGCGGCGGCACCGTCGCACCAAGATCATCGCCACCCTCGGCCCGGCCAGCGCCACGGTGGAGATGATCGAAAAGCTGTTCCGCCAGGGGGCTGACGTGTTCCGGCTCAATTTCAGCCATGGCAGCCATGAGGACCACGCCGCGCGCATCGAAATGATCCGCGAAGTCGAGCGCAAGACCGGCCGGCCCATCGGCATTCTCGCCGATGTGCAGGGCCCCAAGCTGCGCGTGGGCAAATTCGCCGCCGGGCGGGTGCAGCTCACCACCGGCGCGCGCTTCCGCCTCGACCTCAACCCCACGCCGGGCGATGTGAAGCGCGTGCAGCTCCCCCATCCAGAGATCATCGCAGCGGCACGCATCGGCACGACGCTGCTGCTCGATGACGGCAAGCTGCGCCTGCGCGTCATCCGCCAGGTGGAGGGCGACCATCTGGAAACCGAAGTGGTGGTCGGCGGGCCGCTTTCGGACCGCAAGGGCGTGAATGTCCCGGATGTGGCGCTGCCCATCCCCGCACTCACCGAGAAGGACCGCGCCGATCTCGCTTTCGTCCTGCCGCTCGGCATCGAATATATCGGCCTATCCTTCGTCCAGCGGCCCGAGGATGTGGCGGAAGCCCAGGCCATTTGCGCCGGCCGCGCCTGGATCATGGTGAAGATGGAAAAGCCGCAGGCGGTGGAAAACCTGGATGCCATCCTCGCACTGGCCGATTGCGTCATGGTCGCGCGCGGAGATCTGGGCGTGGAAATGCCGCCCGAGGAAGTGCCGCTGGTGCAGAAGCGCATTGTCCGCGCCGCGCGGGAGCTCGGCAAACCCGTGGTGGTCGCGACGCAAATGCTGGAGAGCATGATCACTTCCCCCTCCCCCACCCGGGCCGAGGCGAGCGACGTCTCCAACGCCGTGTTCGATGGCGCGGATGCCGTGATGCTCTCGGCCGAGACGGCGGCCGGGCAATATCCGCTGGAAGCAGTGAACATCATGGACCGCATCGTGGCGCGGGTGGAGAAGGATGCCGGCTGGCGCGCCCAGACCGACGCCCAGCGCCCGCCCTCCGAGCCGAGCAGCGCGGGTGCCATCGCCACCGCCGCGGCCCAGGTGGCGCGCACCGTA
>JBBRVI010000376.1:0-3103 GCA_038247025.1 Acetobacterales bacterium
CCCCCACCCGCGCCACACACTGGCGCCGCGACAACGCGCAACTCGGAGTGCATGCGCTGGTGGCAACGAACGATATTACGACGTCAATGCCCGACGAAAGCCGTTGCGGTTCCCGTGCCGCCGAACCATTGTCGGACCATGAATCACACAGCCGTCGCGGCCCTGGCCGCCGCCGCCCTGACCGCCGCCTGCGCCGAGACACCCCGCGCACCGCCCCTGCACTGGTGGCACGGCACCGCCACCCGCGCGCAAGGCGCCACCGACCAGTACGAATGCAGCCTCCAAGCCGCCATGGCAGCACCCGCGACCGAGCGCCTGACCAGCAGCGGCGGCTACGCGATCGGCGGAACCTGGATCCCCAGCACGATCCAGAGCCACGACGGCAACCGCAGCGCCCGCACCACGCTACACGGCCTGTGCCTGCGCGCCCGAGGCTGGCACCTCGCACCAACCGACCCGTTCACCCGCGCCGCGCCGCCCACACAGGCAAGCAGCGCGCAGCGGTCCTGAACGCAGAAGCGCCCGCCTGATCCCCCAGGCGGGCGCCACCAGACCAGCAGGACGGAGGGATCAGCGCGCGGCAGGCTGCGCCACCACCACCACCGCCTCATGCTCCACGCCGAAGAACTCCGCCAGATCCTGCGGCTTGTGCGCCACCTCGCCCATGGACCCCACATTGCCCCAATTGGCGCCATTCTGCGCCGCATCCTCGCGCCGGCGCACAACCTCCGCCAGCAGCACATGCAGCAGCGCCACGGCGTGCGTGGACCGCTTCTCCATGCCAGCGCCGGCCTCCGCCAACGACCGCGCTACCTCCGCCGTCCGATGGTATGAGGCACAGCCCGCGCGCGAGTTTTCGTCGGGACGCGCGCGCGTTGTTTCCCCTCACTCGACGACCCATTCCGGCAATCCAGCCGGCACCAGCCCCGCCGCTTGCAGCCGCAGCATCACCGCGCGCGAGAACCAAGCCATACGCCCGCATGGACGTTCCCAATCCAGCCCACCATGGGGGCAGGGCAGCGGCGTAGCGCCCTCGGCTATGAGCGCCGCCAGCCTGACACCCGACCAATCGCAGGGGAGCGGCGCGATAGGGGCGGGCGGGCACCAGGCCGGCGCCTGACCCGCCTCAACCTCCAACACCTCCGGCAGAGGGCCAGCGGGAGAAAGGGCGTTCTCAGAACCACCCCAATCCCCAATAACCAAAACCCCCAAAACCCCCACCGGGGCCGGATCGGGGGCCTTGGCGCGCGCAAGGTCACGCTTTACCGCCGAGGCAACTTCCTTCTCCCACTTGTCTTTGATCGCGCTGGCCTCGGCGTTCGACGTCTCCCATCCGCGCAGCTTCTCAGTGAAATCGGCCGAGAGTTCCTTTTCCAATTCGGGCAGCACGTCGCCAAAGGTGGCACCCATGCCGGGCGTCTTGCCGCTGGAGGGATTGCCCACCGCACCAATCCAGAGGAAGGGCGGCTCATCCCAACCGAGCCAGGGTGCAGCCCATCGGGCATTCCCGATGCAGGCAGCGGCTCCCGCCAGCAGGCCCGCCGCCACGTAATCAGGCGGGGCATTCTTCGCTTCGGCCGCTTCCTCAATCCGTCGCGCCCAAACCGGGCCGAGTAGCGCAGCCGGGAAGGGCGGGGCCGGCCGGCGGTCACGCAACAGGGCCAGAGAGGGCAACGGATGTTCCGCCGCCATGGTGGTGTAACCGTCAGCCACGAGAAGCCTCCCGCGCCTTCTGGCGCTGCACGATGTCGTTAAAATCCAGGCCGGCTACGTTCGGCGTCATCACTCGGGCGCTTCACCGCCTCGGCCAGCCTCGCGCGGTCAAGCTCACCGCAACTCGCGCAGAACCAAAGCGCGCGGCCTTCGCGCTCAGTGAGACGCAACCCGTTGCGATACCCACATGCGGGACAGTCACCGGACCACCCGCGCGAGGATCGGCGCAGATGCAGACGCGCGGCGATTTCAGAGGCGCGGGCGGTCATGCCGCACCGCCTTGCGCGTGCAGCGCGGCCTTGGCTTTCAGGTCCACGGCCATCGTGCGGAACATGCGAATGATCGGCCGGCGCGGATGGCCCGCCGCCAAGCCCACCAGCGGCTCGCCAGAGGCATCGTGCGCCCCTGGCAGTAAGATGACGGCGCGGGGCCTCGGATGGCGACACCAGCGGCGCGCTATGGGTGCGGGCGAGGCGGTTGCGCGCAGCACTTGCCGTGGAACAGGCCGCGCGACTTGAGGCCGGACCGGCAGAGCGAGGGCTATGGGCGGGAGGGCGTCGAGCTCAGCGTCTCGACGCTGGCCGGCTCGGTCGGAACCTGCACGGCGCTGCTGGCGCTCTTGGTGACGCTGATCGACGCCCATGTGCTGGCGGCCGGGCGATTGCATGGCGACGACACCATGGTGCCGCTGCTGGCCACCCGGCCTCGCGCCTGTACGAATTGCTGCCCTGGAACTGGAAGCGCAATCAGGCCAAAGACGCCACTGCCGCCCGACGATCAGCCCGCCGTTACCAACTGCCAGCCAGACCGGCACGCCAGCGCGACGGCGCCCGGTGGCGCATGACCGACCTTAAAAGGAGGGGGAGCCACCTCAACCTAGTGCCTCGTCCAGGCACACGCGGGCCAGACGAAACGGCGATTTTGTTACGGTGCTGTGCAATAAATTGCTTGCAATTATGATAATATCCAGACGAGAGTTTTCGAATGCATCGAATTGCTTGCTGATTTTGATGTTTTCAAAGCGATCTAGGCCATCCGGGTGTGTTGGCGGTCAGTGGCGGGAGAGCGTCAGCGGGCCACGAACTTTGGTAAACTGTCTCGCAATTCGCTCGGAATCCGCTCGAAATCCGCGGGGAGTCGGTGCTGATCGACAGTGCAGCGATGGGGGCGGGAAGATCTGGCCGCGGCTTGCCCCAGTGTGGCGAGGCGCCACGGGTCGCGGTGGAGCCGCGTTATGGGCCTGTTCAGCCTACGGGCTTCGGCTAACATCAAGAATTAATCCATCGCGAGGTTCCAGGAAGAGATGAAGGTGCCCCGCTGGACGGCCATCAGCCAGTCGGCCTTTGAGTGGGAGAGGGAGGCCCTCGACTTCCTGCGCGACAACCTACCG
>JBBRVI010000377.1:0-3103 GCA_038247025.1 Acetobacterales bacterium
CGGCCCGGCATCACTGGGCTGTGGCAGGTCTCGGGCCGCTCGGATACGAGCTACGCCCAGCGTGTGGCCCTCGATGTCGCCTATGTGTCGCGCCCTTCGCTGTGGCAGGATATCAAGATCCTGCTGCGCACCCCGATGGTTGTCCTGTCGCGCCGCGGCGCACGCTGAGATAAGGTTCGCGCCAGCAAGGCGCGGAACACCACCAATGAGCGAGACCGCCGAGGCGCGGGCCGGGACCGGGCGCCTGATCTCCGGCATGTTGTGGAACGCGCTTGGCCGGGGCCTGCCGCTCCTTCTGGCTTTGGCCCTGACACCGCTGCTCATCCAGCAGATGGGACTCGAACGCTGGGGGCTGTTTACACTTGCCCTCGCCTTGGTCGGCGTCTTCGGCATTTTCGATCTGGGGATCGGCCCGGCCCTGACCCGTGGCCTTTCCGAGCGGATGACGCAAGGCGAGGACGCGCAGGCCGGCAGGCTGGTCGGTACGGCCATGCTGGCGCTGGGTGGCTTCGCGGCCCTTGGGGCGGCGCTGCTCTGGATGATTATGCCCTGGCTGATGCGCAGCGCGCTCAACGTCCCGCCGGAATTGCAGCAGGAGGCCCTCACCGCCTTTCGCATCCTGGCCTGCGCCGCGCCGCTGATCGTGCTGAATGCAGCACTCTGGGGCGTGCTGGCGGCACACCAGAAATTTGCTGCCGCCAATCTCGTCACCATTCCCGTGGCCGCGATGTATTATCTGGGGCCGGTGATCCTGCTGCTCTTCTGGCAGAGCCTGGTGGGCGTGATGCTGGTGCTGGTCGCCTGCCGCCTGGCCAACACACTCTCCTATCTGTGGCTCGCGCGTCCGGTCCTGCCCCGGCTTTCGGTGGGCAGCCCGACGATGGTGCTGCCATTGTTGCGCATCGGCGGCTGGATGACTGTGGCCTCGGTGCTGAACCAGGCGCTGCTCTACGCGGACCGCTTCCTGATCGGCGCGCTGCTGACGCTTGCCGCTGTCGCCTACTATGCCACGCCGCTCGATCTGGTGCTGCGCATGTGGATCCTGCCGGTGGCCATCTCACAGGCGCTGCTGCCGGCCATGGCCTCCGCCTTCCGGCTGCTGCCCGAAGTCACGGCAGGGCTGCTGCGGCGTGGTGCGCTGCTCATGGTGCTGCTGGCGCTGCCGCCTTGCCTGATCCTCGCGGGAGTGGGCGATTGGGTGCTCGCCCTCTGGCTCGGCGCGGATTTCGCGGCCGGCGGGGGTATGGTGCTGCGCATCCTGGCCGCTGGCATCTTCTTCTCCTGCCTCGCCTATGCGCCCAATGCGCTGCTGGACGCGATCGGCCGGCCTGATGCGACGGCGAAGTTCATCTTCCTTCAGGTGGTGACCTTCCTGCCGCTTTCCGCCCTCATGCTCTGGCTTTGGGGCATCGAGGGAGCTGCCGTCGCCTGGGCCATCCGCGCCACGGCGGATTGCGCGGGCAAGCTGTGGCTCGCCGGGCGGCTTTATCCGGCCGCGACGGCCAGCGCGCGGCAGATGGCGCTGCCCTTGATTCTCTCGGCCGTGGCGCTGGTGGCCATGGTGCTGGCACCCGATTGGCGCTGGGCCGCTGCACTCGGCCTTGCCGGGTTCGTGATGGTGCTGGCCGCGATGCTGCGCGTGCTGACGGCAGAGGAACGCCAGGCGCTCAAACCCCTTCTGCGGCGCCCTTGGCAAGCGCGCTCCCTGCTGCGATCGGGAGCCGCATGATTGCGATCAATGGCCGCTTCCTGACCCAGGGCCTGACCGGCGTGCAACGCTATGCGCGCGAGATGACGCGCGCACTGGATGCGCTGGTCGCCGCCGGCGCCGCGCCGCCCATGCGATTGATCGCGCCGCCCGGCGCGGATCGGCTGGAGGAGTTCGCGCATCTTTCGCCGAGCATCGCCGGCACGCGCGGCGGGCAACTCTGGGAGCAGCTCGACCTGCCCCGCGCTGCGGGCGGTGAATTCCTGCTCAATCTTGGCAACACGGCGCCCATCATCCAGGGCCGCAATCAGGCCGTCGTGATCCATGATGCGGGCGTCTTCGACACGCCCGAGAGCTATTCCTGGAAGTTCCGCAACTGGTATCGCGGATTGCAGCGCACGCTGGTGTTCCGCGGCACGCAGTTCCTCTCGGTCTCGGAATTCTCGGCCGGCCGGATCGCGACAAATCTCGGATTGGATGCTCAGCGCATTGGTGTCACGCTGGAGGGAGGCGAGCATATCCTGCGCGAAGCGGCGGATAGCACCATCCTCGCGAGGCACGGGCTCGCCCCCGGCGGCTACGCGCTCGTTATCGGCACAGGGGCGGCGCATAAGAACCTGGCCGCCTTGCACCATGCCATTGGCGCGCTGGGTGCGCGAGGCCTGACTTTGGCCGTCGCCGGAGCCAAGGATGCGGCCGTCTTCCGCCAGGACGGCGCGCCTCCCGCCGCGCATGTGAAGCCACTCGGCCGCGTGTCCGACGCCGAACTCCGCGCGCTCTACGAATCCGCCCTCTGCCTAGTTTTTCCCTCGCGCTATGAGGGCTTCGGCCTGCCGCCGGTGGAGGCCATGTGGTGTGGCTGCCCGGTCATCGCCTCGCGCGCTGGCGCCGTGCCGGAAGTCTGCGGCGATGCCGCGCTTTGGTTCGACGCGGCCCGCCCCGAGAGCCTCGGCGAAGCCGTGGCACAACTCGCCGATGACGCTGGCTTCCGTGCGGCGCTCATCGCCCGTGGCCGCGAACGCACGGCGCTGTTTTCTTGGGATGCGGCGGCCCGCCGCCTGTTGGGATTTCTGCCGCGATGAAGATCGCCATCATCCATGAATGGCTGGACAGCTATGCCGGCTCCGAGCGTGTGGTGGAGCAGATGCTCGCCTGCTTCCCAGAGGCCGATCTCTACGCGCTCTGCGATTTCCTGCCCGACAACCAGCGCGGCTTCCTGGGAGGACGCGTGCCGCGCACCAGCTTCATCCAGCGCCTGCCCTTCGCACGGCGGATGTTCCGCAACTACCTGCAACTCATGCCGCTCGCCGTCGAGCAGTTCGACTTGCAGGGTTATGACCTGGTGCTCTCCTCCTCCCACGCGGTCGCCAAGGGTGTCATCACCGGGCCGGGCAC
>JBBRVI010000378.1:0-3098 GCA_038247025.1 Acetobacterales bacterium
CAGCTTGGCGAGGCGCTGGGTGAAAAGGTGGGCATCGCCCGTCTCATCGCCGGGCAGGCGCAGGCCGCCGACGTACTTGCCGGCGACACGCGCCAGTGCGGGCTCATGCGCCACGCAGCCGGCCGCATTCAGCACGTCGTAACGCACGCCAAAGAGATCGAGCACCGAGGTGTCGGAACCCACCGCATCCAGTTGCTTCTGCGTGCGGAAGAGCTGGAGC
The DNA here is from genome assembly GCA_038247025.1 of Acetobacterales bacterium. Lineage (GTDB taxonomy): Bacteria > Pseudomonadota > Alphaproteobacteria > Acetobacterales > Acetobacteraceae > Roseococcus. The sequence goes on from JBBRVI010000378.1 coordinate 221, forward strand.
GTGCCCTGCATGCGCTGGTCATAGGCGATGCCTGTTTCATCGCGCAGGTCACGCAGGGCGTCGCGGCTGTATTCGGCGAGGCGCACCATGCGCGCCTTGTTGGTGGCGTAGGCCGCCTCGGTGCAATTCGCCAGCATGCGGGCGAGCCAGCCATACAGGCCGCCATCGGCTTGTGGCCAGACCACCAGCGGGCGATGGCGCATCATCATCCATTTCAGCGCCTTCAGCGGAATGCCGGGAGCGGCCCAGGGCGCTGAATAGCCGGGTGAGACCTGACCCGCATTGGCGAAGCTGGTTTCCATGCCGGGGGCGGACTGGCGATCAATCACCGTCACCTCATGGCCCGCGCGCGCCAGATACCAGGCGCTGGTGACGCCGACGACGCCGCTGCCGAGAATCACGATGCGCATGGGAAGCCTTCCGAATTGCTTGGCAGAAGATAAGGGCAGGGGATGCGCAGTTCCGCGCTTTTGGTCGCAGATGCTGCGGATGTGATGCAGCCCTTGCACGATCCTGCGAAGATATCGCAGGATCAACGAATGCACGCGCTTGATGAACTTGACCTCGCCATGCTGCGCGAACTTCGCCTGGATGCGCGGATAAGCAATGCCGCACTGGCGGCTGCAATCGGCCTCTCGCCCTCGGCCTGCCTGCGGCGGTTGCGGCTGATGGAAAGCCGCGGCGTGATCCGTGGCTATACGGTCGTGATGGACGAGCCGGCGGAGGCGGGGGGTGTCACCGTCATTGTCCAGATCACGTTGGACCGACAGACCGACCAGCATCTCAAGCGCTTCGAAGCCGCTGTCCGCCGGTGCCCAGAGGTGCGGGCCTGCTACCTGATGACCGGAATCGCCGATTACCAGCTTCGCGTGGAAGCGCGCGACGCGGCTGATTATGAGCGCATCCACAAGGAACAACTCAGCCGTATGCCGGGTGTGGCGCGGATTCAGTCCAGCTTCGCCATCCGGGCGGTAATTCGCGGCTGAGGCGGGATTAAAGCGTGCGCGCGATGATCTCGCGCATCACCTCGCTCGATCCGCCATTGATCCCTCCCACGCGCGCATCGGGCAGGCGCCGTCTCAGTGCCTCACGGGCGTGAGCGCGATGATTTCAGCCTCGGTGAAGCCGAATTCGGCCAGCACCTCCTGGCTGTGCTCGCCCCGCAGCGGCGGCGGGGTCCGCAGGTTGGCGGGCGTGCGGGCGAAGCGCGGCGCTGGGGCGGGCTGTTTGAGGTCCAGCGCAAGGGAGCGGCGATTGCGCAGCGAGACATCCTGGCGCGACCCAGCCGGGCCTTCGGCGCGCTCGATGCGGATGACCTCCGCACCCAGATCGGCCAGCAACATGGCGCAGAACGGGCCAGGTCCGATCCCTGCGATTTCGAGGATACGGATGCCGTGCAACGGACCCATCATGGTTCTCCCTTCAGCGCGCGCGGGGCGCTCACGGCGCAGCGCAGACGCACCATTTCCTGCAGCAACTTGGCGGCCCCGACATAGGCGGGGCTGCCGGGCGGATAGGCGCCGGCGCGGATGCGGGCGGCGAAATGCGCCTCGTCATCGGCGAAGCTGCGCAGGCGGGTTGTGAGTGCTGCGGGTTCCGCCTTGGCGGAGCGCGCCGCGATGGCCATGGCGTTGGCGATCATTCGCGCGTCGTAATGCAAATGCGCGGGCAGGGCGGGCAGCAGCTTTTGCAACAGCGATTCCCGCGCCGTGTTCAGCAACTCGGTCGCGTCAGGCTGTTCCAGCATCGAGCGCCTCCACTTGCCGCAGGATATCCATTTCCAGTTCGGGGATGATATGTGCGGTCAGTGCCAGTTCCAGGTTGCGCTCCATGCCTGAGAGGTGGCGCGCGCCTTGGTCGGCGGCGATCACGGCCCAGCGGATGGACGCCGCCAATTCCCAGAAGGGCAGTCGCGAGGCATCGGCACCCGCGCCATAGCTTTGCAGGAAGGCCGCCCGCGAACCGAGGCCGCCCGCTTCCAGTGCCAGATTTCCAAAGCGCCAGCAGGGCGCGCAGAACCAGCCCAGATCGGCGTGCGGGTCGCCCCAGGCGGCGAATTCCCAATCCAGCACCGCGGTCACCTGGCCGGCCTCCACCATCAGATTGCCCGTGCGGAAATCATTGTGGCACAGCACCGAAGGGAGGGGCGGGAGCAAATGCCGCGCCAGCGCAGAGAGGCCCCATTCCACAGCCGGGCGTGGCGTGCCCCCTGCATCGAGCCGCGCGCGCATTGCTGCGACGAAATTCGCACTGGCATCGTCCGGCGGAGCGCCGAGAAAGCCGAGATCCTCTCGCGGCGGACGGATGCCATGGATGCGCGCCAACTCGGCACCCAGCGCAGCTACCAGCGCATCATCGCCGCCCTGCGCGGCGGCGGCCTTGGCGAGGCGAAAGCCGGTGGCCGTGCCAGCCACACGCCGCATCACGAAGAAGGGCGCGCCGATGATGTTGGTATCGTCGCAGCCGAACAGCGGCTCGGGTACGGTCACGCCCTCGGCGAAGGCGGCGCGCAGCAGCGCATATTCGGCGGTGCGCGATAGCGAGACGGCCAGCGTGGCGGCATTGTCCGTGCGCAGCACCCACTCCTCGGCAGCGGCACCGCGCGTGACGGAAAGCGCCCAGTTCTGCTGGATCGCGCCGCCTGGGAGAAGGCTGGCGGCACCGATTACCACTGGCGCCCCGGCCGCCGCGGAAAGCCACGAATTCAGCGCCGCGCGGCGCGCTTCATCCATGCTGATGCCAGCCGAAAAAATCATCGCCTTCCTTGCGCAGGAAATTGGCGATGACCATGCGATGCACCTCGGACGCCCCATCCACCAGCCGCGCCTGGCGGGCGTAGCGATAGATCCACTCCACGATCGTGTCCTTGGAATAACCC
>JBBRVI010000379.1:0-3083 GCA_038247025.1 Acetobacterales bacterium
GACTTCGGCAGCTGAAGTTCCACGCCTCGCCACCGCTGCCACGGTGCCGACCGCGACGCTGCGCCGTGCGCTGGTTGGGAGGCTCGAGAAGTGTCAGCTCGCTCACACTCCTTCCAAGCCTTCGGCCCAGCCGGTTCGGTTCTGGCCAAGCCCAGGCGGCATTCGCCGCACCGAAACCCGCATTGATTGGCCTATCCTCCGGGAGCTGCGGATAGGCTAGTCGCGCTGGGCGCACGAAAACACTCCCGGGGGATCGCATGAAAACGTCGAGGGACCAGCTGTTGCTTCGCGTCTATGCGCCCATGAACAAAGCGGCCGAAGCGGAGTTCGCGGCGCTCGTGCTCGAAGACCCCGAGGCCGTAGACCCGGTGTTGGTCGCGGTGTGCGGGTGGCGTTCGTTCAACCCCAAGCCGGTCTTGGTCAAACAGCTCGCCGCCGCGGCCACGCCAGACGCCCGCGACCGCGCCCTGTGCGCGGCGGCCTACGCCCTGCTGCGCACACCGCACATCCCCTACCCGGAGCACCTCAAACTGCTTGAGGCCCTGGTCGACGCCGGCGCCCGCGGCGACGTCGCTTGGGACGAGCTTCCGACGGCGCTGCACGCCCTGGCGCAGTGCCACGGCAACATGCCGGGCGCGCACGATCCACCCAAGCACGAAAAGAAGCTCACGAAGATTCGCGCGCAGGTGGACGACATGTTCGACGCCCTCGTCGCGCGCGCAGCCAACGTCGACGTCCGCGCGGTCGGCACCGGCTGGACGCCGCTGCACGCTGCCTGTGTCGCCGGCTATCCCAAGCGCGTGCTGACGCTGCGAAAGGCGGGCGCTGCAGCCGACTTGACTGCCGCAGACGGCCAAACCGTGCAGCAGCTCATCGCGTCGATGTGCCCCTTGGTCGCCCGCCCCGCCGTCTTGGAAGCCCTGGGCTGAGGGCAGCGACCGCGGCCGGCGACGACGCTTCAAGCCCCCGGCGGCACGAAGAGATTTTGCTTGTACCAGCGCAGCTCGGCGATGGAGGCGCGGATGTCGTCGAGAGCCGTGTGCGTCGAGGGCTTCGAAGGCGACTCGCCATTGCTGCCGTACCACTGCTTGGCGCACACCTTGATGCTGCTGACGTCGATCTGGCGGTAGTGCAGCGACTGCTCGAAGAGCGGCATGTGGCGCAACAAGAAGCGCCGGTCCTGCCAGATGCTGTTGCCAGCCAAGGTGCCCTTGCGGAAGGGCACGTGGGCCAAGAGCGTCTCCATCATCTTCTGCTCGCACTCGGCCAACGAGACCGTCGAGGCGCGCACCTGGTCCAAGAGGCCGTTGTCGGTGTGCATCTTGCGCACGAACGGGCTCATGGTCTCGAGGACGGAATCAGGCTGCCAGATGGTCTGTTCGACAAGCGCCAGCTCATTGAGCTCGCCGTCGGTGATGATCATGGTCATCTGGATGATGGCGCAGGTCTTGTCGTCGAGACCGGTCATCTCGAGGTCAACCCACACAAAACGCGCCGCGTCCGCCATGCCTTCTCCTGTTGTCTGCCGGCGCCGCGCATCCGCCAGAAGTCGGATACGCGGGTCTCATCCTCGCCGGTCCGAGGGACAAAGGCGCTCCGTTCTTCCTATCCGCCCACGCTGCGCCCATTCCGACCCAACCTCCTACGAGGTGCAGCCGGGTTCGACGTGAAGCTGCCGACGGATGCGCCCGTCGATGCAACCAACCGCGCCGCGATCTTTGACGGGGGACTCCCTGCGTCTGCCCGGGCCGCCCTGGCGCCGTGGGCAACGCTCGTCGAGCCTGCCGGACTCAGTCTGTCTGTGCCCTCATTCGAGGAGCATGGCCTTGGAGTGACGACGGCGTTTCTGTTTGGGCCGCTCCAAGCCGGCCAGGCTCCGAATACACCGCTGTGCCCAGTCGACCATGTGCGAGTCCTCGACGATAAGACGGGCTCGTCGAGCGACCCCGACTACTTCGACGTGCTCGACCGGATCGTGAGCCACCTGGACAAGAACTTGGGCCTCTACTCGTTCGTCAACATCAGTCTGGGGCCGGCCCTTGCGGTAGACGACGACGAGGTGACCCTCTGGACCGCTGCGCTCGACAAGCGCTTCGCGCATGGACGATGTGTCGCGACCGTCGCGGCGGGGAACGACGGAGAGCTCGATGCTGCGACTGGACTGAATCGAGTTCAGCCGCCTGCTGACGGAGTGAACGTTTTGTCGGTCGGTGCGGCCGATCGACGCGGAGCCGCTTGGCAGCGCGCCGCATACAGCTGCATCGGCCCAGGGCGGTGTCCTGGCGTCGTGAAGCCAGACGGTCTTGCTTTCGGCGGTTCGGCACACGAGCCATTCGGTGTCTTGACTCCTCAGCTTCGCGGCGGGGCAATGGAGGGGCGAGCTTCGCGGCACCGTTCGCGCTTCGGTCCGCGGCCTCGATCGTGGCCCAGTTGGGAACGCGGTTGGCGCCACTCGCAGTGCGCTCTCTCCTTGTTCATCGGGCGCAGAGCGAAGATGGCCACGAGCGGCCCGATGGCTCGCTTGGCTTTCACCCGCTGCCGCCGCCCACCGACGAGGAAGTCGAGGAGATCGCCGCGCGCATCGTGGGCAAGATCCGCCGCCTGCTCGCGCGTCGCGATGGCGATCCGGTCGACGACGAGCCTGACGCACTCGCCGACGCCCAGGTGGAGGCCGTGCAGCTGCCGATGGCGCTTGCGGAGCCCCCGCCGCGCACCTCCGCGTCGCGCCGCCGCTGCGCCTTTATCGAGGGCTTCTCGCTCCATGCCGACACCTCCGTCGATGCCGCCGACCGGCCTGCGCTTGAGCGGCTCGTTCGCTATTTGCTCAGGCCCTTGATCTCGGCCGACCGGCTGACCGCGCGTCCCGATGGCCGCGTCGAGTACCACTTCCGGCGCCCCGATCCGTCCGGCCGCACGTCGTGGGTCACCGACGGTGCCACCTGGTGCCGACGCCTCGCGACGCTGATCCCCCCGCGCCGCAGTCACACCACCCGGTTTCACGGCGTGTTGTCCTCCGCCCATGTGTGGCGTTCCCGCGTCGTCCCCTCGCCGACCGCCGCACAACCCGCGAGCACGAGCACGCC
>JBBRVI010000380.1:0-3081 GCA_038247025.1 Acetobacterales bacterium
ATCCGCCCGCCACCGGGGAGGAACAGCATGTCGCCCTGGCCGAGCAATTGTTCGGCGCCCTGCTCACCCAGGATGGTGCGGCTATCAATTTTGGAGGTGACCTGGAAGGAAATCCGCGTCGGGAAATTCGCCTTGATGGTGCCGGTGATGACATCCACCGAAGGCCGCTGCGTGGCCATGGCGACGTGAATGCCCGCAGCACGGGCCATCTGCGCCAGGCGCTGCACCGCGGCCTCGATCTCCTTGCCGGCCACGATCATCAGGTCCGCCATTTCATCAATGACGACAACGATCATGGGCAGCCGTGCGAGGGCCAACGCCTGCTCCTCGAAGACGGGGCGGTTGGTTTCGGGGTCAAAGCCGGTCTGCACGCGGCGCGTCAGCACTTCGCCGCGCGCCAGGGCGGCGGCCACTTTCTCGTTGTAGCCGGCGATGTTGCGCACGCCGATCTGGCTCATCGCCCGATACCGCCGCTCCATCTCGCGCACGGTCCATTTCAGCGCGCCGATGGCCTTTGCCGGTTCGGTCACCACCGGGGCCAGCAGATGCGGGATGCGGTCATAGACGCTGAGTTCCAGCATCTTGGGGTCAATCATGATGAAGCGGCATTCGGCCGGGCTGTGCTTGAACAGCAGCGAGAGAATGAAGGTGTTGATCCCCACCGACTTGCCCGAACCCGTGGTCCCCGCGATCAGCAAATGCGGCATGCGTGCGAGGTCGGTGACGACGGGCGTGCCGCCGATATTCTTGCCCAGGATCATCGGCAGTACGGCGGTGGAGCGCTGGTATTCATCGCTCGCCAGCATCTCGCGCAGCCAGACCGTCTCGCGCTTCACATTGGGCATTTCGATACCCATGACGCTGCGCCCCGGAACGGTGGCGATACGCACCGAAACCACGCTCATGCTCCGCGCGATATCGTCAGCGAGGCCGATGACGCGTGAGGATTTGGTGCCAGGCGCGGGCTCCAGCTCATAGAGTGTGACCACGGGGCCGGGGCGGATTTCAGTGATCGCACCGCTCACGCCGTAATCGCTCAGCACCTGTTCCAGCATGCGCGCATTGGCTTGCAGCGCTTCCTCGCTCGGTCCGCCAGCGATGCGCGCGGGGGTGGGAGGGAGCAGATCAAGCGGGGGTGTGCGCCAGCCTTCGGTGGGCAGATCAAGCGAGGCCTGTTCGGTCGGTGCTTTGGGCTTCGCGGGGGTGGATACGCGCGGCGTGCTGCGCGCCGCGGGGCGTATTTCGGGCTCGACGCGCAACGGTGTGCGGGGGGATGCCCGAGGCGGAGCGCCGGGGATGCTGATGCTCGGTTCAGCGGCCATGCGGTCGGCCTGTTGCAGCACATCCATCAAGTCAGGCGCGGGTTCGGCGCGTGGACGCCGCTTGAACAACCCGCCCAGTGCCCCCCCCAGCGTGACAAAGGGCCGCACGAGAAGGTGGCGCTTTCGTACCGAGAACTCCGCAGCGGATTCCACCCCCCGCGCCATCCCGCGAGAGGCGGTATCGGCCGTCACGCGCGCCGCGCTGCGCCATTCGCCGGGCGACAGGCCCATGGCGGCATAGATCAGCAACGCCGCGATCCCGCCCGTCACCGCCTGCGCCGTCAGGCGCCCCAGCGGGCCGAAGCTGCTCTCCAGCCCGTGCAGAAGCGCACCCGCGAGCAGGGGGCCGGCCGCCCCGGCATCGGCGCCGGGCAGCAGTGCGAAAAGGGCGGCCAGCATCGGCGCGGCCAGCAAAAGTGCTGCGATCCGCGCCGGCAGCAGGCTGACGCCGCGCTGTGTCATCATGCGCAGCGCCCAGGCCAGAAGCACCGCGCCCGGCAGATAGGCCGCCCAGCCGCAGCTTTGCCACAACACATCCGAGACCACGGCACCCATCGGCCCGGCCAGATTGTGCACGGGCTGGCTCGTGGCGGTGGAGAGCGAAGGGTCGCCTGGATGATGGCTGCCCACCGCGACAAGCAGCGCCAGGCCGATAATGCCCAGCAGCACGCCGCCCACTTCATTCAGGCGCCGCCCGATCGCCGCCTTGACGGCTGGCGAGGCGAAGCGGCCAAACCCGGAGACGGAGTCGCTCATGGAAGCCTCGGCAAGTTCACGGGCCATGGTGGCCAGACCTCATTGGGGGGAGGTGCGGGTAAGCCGGGGGGAATCGCAGGATAACAGGGCCTGCCCGCTCAATCTACAGCCCTTCGAAGAGTTCCGTCGAAAGATAACGCTCGGCGAAGGAGGCGGCGATGCCCAGGATCAGCCTGCCCTCCATCTGAGGCTCCCGCGCCAGGCGGATCATGGCGTGCAGCACCGCGCCTGAGGAAATGCCGACCGGCACGCCATCCAGCCGGGCCACCTGGCGGGCGGCGGCGAAGGCCTCGCGCTCCGCCACCCGCTCCACCCCGTCCAGATTGGCGAGGTCCAGCACGACGGGGCAAAAGCCCGCACCGATGCCCTGGATGAGGTGCGGGCCGGGTTCATCGCCATTGAGCACGGCCGATTCGGCCGGCTCCACGCCAATGACGCGCAGCCCAGGCTTGCGCGGCTTGAGCAAGCGGGCGATTCCGGTCAGCGTGCCACCGGTGCCGATGCCGCCCACGATCACATCCACCGCACCGGCCGTGTCGCGCCAGATTTCCTCGGCCGTGGTGCGGGCGTGGATGTCGGGGTTGGCGCCATTGTCGAATTGGCGTGGCATCCAGGCATCCCTGGTCTTGGCCAGGATGTCCTCGGCACGGGCGATGGCGCCGGCCATGCCCCGCTTGCCCGGCGTGAGTTCGAGCTCCGCCCCCAGCAGCCGCAGCATCTTGCGCCGCTCAATCGAAGCACCGTCTGGCATCACCACGATCAGCCGGTAGCCCTTGGCAGCCGCCACGAAGGCCAGGGCGATGCCGGTATTGCCGGAGGTGGGCTCGACGATGACGGAACGTCCGGGCGCGATCTCACCCGCTGCCTCCGCAGCCTCGACCATGGCCAGGCCGATGCGGTCCTTCACCGAGCCGGCGGGATTGAAGAATTCCAGCTTGAGCGCAAGCCGCGCCTTGAGCTTCTCCGCCGCCATCAGGCGCGGCAGCAGGACCGAGGGCGTATC
>JBBRVI010000381.1:0-3078 GCA_038247025.1 Acetobacterales bacterium
CGGCGCAGGCAGATCGGCGGCTGGAACGTGACAGCGCCCTTGCCCATCGCCCACTGGCCGCGCTTCAGGACGTCCCCGCCACGCAGGAGCCCGACGGCCTAGCGCTTTGGGCAGCGCATCAATCCCGCATGAGGCGGATGATCGCGCGGTTGCGTGTCGGCAGGCCCAGGCCGGGCCTCGCCGCGCGAGACCCCCGCGCGCTGCGTGGTGGCCTGCTTGTGGCTTTTGCCGCCGCACTGGTGATCGCCGGGGCCGATGCGCCCACCCTGCTGGCACGCGGCCTGGTGCCGAGCTTCGCGGCAGCCGCGCCTCCCGCTGCGCTGCGCTATGAGGCCTGGGTGACGCCGCCCACCTACACGGGCGCACCACCGATTTTCCTGGCGGCACAGGGCGGCAGCGCCACCATCCCCACGGGAAGCCGGCTGCAAGTCGCGATCTCGGGCGGTCTCGGCAGGACGCCGGACATCGTCGGCACCCCCGGGTTGGCCTTCGAGGCGCTCGGTGGTGGCAGCCACACGGCGCAGGCAGTGATGACCAGCGGCGCGCGCATCACCATCCGCCGGGACGGGCGCGAGGTCGTGACCTGGAACCTCGCCGTCCAGGCTGATGCACCGCCCATCGCAATGTTCACGGAAGCCCCGGCTCGCTCGCCCCGCGGCCTTGCGCTCCGGCTGCCGTGGCGTACCGATGATGATTGGGGCGTTGTGGCCCTGGTGGCGGAATTCCGGCTCACTGCGCGGACCGAGGCGGCACCGATCACGCTGGAGATGACATTGCCCTCGGCGGCGCCGAAACAGGCACGCGGTCTGGCCCAACCTGATCTGTCCGCACATCCCTGGGCCGGGCTGCCGGTCACGCTGCGCCTTGTGGCGCGCGACGGTGCGGACCAGGAGGGGCGTTCGGAGGAAGCCACGCTCACCCTGCCGGAGCGCAGCTTCAACCACCCCGTCGCCCGCACCATGATCGAAATCCGCAAGGCGCTGTCGCTCAATCCCTCGGCGCGGCTGGAGGCGATGCGCCAATTGGACCGGCTGACCAATGCGCCCGAAGCCTTCGAGAGCGATTCCGGCACCTTGCTGGCGCTGCGGACGTCTCGCGGGCAATTGCAGCGGGACCGACGGTCGGAAGCTGTGGCCGAGGTGCAGGAATTGCTCTGGGAAGCCGCACTTGCCCTGGAAGAGGGGCGGGATACACGCACCGCACGCGCCCTCGCCGAAGCCCAGCGCCAATTGCGAGAGGCACTGAACGAGGCCGAACGCGCGCCATCTGCCGAAAACGAGCAACAGCGCCGGGAAGTCGAACGGCAAATCGAGCAACTGCGAGAGGCCATTCGCCGCCACCTCGAAGCCTTGGCCGAGCGCCTCCAGCGTGAGAATGCCGAGGCCCTTCCCTATGACCCGCAGCAACGCATGCTCGACCAGCGCGACATGGACCGGCGCACCCGCCGCATGGAGGACGCCGCGCGCCAGAACCGCATGGAGGATGCCCGGCAGGAACTGGCGGAATTGGAAGAGATGCTCCGGGCCCTGCAGGAAGGCCGCGTGGCACGCAGCGAATCCCCCGAGCGCCAACGCCAGCGCGAGCGCGGCCAGCAGCAGATGGGGGCCGTCCAGGACATGGTTCGCCGGCAAGGTGAAATGGTGGATCAGGGTGCGCGTCGCGCCGAACAGCAGGAGCAGCGCGCCAGCCAGCAGCGCCGCCAGAACCAACCCTGGAATCAGCGCCCGAACCAGCCCGGCCAGACCACGCCCGAGCAGCAGCAACAGGCAGAGCGCGAAGTCCAGCAGCAGCAACAGACAGAAGCCCGCCGCCAACGCGCATTGCGCCGCGCCCTGGGTGAACTCATGCAGCAGCAGGGCGATCTGACAGGCGAGGTGCCGGAGGCGTTGGGCCAGGCCGATCAAGCCATGCGCGAGGCCATGGAAGCCCTTGGCCAGGGGCGCGACGCCAGGCCCTCCCAGCAGGAGGCGATGCGTCGGCTCCAGGAGGGCGGACGCCAGATGGCCCAGCAGATGCAGCGTCAATTTGGCCAGGGCCAGGGCCAGGGCCAGGGCGAAGGCGACGACGACAGCATGGGTGAAATGGACATGGGCAGCGACGGCCCCGACGGCCAGCAGCAGCTTGGCGAAGGCCGCGATCCGCTCGGTCGTCGTCCTCGTGAGAATACCGGCAATGCCGATAACGGCAGTGACACGAGAGTGCCCGAGGAGGCGGAACTGCTCCGCACGCGTCGGCTGCAGGATGAACTTCGCCGCCGCGGCGCCGAACGCGAACGCCCCCCCGAAGAACTGGACTACATAGACCGCTTACTGCGCCGTTTCTGAACGGGTTCTGCGGGGCCAGCTCCTCAGGAAGGTCCAGCGGCGGCGACCCTGACCTATTTCATGATGTCGCTGAGTTTGACCAAGTGCGGCACCCCCAACCCCTCCACCAAACTCACCACCTGGCATCCAGCAGCAAGCCCGGCGGCTACGCCCGCAGCGCTATCCTCCACCACGAGGCAATGGGCGGCTGGCACAGCGCACGCCGCCGCCCCCTTGAGGTAAAGGTCAGGCGCAGGCTTGGGCCGTGGTACGTCCTGATAGCTGAAGACGCGGTCTCCAAAAAACCGCGCAAAGCCCAAAACACGCATTTTCATTGCCAGTTCCGAACGCCCCGAATTGGAGCAGACGGCCATGGGCAGGCCTGCCGCCGCAACCGCCAGCAATGCCGATTCAGCGCCGGCGATGGCGAGCACCCCATTTGCGAGTTCGCGCTCGATGCGCCGGCTCAGCGCGGCTTCCCACCCCAAGGGCAGTGGGCCGATGCGAGCTTCGATGCGCGGTCGCATATCGGGCAGCGCGAGCCCCAGGAATTCGAGCTGTGCATCATGGGCATCCAGCGTCCAGCCCAGCGCCGTCAATTCCTGCGCGACAATCGTATTCGCCAAGCCTTCACTATCGGCCAACACACCGTCGCAGTCGAACAGAACCGCCTTGAAGCTCAAGCGGCCTTGGTCTTTCGCACAAGGGCATGGGCGCAGTCGCCATGCTGCTTGGGGCACTGGCGCGCGCCTGCAAAGCTGCACAATGGACGGCC
>JBBRVI010000382.1:0-3067 GCA_038247025.1 Acetobacterales bacterium
AATGTGATTGACGCCGCCCGCATCCGCGAAGTGGCCATCAGCGACCCCATCCCGAACTACCCGATGGTGATGCAGGGCAACCTCGCCGATCCTCTCAAGGCCGCCATTCGCGCCGCCTTCCTGGAAACACGCGATGCAGAAGTGCTGCGCGCGTTACGCGTCGAAGGCTTCGCGCCAACGACAGACGCCGCCTACGACATCCTGCGCGAGACCGCACGAGTGCTGGACATGGACCTGACCCGGATGCGCGGATGAGCGCTACCGCAATCCTCGCCGCGGACCGCGCGGCGGGGGTGCGCGGCGCGGCGCTGAGCGGGGTGATTGTAGCGGTGTGCATCGCAGCACTCGCCATCACCGGCTTCTTCGATGCGGAGCGCTTCGCCGATGGCATCCCTGCCATGGCGCAGCTATTTTCAGAGATGGTCCCGCCGGATTTCTCCCGCTGGCGCGCCTGGCTGAAGCCGCTGCTGGATACGCTGGCCATGTCCATTGCGGGCACGGCGCTGGCGGTGCTGCTTTCGCTGCCACTCGCGCTGCTGGCGGCACCGAACATTTCGCCCCACCCGCTGATCCAGCACATAACGCGCACGGTGCTCGCCTTTCTGCGCTCGGTGCCAGAGATCATCATGGGCATCCTGTTTGTCGCAGCGGTCGGGTTTGGTGCGCTGCCTGGCGTGCTGGCGTTGGCGCTGCATTCGGTCGGCATGGTGGGAAAGTTCTACGCCGAAGCCATCGAGCATGTGGACCCAAAGCCGTTGGAAGCCGCCCGAGCGGCGGGGGCGACGCGGCTGCAGGTGATCACGCATGCCGTTCTGCCGCAGGTCATGCCGCAGCTGTCGGACATCACGATCTATCGTTGGGAGTATCACTTCCGCGCTTCGGCGGTGCTGGGAATCGTGGGTGCAGGCGGCATTGGCTTCGAGCTGATCGCGGCCTTGCGTCTCATGTCCTATGATCAGGTCTCGGCGATTTTGCTGGCGATCCTGGCTTGCGTTCTTGTCGTGGATGGCATCGGCAGCCGGCTGCGTGCAGCGCTGAAGTGAAACGCATCCTTGTCACCCACTGGGTGGAGGAAGAGGTGCTGGACCTGTTGCGCCTGCACGGCGCCGTGGAGGCCAATGCCACGCGTGAGACCTGGCCGCACGAGGAAGTGCGCGCCCGCGCGGCCGACAAGCACGCCATCATGGCCTTCATGCCCGACCGCGTGGACGCGGCATTCCTGGAAGCCTGCCCCCAATTGCAGATCATCGCCTGCGCGCTCAAGGGCTTTGACAATTTCGACCGCGCGGCCTGCGACGCGGCCGGCGTGAAGTTGACCATCGTGCCCGATTTGCTGACGGGCCCGACTGCCGAACTTGCAGTTGGGCTCGCCATCGGGCTGGGGCGCCGCCTGCGGGAGGGCGATGCGCTGGTGCGCGCCGGCGCCTTCCATGGCTGGCGACCGATCCTCTATGGCTTTGGGCTGGCTGGCGCGACGGTGGGCCTGCTTGGCTTTGGTGCCGTCGGGCGCGCGATTGCTGATCGTCTCGGCGGCTTCGGTTGCCGGATCATTGCGCATGATCCGGCAGCGTCCGGGCGGGCCGATGTCGAGATGGTCAATTTCGATGAAGTCTGCGCGCGATCCGACTTGGTGATCGCCGCCGCGCCGCTGACTTCGCACAGCCTGCACATGATTGACGCGGCGGCGATTGCCGGGTTTCGACCAGGCGCCTTGCTGGTCAATATCGGGCGTGGATCAGTTGTGGATGAAGCGGCGGTGCTGGCGGCGCTGCAAGCGGGCCATCTGGGCGGTTACGCGGCGGATGTCTTTGCGTTCGAGGATTGGGCGCTGCCTTCCCGCCCCCTGGAGGTGCCACCCGCGTTGAGGGAGCACCCTCGCACGCTTTTCACGCCCCATCTGGGCTCGGCGGTCGCCTCCGTACGGCGAGAGATCGCCCTGCACGCCGCCTGGCACATTGTGGATGCGCTTTCGGGCACGGATCGCAGCTGAAGCGCTTTAGAGATCAAGAAAGACCGACGGAGGCAGCGGGAATCCGCTGCTCCCTGCCCGGCCCTCAAGCACCGAAAGCGATCAACCCGCAGCCTTCATGATCTCGTCCGCCACGTTGCGGGGCACCGGATCATAATGGCGGAACTGCATGGAGAAGGAGGCGCGCCCCTTCGTCATGCCGCGCAGATTGGAGATGTAGCCGAACATCTCCTTCAACGGCACATGCGCGCGAACGATCACCGAGGTGCCGGCCATGTCCTGGTTCTGAATGACGCCACGGCGACGGTTGAGGTCACCCACCACGTCACCGACATGATCCTGCGGCGTGGTCACTTCCACATCCATGATCGGCTCCAGGATCACCGGGCCGGCCTTCTTCATGCCTTCGCGGAAGCAGGCCTTGCCGGCGATTTCGAAGGCCAGGGCAGACGAGTCAACGTCGTGGTATTTGCCGTCCACCAGGGAGAACTTGAAGTCCACCGTGGGGAAGCCGGCCAGCACGCCGGTATCGGCCTGCACCTTGATGCCCTTATCCACCGCCGGGATGTATTCCTTCGGCACCGAACCGCCCACCACACCATTCACGAACTCAATGCCCGTGTTGCGTTCCTTGGGCTCGAAGATGATCTTCACCTCGGCGTACTGGCCCGAACCGCCCGACTGCTTCTTATGGGTGTAGGTCTCGGTGTGGGCCTTGGTGATCGTCTCGCGATAGGCAACCTGCGGCGCGCCGATGTTGCAGTCCACACCATACTCGCGGCGCAGACGGTCCACGATGATCTCCAGGTGCAACTCGCCCATGCCAGAGAGAATGACCTGGCCGGTTTCCTGATCGGTCTTCACGCGCAGTGAGGGGTCCTCGCCAGCGAGCTTGCCAAGGCCAATGGACATCTTCTCCACCGCTTCCTTGGTCTTTGGCTCCACGGCAAGGTCAATCACGGGCACCGGGAACGCCATGCGCTCCAGCACCACGGGGTCCTCCTGGCTGGCCAGCGTGTCGCCCGTGCCGGTATCCTTCAGGCCCACGAAGGCCGCGATGTCGCCGGCGACAACTTCCTTGATTTCCTCACGCTTGTC
>JBBRVI010000383.1:0-3066 GCA_038247025.1 Acetobacterales bacterium
GTGTGCGTTCCGGCAACGGCACTGCGGACGCGATTAGCGGCGCTCGGCTGAACATGCAGCTCGCGGCAGAAGAGGCGGCGGGCGTCAGGATGCCGTCCGAGATTTCGGGGTTTACGCGGCACGGTCTGAATCAGGCAATTGGGCGTGACGCTGGGGTGGGTGTAAGTCCAGGCACCATGCTTGACGCATGGCAGAATCCCGTCGGAATTCTATACCGACCAACGAATTTGGGCCCATCATTTAGAATCATTGGCCAAGATGCAACCATCGTGGTCAATCCCCAGGGCCAGATGATTACGACCTGGGGCAACGGATCAGCTGGCATAGGAGGAGCGCCATGATGACTGAACGAAAGAAAAGTCTCCTGCGTGACTTGGTCGAGAATCGCGCCCCAGAATCTTGCGGGCTGGCGGAGGCGTTCATATCAGGCACCGCGTTGACAGATCCACAAACTGAGCTTCTGGTGAATTTGATTAACGATGAATTCTTGGCAAGGGGCATCAATGCGGACTTCGAGCCAAATGCTCTGGGCCATGAACTTGAAGCCTTATTGGACGATGTGAACCGGAGCCGTTTAGGGCGTTAGAGGTGCCTGCGATGCAATCAACTTTGCCACCGCTCCGGCAGCAGCTTCTCCAACTGGCTCACCGGCATGGAAGGGATGCGAGCCAGCACGCCGCGGAGGTAGGCTTGCGGGTCGATGCCATGGCGTTCGGCACTGGCCACGAGGCTGTACAGCGTGGCGGTCCGTTGGGCGGCGATGTCATGGCCAGCGAAGAGCCAGTTCTTCCGGCCAATTCCGATCCGCCTAAGGGCGCGTTCGGCGGCGTTGTTGTCGATGTTGAGGAAGCCTTGCGTTGTGTAGATGCACAGCGCCTCCCACTGATTGAGCATGTAGCCGATGGCCTGGGCCATGGGGCTGCGCGGCAGCACCAGCTTCTGCTCGGTGTCCAGCCACGTCTTGATCGTCGCCAGGATCGGGGCGTTTTTCTCCTGCCGCAGGGTCAGGCGGAGCGCGTCGGCCTGCTCGCCCATAGCGCCCGGGGTGGCGGCGATTTGCGCGGTGGTCTCGTCCTCGACCTTGTAGAGATCGCGCACCATGGTCAGCATCTGGGCCGCACGCCGGGCGTCGGTGTCTTTGGCGTCGAAGAAGTGGCGTCTTCCGTGCGCCCAACATGCACATTCTTTCACGCCCGTGGCATAAATGCCGTCGTATCCGCCGTAGGCGTCGGCCTGCAGATAGCCTTTGAAATTGTCGAGCCACTTGCTGGGTCCGGCCCGCGTGCGGTCGGGGGTGTAGTGGTAGACGATGTGCGGGTGCTCGCGGTCCCCGATGTAGGTCCAGATGCGCCCCGACTTGCACTTGCCCTCGATGGTCTCGTCCTGCACCGGCACGCGGGTGTCATCGGTATGGATCACCTTGGATTCCCGCACCTGCTGGCCCATCAGGTCCACCAGCGGCTGGACCAGCTTCCCTGCCGCCAGCATCCAGGCGCACATCGTGCTGCGGGCGATGTGTACGTCCTGGCGGGCAAAGATGCGTTCCAGGCGGTACAGCGGCAGGTGGTCGCCGAGCTTACTCGTGATGACATACGCCAGCAGTCCAGGCCCAGCCAGGCCCTTGGCGATCGGAGCGGCGCCCTGAAACGCTTCGGGTGTGTCCGTGCAGCCGTTCTTGTCGGCCTCGCGGAGAGCGATGTCGATCTGCGCCTTGCTGTCACACTTGTCGCATCCCTGCGAGCAGGGCTTGCAGGCATACTTGTGGCGGATGTGCTGGAGGACTTTGAAACTCGCCGGGATGTGTTCGAGTTGCTCGGTGACTTCCTTCCCGATGCGGCAACGCTCCAGGCCGCAGCAGGGGCACTTTTTCTCCTCTGGCGGAAGGTCATGTTCGACGGCAATCCGCGGCAGCGATTCGGGCAGCTTGGCCCGACCATGCTTGTGCTGGATGCGCCGCGTCGTGAGCTTTTCGCCGGACTCGGCTTCCACGGCCTTCTCATCGACCGGCATGGAATCGATGACGATGCCGAAGAGCAGCAGTTGCGCCGGATCAAAGCGCTCAGACTTGGGGCCGTAGAACCGCCGAAGCAATGCTTCGACTTCCGCCTGATGCTTCTGCTTCAGCGCTTCGATCGGATTGGCCGCTTCCTCTTTGATCTGCGTGATCTGCTGATCGCGGGCCGCGACTTCCACGGCGCGTTGCAGACGTTCCTGCATCAGCAGTTGCTTGAGCATCGCGGGATCGTCGGGAAGTGTTGTTGTGGGGGTCGCATCCATGCACACAGTAAGACACGCGAGAGGGGCAAAAGTTGCGGGACATGCTGGAAAAATCGGAAAGTTTTTGAAAATAAATACGTGCTCACTGCCGCAGCTCCATTCCCGCGAGCAACCGCATCAACTCAGCGCTGGATATCGCCACGGACTTCGCGCCGGCAGTCGGAAACTGGAATGTGCCGCGCTCCAGCCGCTTGTAATAGATCGCCAGGCCATCCTTGTCCCACCAGAGTATCTTCGCGCGCTGGGCGTTCTTGTTGCGGAAGACAAACATGCTCCCGCACAAGGGATCATGCCCCAGGAATACCCGCACATGTTCGGCCAATCCGTCGAAGCTCTTGCGCATGTCCACCGGTGCGGTCGCCAGCCAGACGTTTATGTTCCCGGATCGAATCACGCCGCCCCCTCAATCGCGCGAACCAGTTCGACAATCTGCAACATCGCCATCGCCGGCAACCGCAGCACCCGCCCACCGCGCAACTCAATGGAAATCCCTTCCGTCCCCGCAGCCACAGGAGCCTTTACCACCACCGGCACGAACGCACCCTTCGGCCTGGTCGCGTCGCGCCGAGCCAGTTCCGACCGCCACCAGTAGAAGGCCGGCTCCTTCACCCGGTTCTTGGCGCAAAACGCCCGAATCGACATCCCGCTCTGGGAATGCCCCGCCACCACCCGCCGCCACATCGCTTCACGCTTCTTGATCCGAGCCGCACCACGCGCCATAAACACCTCCGTTGGTCACGGAAGCATCTTGACGTGGCTCAGGTTGAAATTGAAGATGTGGTTCGTCGA
>JBBRVI010000384.1:0-3058 GCA_038247025.1 Acetobacterales bacterium
AGAGCCAGACCGCGACCTTGTAGCCGAAGGTGACCGGCAGGGCGTGCTGCAAATGCGTGCGTCCGGCCATGATGGTGCCGCGATGGCGCTTGGCCATGGCTGCAAACGCGCCGTTGAGGGCCATCAGATCCGCACGGATCAGCGCGAAGCCCTGGCGCATCTGCATCACCACGGCCGTGTCCATCACGTCCTGCGTGGTCGCCCCCCAATGCGTCCAGCGCCCCGCATCGGCGCCGGCCAGTGCGGTGAGTTGCTTCACCAGCCCCACCACGGGATAGCCCGTGTTGCGCGTGGCCTCGGCCAGCGCATGAAGGTCCAGGCGGTCCACCTGGGCCGCGAGGCAGATGGCCTCTGCTGCCTCGCTGGGGACGATTCCAAGCTGCGATTGGGCGCGGGCGAGTGCGGCCTCCACATCCAGCATGCGCTGGAGGAAGGCGCGTTCGCCCATCGCCGCGCGCATCGCATCCGTGCCGTAGAGCACGCCCATCACGGGGGAATCGGCGGGGTTGACCGGCATATTTCAGATATCCAGGAAAACTGTTTCGGCCCCGCCGCGCAAGCGGACGTCGAGGTGCCAGGTGCTGGGTGCTGTTGACTCAGCAATGAGCGTGCTGCGGCGCTCGGCAGGGATGAGTTGCAGCACTGGGTCGGTCTCGTTCAGCGTCTCGCCGGCGAAGTAGAGGCGCATGGTCACGTGGCTGAGCAGGCCCCGCGCGAAAATCGCGATCTGCACATGCGGCGCTTGCAGCGTGTTGCCTGGGCCAGGTACGGGGCCGGGCTTGAGCGTGGAGAAGCCAAAGCGCCCCTGCGCATCGGTGGCGCAGCGGCCAAAGCCCTGGAACGCACCGTCGTAGCGGCCTGCGGGGTCCGCCTGCCAGATTTCCACCATGGCGTCGGTCACCAGCGCGCCATCGCCATCGGTGATGGTGCCTTCGATCACGATGCGCTCGCCAGTTGCGCCAGCGTTGGGGCCGTCGGCGCGCAGCAGATCGGCCCAGGCGGGGAAATCAATCAGGTGCCAGAAGGGGCCAGCCGTTTGATGTGGGGTGGCCATCTAGGTGTGCTCCCCCTCTTCGAAGGGAGTGGCAGCGGGGCCGCGCAGCGTGATGTCGAAGCGGTAGCCCAGCGCCCATTCGGCCCTGGTGACTTCCAGGTCGAAGGCGGCGACCAAGCGTACGCGCGCTTGTGCATCGGCCGTGGTGTTGAAGATCGGGTCGAGTGGCAGCAGCGGATCGCCCGGGAAATACATCTGCGTGACCATGCGCTGCGCATAGCCCACGCCAAACAGGCCGAGATGGATATGCGCCGGCCGCCAGGCATTGTGGTGGTTGCGCCATGGGTAGGCGCCGGGCTTGATCGTGGTGAAGCTGTAGCGCCCCTCGGCATCGGTGAAGATGCGCGCATGGCCCTGGAAATGCTGGTCGAGCGGCGCGTCGTGCTGGTCGCGTTCATGGTGGTAGCGCCCGGCGGAATTGGCCTGCCAGACCTCCACCATGCTGTGCGGCACGGGGCGGCCCGCCCCATCCAGCACGCGCCCGGCAACGATGATGCGCTCGCCCATCGCGGCATGGCCTCCGACGACGGACATATCGGCCAGGACGGGGAAATGCGCGGGTGAGAGGCGCGGGCCGGAGATCTCGGTCAGGGTGTGCGGCACGCGAATGGGTGCGGCGAGCGGCGCGCGCTGCTGCGTGCTGCCATAGGCGGGGCTGTTCAGCGGCGGTTGGGTGCCGGGTAAAGGACGCGAATAGGACATGGGCT
Source organism: Acetobacterales bacterium (assembly GCA_038247025.1). Taxonomy (GTDB): domain Bacteria; phylum Pseudomonadota; class Alphaproteobacteria; order Acetobacterales; family Acetobacteraceae; genus Roseococcus. Next base: position 1,762 of record JBBRVI010000384.1, read on the forward strand.
CAACCTACGTCAGAAGCCGCACCAGCCAAAGGCTGAGCGAAGGGAAGGCCACGCAAAGTGCAAGCCGCACCAAGTCGGTGGCCAGGAAGGGCAGCACACCGCGATAGGTTTTCGAAATCGGGATGTTGCGCGCGATGGCCGAGATGACGAACACATTCAGCCCGATGGGCGGTGCGGTCAGCCCGATGCCCACCACCACCAGCACGAGAATGCCGAACCAGATGGCCGTCTCCTCCGTGGTCATGCCGAAATCCAGCGCGGTGATGACGGGAAAGAACACGGGGAGGGTAAGCAGGATCATCGCCAGCTCGTCCATCACCGCACCCAGGATGATGTAGGTGATGAGCAGCGCCACCAGCACGCCATAGGGCGGGAAGCCCTGGTCGGTCACCCACATCGCCAGCAAATCTGGCGCCTGAGTGAGGGCGAGGAACGCGTTGAATACTTCCGCTCCCAGCAGGATGGCGAAGATCATGGCCGTGGTTTCGGCCGTGCCGAGCAGGGCGGCGCGGATGTCGTGCAATGGCAGGCTGCGGCGCATCAGGCCAATGGCGAGCACGCCCATGCAGCCGACGGCAGCGCTCTCGGTGGGCGTGAAGACACCGCCATAGATGCCGCCCACCACCACGAACGCGATGCACATGACCGGGATCACGCGGCGAAAGGCACGGGCGCGTTCGCCACGCTCCAGCGGCGGCGCGGGCGGGCCAAGTTCCGGCTTGAAGCGCATCCAGAGCCAGATGGTAAACAGGTAGAAGGCGGCCGCCATCAGCCCGGGAATCAGCGCCGCCATGAAGAGCTTGGCGATGTTCTGTTCGGTGGTGATCGCATAGACGACGAGGATCACCGAGGGCGGAATGAGAATGCCCAGCGTGCCACCCGCCGCGATGGTGCCCGTGGCGAAGCCCGGCGCATAACCAAAGCGCAGCAACTCCGGCAGGGCGGCACGGCCAAAGGTGGCGGTGGTGGCGACCGAGGAGCCGCAGACCGCGCCAAAGGCGGCACTCGCGCCGATCACGCTCATGGCCAGCCCGCCCGGCCTCCGGCCCACCAGCGCATTGGCAGCGGCAAACAGGTCGCGCGCCAGGCCCCCGCGCTCGGCCAGGGCGCCCATGAGGATGAACAGCGGGATCACGCTCAGCGTGTAGTTCGCAAACAAGTGATAGGGCGTGGTCTTGAGGTAGTTGAACAGCGCCGCCTGATCGAGGATGTGCACATAGCCCACCGCCCCCGCGATCAGCATGGCGAGAGCTATGGGCGCGCGCAGCGCAATCAGCAGCAGCAGCCCCGCGAACCC
>JBBRVI010000385.1:0-3049 GCA_038247025.1 Acetobacterales bacterium
GGGGCACCGCATTTGAAGGCGTTGATCATGCCCGCGAAATCGCGGTCGACATCGGCTTGCGTATAACCGGCGATTTCGAACGCCTTGTACATGATTTCGGGCTTGTGGTTGCGGATCGCGCCCGACGACAATTCGATGCCGTTGCAGACGATGTCGTATTGGAAGGCCTTGATGTCGAGCGGATTCATCGTGTTGAGCGCTTTCAGCTCGCCCTGGGGCATGCTGAAGGGGTTGTGGCTGAAATCTATCTGGCCCGATTCTTCGTTCAGCTCATACATCGGGAAATCGGTGACCCAGCAGAAGCGATAGGCTTCCGGTTCGATCAGCCCCAGTTCGTTGCCGATGCGCGTGCGCGCCTTGCCAGCGAGCTTCGTGGCATCTTCGACCTTGCCGGCGGCGAAGAAGACGGCGTCGCCATCCTTCAGGCCCAGCGCGTCGCGCAGAGCGAGGCCGCGCTCGGCTTCCAGGTTCTTCGCGATGGGGCCGCCCGCCACGCCTTCGGCGAAGGTGATGTAGCCCAGGCCGCCCGCGCCTTCGCTACGCGCCCACTCATTCATCTGGTCAAAGAAGCGGCGCGGCTGGCCGCCCGCAGCCGGCGCCGGAATCGCGCGGATCACGCCACCCGAGGCCGCGATCTTCGCGAACAGGCCGAAGCTTGAGCCTGCGAAATGGGCCGTCACGTCGCTGATGCGCAGCGGGTTGCGCAAATCCGGCTTGTCGGAGCCGAATTCCAGCATCGCCTGGTCGAAGGGAATGCGCGGGAAGGGGGCCTGCGTCACCTTGCGCTCATTGCCCGTCCAGCCTGCGAACTCATTGAACACGCCAGCCAGGACGGGTTCGATCGCAGCGAAGACATCCTCCTGCGTGACGAAGCTCATCTCGAAATCGAGCTGGTAGAACTCGCCTGGCGAGCGATCCGCGCGCGAGGCTTCGTCCCGGAAACAGGGCGCAATTTGGAAGTAGCGGTCAAACCCCGCAACCATGGCGAGCTGCTTGAACTGCTGCGGCGCCTGCGGCAGGGCGTAGAATTTGCCCGGATGCATGCGCGCCGGCACCAGGAAGTCGCGCGCGCCCTCGGGGCTGCTGGCCGTCAGGATGGGCGTCTGAAACTCGAAAAAGCCCTGGGCAACCATTCGGTTGCGGATGCTGGCGATGACCGAACTGCGCAGCATCAGGTTGCGGTGCTGCTTCTCGCGCCGCAGATCGAGGAAGCGGTAGCGCAGGCGCAACTCCTCAGGGAATTCCGTATCGCCGGCCACCTGGATCGGCAGAAGCTCGGCCGCTGATTGCACGATGAGTTCGCGCACGCGCAGCTCGATGGCACCGGTGGGCAGCTTCTCATTCACCGTATTGCCCTCACGCGCCAAAACATCGCCGGTGATGGTGATGACACTCTCCGCCCGCAGCTTGTCCGCCACGTCAAAGACGGGCGAACCCTGCGGGATGACGCATTGCGTGAGCCCGTAATGGTCGCGCAGGTCAATGAACAGCAGCCCGCCATGGTCGCGCTTGCGATGCACCCAGCCGGAGAGGCGGGCGGTTTGCCCGGCGTTTTCGGCGCGAAGAGCGCCACAGGTATGGGTGCGATAAGCGTGCATGAGACCCTCGGGAATTCGGCCCCGGTAAGGCCCTTTGCGCGGCCTCCCTGTCAAGAGACGCCCTTGCATGCCGGCCGATCAAGCCCCACACGCAGGGTATGGCCCGTGCGCAAGACCCGACTCCCCGCCTCATCACGCAATCCTCCGAACTCGCGGAACTCTGCGAGCGGCTCCGCCTGGAGCCCTTCGTCACCGTGGACACGGAATTCATGCGCGAGCGGACCTATTGGCCCGAGCTTTGCGTCGTGCAGCTCGCTGGCGAGCATGAAGTTGCGGTGGTGGATGCCGAGGCGCCGGGCATGGACCTCTCGCCCCTCGGCGACCTCCTGGCCGACCCCGCCGTGGTCAAGGTGTTCCACGCCGCCCGGCAGGATGTGGAAATCTTCCTGCTGAAATTTGGCGCCGTCCCCACCCCACTTTTCGACACGCAGGTGGCCGGGATGGTGGCCGGCTTCGGCGACCAGGCGAGCTATGACAGCCTGGTCCGCGCCCTGGCCGGCGCCTCTATCGACAAGGCGCACCGCTTCAGCGACTGGTCCGCCCGGCCACTCTCCGAGGCACAGATCATTTACGCCGCCGGTGATGTCACGCATTTGCGCCAAGTCTATCAGCGCCTGCGCGAAAAGCTGATGGCCGAGGGCCGCCTCGACTGGGTGGCGCAGGAAATGGACGCCCTGGCCGAGCCCGCCACCTACATCACCGAGCCGCATGAGGCTTGGGAGCGCCTCAGGCCCAAGACCGGCAATCGCCGCTTCCTGGGCGTGCTGCGCGCCGCCGCCGCCTGGCGTGAGGCCGAGGCGCAGCGCATCAACATCCCCCGCGGACGGCTGGTGAAGGATGAGACTCTGCTGGAAGTGGCCGCAACCGCGCCGGAAACCCCGGACCAACTGGCCCGCGCGCGCGGCATTTCCGAAGGCTTCGCGCGCGGCAAATCCGGCGTGGCGCTGCTCGCCGCCATCGCCGAGGTGAAGACGCTGGCCGAGGACGCCCTGCCCATGCCGCTGGAAGCGCGCAAGGGGGCGGGTGCCTCACCCGCGCTCGTGGCGCTGCTGAAGGTGCTGTTGGCGGCGAGTGCCGAGGCGCATCAGGTCGCCCCCAAGCTGCTGGCCGATATCGAGGATCTGGAGCGCCTGGCTAGCGAAAGCGAGCCCGATATCCGTGCCCTTTCCGGCTGGCGTCGGGAGGTGTTCGGCGAGGATGCGCTGGCGCTCAAGACGGGCCAGCTTGCGTTGGGCGTGGCCGGGCGTCGGGTCCGGCTGATCCGCACCGAGTAAGCCACCACTTCATCATCGGCCGGGCGAGGCTATATGCATATCGTTCCGAACGGAGATTGAAGTCATGAAGCGTTTCGCAGCATTTACCGTGGCACTCTTGCCATTCGTCGCGCAGGCCCAGCAGGTCCAATGCTGGCTCCCCTATGCCGGGTTTGAGGAAAAGGTGCCGCATATGGA
>JBBRVI010000386.1:0-3045 GCA_038247025.1 Acetobacterales bacterium
AAACCGACTGGAGCGGGCGAAGGGATTCGAACCCTCGACCCCGACCTTGGCAAGGTCGTGCTCTACCCCTGAGCTACGCCCGCCCGCTCCTTGCAGGGATAGTTGCCATGGCGGGACTGGCTTGGCAACCCGTCTATGTCGTGCGTGCTTCCAGCATGACCCACGGCACTTTGCGCCGTCAGGCAGGAGGTTGCCTCATCGGGATATCCGAATTCGATGAGCCACCTCTGCGACATGGATGATCATGGCGGCGCTCCATCGATCACGGCGAAGGTCAGTTCATGCTTGTTGTGGGCGGAGTGAAACAGTACCGCGCCCGCAATGGCCGCGAATTGGGCTGCCGCTTGATGATCCGTCGGCCCCTGGAACTTCACCGAGCACACCATGTTCCGCGCAAAGCCCTGCCAGCGCATGACCAGCGCGAAAAGCCGCGCCGGGTAGCAGATCACGTCGCTGAAAAACCAATCCACCGGTTCGGGCGGCAGGGCGAAGGCGCTGTCCTGTCGCCAGGTGACATTGGGCATCGCCATCACGCGGTCCTCCAACGGCGCCTTATCCACCGCGATGACCGTGGCGCCGAGCTGCCCGAGCGCCCAGCTCCACCCCCCCGGCGAGGCGCCCAGGTCCAGGCAGGTCTCTCCCGGCCCAGGATACCGGCCGAGCCGAGTGAGCCCTTCCCACAATTTCAGGTAAGCCCTCGAAGGTGGCCCCTCCCGATCCTCCACAAAGCGCACGGCTCCCCCCGGAAATGGGGAGGATTTGGTGGGTGAGGCGAGGATCAAATCCTGCGTGAGAAGCGTCCACGCACCCAGATGGCCGGTGGGCGCAGGCTCAGGAAAGATCAGCGGCCGCGCCTTGACCGGCGGCAGTCGCTCTTCGATCAAAGCCGCACGGCGGTGATGCAGCGCCGGCACCAGTGACCAATTGCGCTGGATGGCCCGCAGCCCATCGGCGGCCAGCTTTACCGAAGGCGCGGGGATTTCCTGCGGCGCGTCCCAGATGTCCAGAGCCCAGGCGGCCGGGGCAGGGGGGTCGGGTGAGAGCGCAAGCCGTCCATGCCAGGCGCTGACGCGCCGTCCACTCAACTCCAGTTCCTCCGCCAGGGGTTGCTCCAGGCCCTCATCGGCCAGATAAACGGCCGCGATCATCGCCGCCACGCAAGCACGGCGAGAAGAAGCCATCCGCCCATCATGGTCATCCCGCCGATGGGCGCTACGGGCCCCAGGGAGACCTCGGCAAATGCGCGGAACATTACGGCACCGCCGAACAGCGTGAGGCCGAGCAGAAGCACCCCCGCCACCCAATTGCCGCGCTGCTCGTTCCATAGCCCAAGTGCGATCAGCGCCGGCGCGTGCCAGCCCAACAGCATGGCGACGGCTTGCACCATGGCGCGGGAATCGAGCGCCACATGGGCGGCGATGGCAGAGAGGCCGACGGCAAGGGCACCGCAAAGCCCACCCATGGAGAACCAGAAACGTTGCATGGGCAAAGGATAGGCCGTCAGGCGACCGCGGGCGACAGTCTCAAACGAAAAGATGCGGCACCACGCGGGAATTGTCACGCAGGATGGCGGCCTGGCTTTCGCGCAGGATGATGCCGGCGGCCTCTCCACCCACCACCCAGGAGCCGATCAGCACATTCCAAGCATCGCGCGTGGTGAGCTTTGCCAGGGCCTGGGTCACGAAGCGCGCATCTTCCGGCGCATAAGGGCCGTCGGTAGCGGCCATCGTCAGGCCTGAGCGCATCAGGGTGATGTTAGCCCCCTCTCGACCCAAACAGGGTTTTTGCACGCAGTTGCCTTCGGCAATGCGGCTCCTCCCGGGCACGGTTTCCAGCAGGTGGGGATGGCCAGGGAATAGCCGCCACAGCACCGCCAGGATAGCCTTGTCCGAGAGTAGCGCCTTCCACGGCGGCTCCAGCACGCCGCACCGATCCTCCGCCAGGTAGGGGCCGAAATGGTCGCGGATCATCCATTCCCATGGGTAGAGCTTGTGCAAAAAATGAATCCGCGCGCCGGCCTCATCCAAGAAGGCCTCCCGGTTCCAGCCGACCTGGCCGAGATCAATGCCGATGGTCTCGATCCCGGCCTGGCCGGCGAGGTCGCGGTAATAGGTCGAATGCGCCCATTCCTCGGCGCTGTCGGCGAAGGCGGCGAAATGCATCGGCCGCCCGTCGGTCAGCGGTGCGAGGGCGGCAAAGCGCGCGAGAAGCTTTTCGTGCAGCGAATTGAACTGATCCGCCTCCGGATGCGTCGCCTGCTGCCAAACCCATTGCGCAACCGCCGTCTCGATGGCCAGGGTTGGCGTATCGGCGTTGTATTCCAGCAGCTTGATGGCGCCAGTCGCATCATCGAAGGCGAGGTCCATGCGGCCCATGAGCGCAGGGTCCTGCCGCTGCCACGACCGGCCCACATAATCCGCGAACCAGGCCGGCAGGCCGAACGCCTCGCGCAGAAGGTCTGGTTCGCGGTTGACCAGGTGGTCCACCGCATCGAGGCAGCGCGCGTGCAATTCCACCGTCGCGTCGTCCAGAGCATCCACTTCGGCCGTGGTAAGAAGCCAATGCGAGCCCTCATGCCACCACAGCCCGCCCCCGGCCCCCGTTTCCGGCTCGGCGCCGGCCGAATGATAGGTCAGGCCGATTTCTTCGAGTCTTGCCTGCCAGTCCGGGCGGGGCGCGCTCTCGACCCGCTGCATCAGCTGGAAGACCCAAAACCACGCGCGGAGGCACCAAAGCCGCCGCGCGCGATACTGGTCGTGCCGCCGATGCGCGGGGATGCCAGCGTCGTTGCCATGGCCGGCGACGGGGTGAAGGCTGCCGCACCTCTCTGCCCGGCAGTGCTGCCGGCATAGCTGCTGCCCGAATAAAAGTAGCGCCCGCCGGTGCCGCCGCCCGAGCGGCTCTCGGCGGGCGCGCAGTTGGACAAGCCCGCCGACTGCCCCGGCAGGCAATCGCGCGGCGCCCGCCCGGCATAAAGCGGCGTGGTGACGCGCCCGGCGCCGTTTCCCATCATCCGGCCGACCAAAACGCCGGCCAGAATGGGAA
>JBBRVI010000387.1:0-3031 GCA_038247025.1 Acetobacterales bacterium
GGCGAGTGCACGAAATGCGGGATATAGGCCCAGTAGCAGGCGTAATCCGGCGTGAATTCAAAGATGGGGCCGAGGCTCTCGCGCTGCACCTGCATCCAGATTTCACCGATCCGCTCGGCGGAAATCTCGCCGCCCCGGCGCTCGTCATGCACCAGGGTTTCGAAGCGGTAGAAAGCGATCTGGCGCACCACGGTGTTGAGCATGTCCTCGACCTTGCCGGCGAGAAGCAAACGCCGGCGGGCGGGGTCGGTTTCCGCGTCCAGCAGCGCGCGGAAGGTCAGCATCTCGCCAAAGACGCTGGCGGTCTCGGCCAGGGTCAGCGGCGTGCTGCTCATCAGATAGCCCTGCCCGGCGGCAAGGCGCTGGTGCACGCCATGGCCGAGCTCATGGGCGAGCGTCATCACATCGCGCGCCTTGCCGTGGTAGTTCAGCAGCAAATAGGGGTGCGCCGAGGGCACGGTAGGGTGCGCGAAGGCCCCGCCCGACTTGCCGGGGCGCAGGGCTGCATCAATCCAGGGCTTGTCGAAGAAGGGCGCGGCGAGATTCTCCATCTCCGGGCTGAAACCCGCATAGGCGTCGCGGACCTGCTTCACCGCGTCACTCCAGGGGATGGTGGAGTCCACATCGCGGGGCAGGGGCGCGTTGCGATCCCAGTGCATGAGCTTCTCCAGGCCCAGCCACTTCGCCTTCATGGTGTAGTAGCGGTGGGAGAGGCGGGGGAAACTGTCACGCACGGCGGTCACCAGCGCGTCCACCACCTCATCCTCGACCATATTCGCGCGATTGCGCGAGGAACCGGGGCGGGGGTGGTTGCGCCACTTGTCCATCACCTCCTTGTCCTTCACCAGCGTGTTGGTGATGAGGGAGAAGAGGCGGATGCGCGAACCGAACGCCTCGGAGACACCCTTGGCCGCGGCCTCACGCACCGCACGATCCGTGTCGGAAAGCTTGTTCAGCGCGGCGCTGACGGAGAGTTCTTCCCCGCTGACAGTCACGGTCATGTTGGCCATCGTCTCGTCGAACAGGCGGTTCCAGGCGGCGCGGCCCGTCACTTCCTTTTCGTGCAGCATGCGCTCCATCTCGTCGGAAAGCTGGTGCGGCAGCCAGACGCGCAAATCGCGCAGCCAGGGGCGGAAGCGCGCCAAAGCGGGGCTGGCGGCGAGCTTTTCCTCCAACGCCGCCTCGCTCACATGGTTCAGTTCCAGCGTGAAGAAGACCAAATGCGAGGAGATGTTCGTCGCCCGCTCCTGCATGGTCTGGTAGAAGCGGCCGTTTTCGCTGTCCTGCGCATCGCCCGAGAAAAGCAGCTGGGCGAAGCTCATCACCCGGCCGAGCACTTCCTCGATCTTCTCATATTCCGCGATGGCGGCAGCCAGCGCATCGCCGGACAACCCGGCGAGCTTGCCCATCAGCCGCTCCTGGAAGGCGCGGGCATCGGCCTCGCTTCGGGTCAGATCGGCCGAAAGCCTGGAATCCCCGGGGCCCGCGTACAGGTCCGAGAGGTCCCAGGAGGGCAGGGAGGCGTCGCCAGCAGCGGCGGCGTCAAGAGGGGAGCGCAACATTTCGGGGGCGTGGCCTGGGATCATTCGCATGACTCACATATATGTGGGTTAACGCCGCGGCCAAGCGGCCAAACGTCCAAGTCCGGGAACTCCTTTGCATGACGAATGTGGTGGCGGCGGCGACAAGCCTGCCCGGATTGCTCTTCGCCCTGGCCGTCCAGGCCCCGGACAGACCGATGTTGGGCTTCTGGCGCGATGGCGAATGGCGCAAATACAGCCGGGGGGAATTCGCCCAACAGGTGGCGGACCTGGCCGCAGGGCTCCGCGCACAGGGCATCATGCCGGGCGATCGCGTGCTGCTGGTCAGCGAGAACCGGCCGGAATTCATGATCGCCGACAATGCCATCATGGCCATCGGCGCGGTGACAGTGCCGACCTACGTGACCAATACAGTGGCCGACCACGCCCATATCCTGCGTGATTCAGGCGCGCGCGCGGCCATCGTCTCCACGCAGGCACTGGCCGAGCGTGTGCTTGAGGCCGGCGCGCTGGACCTCATCATCGGCATGGAGAGGGCGCCAGACACACCCGCCGAAACGCGCGCCCTCACCTGGGCTGAGGTCAGCCAACCCGGCGCGGACCTCGCCATGCTCATCGCCGAAGTGGGCGAAATCCCGGCCGGGCGGCTGGCCTGCCTGATCTACACCTCCGGCACGGGGGCGGCGCCCAAGGGTGTGATGTTGCCGCATTTGGCCATGCTGACCAATTGCCTGGGGGCGAAGGGGCTGATTGACCAGATCGGCGTGCAGAACGGGCGCTACCTCTCCTTCCTGCCGCTCTCGCACAGCTATGAGCACACGGTGGGCGGCTTTCTCATGCCGGCCTGCGGCTATGAGGTGATTTTCTCGCGCGGCGCCGACAAGCTGCTGGCCGATTTCGCCGAACACCGCCCCCACCTCGTCACCACCGTCCCACGCCTGTTCGAGGTGATCCGCGAGCGCATCCTGGCCGCGCTGGAAAAGCAGGGTGGGTTGCGCCTGAAGCTGTTTCAGCGCGCCCTGGCACTCGGCTTGCGCAAGCTGGACGGCCCGCCTCTCGGTCTCTTCGAGCGAATGCAGGATGGTGTGCTGGAACGCCTGGTGCGCGCCAAGGTGCGCGGCCGCTTCGGCGGTGAGATTGAGGCGCTGATCTCCGGCGGCGCGCGGCTGGACCCGGAGCTTTCGGGCTTTTTCCTCGCCCTCGGCGTCACCGTCATCCAGGGCTATGGCCAGAGCGAAGCCGGCCCTGTCATCAGCGTGAACCTCCCCTGGGATAATGAGCGGCGCAGCGTGGGCCTGCCCCTGCCCGGTGTGGAGGTCCGCATCGCCGAGGATGGCGAATTGCTGGTGCGCGGCGGCTTGGTCATGGATGGCTACTGGAACAATCCCGAAGCCACCGCCGCCACACTCCGCGCCCCAGAGGGCGAGAGCGAAATCTGGTTGCACACGGGCGATGTGGCCGAACTGCGCGAAGGCCGCATCCATATCACC
>JBBRVI010000388.1:0-3025 GCA_038247025.1 Acetobacterales bacterium
CGGCGGCCCCGTCCAGCCGCGGCGGGCGCCAGGCCTATTTCGCGACGGCCCGCGTGCGCGAGGTGATCCCCGACCCCACGCTGCCGGACCACTTCTACGCATTGATGGATTCCTACCTGGACTTCGCGCGGCCGGTGCCCTTCCAGGAGGGCAGCCGCTACTACGAAACGGCGCTGCGGCGGGAGGATGGTGGGACGAGCAAGGGCGCCTTCGGGCGCGCGGTGCGGATTCTGCCGGATGCGGAGTATGACGCGATCCTGCAGACGGCCTTCGCCACGATCCTGACCGAAGCGGAGCCCGCAGGCGCGACCGCCCGGCAACCGCTCGCCGGCTTTGCGGAGCCGATGGCGGCGTTCGAGCGCCCGCTGATTGAACGCGTTGTGACGCGGCCCTTTCGGGAGGCGGCGTTCTCCGGCTCGATCAAGGCGGCCTATGACGATACCTGCGCCTTCACCGGGTTGAAAATCATCAATGGTGGCGGGCGCAGCGAGGTTCAGGCGGCGCATGTCAGGCCGGTGGCAAGTGCGGGGCCTGACTCGCTGCGAAACGGCATCGCGCTGTGCGGCACCTTTCACTGGATGTTCGATCGCGGCCTGATTTCGATTGCCGATGATCATCAGTTGCTGCTCGCCAAGGGCCATGTGCCGGAAGCGGCGAGCCGGCTTTTGAACCCCGATCGGGTTCTGCTCCAGCCACGCCGCGCGGACCAAGCGCCGCATCCGACGTTTCTGCGGTGGCACCGCGAGAATGTGTTCAAGGGATAGGCCGCCCATGGAATTCCGCATCGCCGATACGTTTACGGACAGCCTCGGGCGCCTGACGGCGCAGGAGCAGAAGGCGGTGAAGACCACCGCCTTCGATCTGCAAATGGACGCCTCGGCACCCGGCCTGTCCTTCCACAAGCTGGACCGCGCGGTGGACAAGAACTTCTGGTCGGTGCGGGTGAATGCGGATATCCGGCTGATCGTGCATCGCGGCGCGGCCAGTCTGCTGCTGGCCTATGTGGACCATCACGACAAAGCCTATCGCTGGGCTGAGCGCCGCAAGATCGAGCGCCACCCCACAACCGGCGCCATGCAGTTGGTGGAGGTGCGGGAGCGGGTCGAGGAGCTTTCCCCGATGCCCAAGCCTGCCGCGGCTGCGCCGGGGCCAAAGCTTTTCGCGGGGCTGCGCAAGCTGGAGATCATGGCGTTCGGTGTGCCCGAGGAATGGGTGAACGACGTGCGTGAGGCCACGGAGGCATCGCTGTTCGACCTGCTGCCGCATCTGCCGCAGGAGGCCCAGGAATCTCTGCTCCGCCTGGCCGTAGGCGAGAAACCGGCCGTCCCCGAGCCGGCCCCTGCTGACTCCGCAGCCGATCCCTTCGCCCACCCGGACGCCCAGCGCCGCTTCCGCGTGCTGCATGATGGCGATGAACTCAGGCGGGCGCTGGATTTCCCCTGGGACCGTTGGGCCGTCTTCCTGCACCCCGCGCAGCGCGATCTGGTGGAGCGGCGATATGCGGGGCCGGCGCGCGTCACCGGCTCTGCCGGGACCGGCAAGACCATCGTGGCACTGCATCGCGCCGTGCACCTGGCGCGGCGGCACCCGAAGGCGCGCGTGCTGTTGACCACCTTCTCCAAGCCGCTGGCCAAGGCGCTGGGGGCGCGGCTGGCCAGCCTGGTCGGCGGGGAGCCGGCCATCGCCGCGCGGATCGATGTGCAGGCGCTGACGGGCGTCGCCTATGAGCTCTACGGCAAGGCCTTCGGGCAGCCCAACATCGCGTCCGGCGCTGTGGTGCAGGGCTCGCTTAAGAAGGCGGCCGCGCAGGTGGAGGGTGCCAAATTCCCGCAGCACTTTCTGGTCAATGAATGGACCGAGGTGGCGGATGCGCAGCAACTGGCATCCTGGGAAGCGTACCGGGATGCCTCGCGCCTGGGCCGCAAGACCCGGCTGGGGGAGAAGCAGCGGCAGGTGCTGTGGTCCATCTTCGAGGCGGTGGGATCCGGGCTGCGGGCCCAAAAGCTGGTGACCTGGGCGCATATTTTCGGTCGGCTCGCGGAGCAAGCGGCGGCTGGGAAAAGCCTGGGCTACGATTTCATCGTCGTTGATGAGGCGCAGGACCTGAGCATGCCCGAGGCGCGCTTCCTGGCCGCGATGGCTGGCAGCAAGCCAGACGGATTGTTCTTCGCCGGCGATCTCGGCCAGCGCATTTTCCAGCAGCCGTTCTCGTGGAAGTCGCTCGGTATTGATGTTCGTGGCCGGTCGAACAGCCTGCGGATCAACTATCGGACCTCTCACCAGATCCGGACGCAGGCGGACCGGTTGCTGCCGGGCGTCGTCTCGGATGTGGACGGCACGCAGGAGAGCCGCCGTGGCACCGTCTCGCTGTTCGACGGCCCGGCGCCAGTGATCCGGTTGTTTAAGGATGAGGCAGCGGAGGGGGCGGCTGTTGGGGCCTGGATAGCGGAGCGGCTGCGTGAGGGGTACGCGCCGCCGGAGATCGGCGTCCTGGTGCGGTCAGCGGCGCAGGTCGCCCGTGCCCGAGCGGCAGTGAAGGCGGCCGGCGCCAACGCGGTTGAATTCGACGAGAAGGTGGAAGGGGCCGCGGGGGCGGTCTCGATCAGCCAAATGCATCTGGCGAAGGGGCTGGAGTTTCGCGCGGTCGCGGTAATGGCGTGTGATGATGAGGTGCTGCCGTTGCAGGAGCGCGTCGAGGCGGTGACGGATGAGGCCGACCTTGTCGAGGTTTATGAGACGGAGCGGCACCTGCTTTATGTCGCCTGCACGCGGGCGCGGGATAGCCTTTGGGTTTCGGGGGTGACGCCGGAATCAGAATTTCTGCGAGACGTCCTTGGTTGAGGCCACTGAGAACCGTACTTCTGGTTCGCTCTCGAAGTACGCTTTTCGGGCAAGTTGGATGCGAACCACAGCAAGTGACCACCGCGCTGAAACCGGCCTTTAACCTCGGTTTTTGAGTTCCGTACTAAAACGGCCAAGTCATCAGGTCCGGAGAGAAATGGCCTCCGGAGAGCGATTTTCGGCC
>JBBRVI010000389.1:0-3025 GCA_038247025.1 Acetobacterales bacterium
AACGATCGAAACCTGCCAGACCGTCACAGCCTTCATGCGCCATGGCGACACCATCCGCAACGAGATGCTGGAAAGCCCGGGACCATCCAACATACGTGCCAACGAACAAAAGGTCTCTACAGAAAGATCTTCGACAGCACCAAGGACCTCACCGAGAAGCACGTCTCCTTCGATGAACTCGGAGCCGGGCTTTATGCCTATACGGCGCAGGGCGATCCCAATTCCGGCGTCATCGTGGGGCCGGAAGGCGTGGTGGTGGTGGATGCGCAGGCCACGCCGATCATGGCGGCGGATGTGCAGGCGCGCATTGCGCAGGTGACGAAGCTGCCGGTGAAGCAGGTGGTTCTCACCCATTATCACGCGGTGCGGGTGCTCGGTGCCTCGGGCTATCCCGCACATTCAGTTATCTGCTCGGGCGCCACGCGAGCACTCATCGTCGAGCGCGGTGCGCAGGATATGGACAGCGAGATCGGCCGGTTTCCGCGCCTGTTTCGCGGGCGGGAGAGCATCCCCGGCCTCACTTGGCCGACGCAAAGCTTCCATCAGAAGATGACGCTCTGGCTTGGCGAGCGCGAGGCGCAGATCATCCATATCGGCCGCAGCCACACGGCGGGTGATACGGTCGTCTGGCTGCCGAAGGAAAAGGTGCTCTTTGCCGGCGACACGGTTGAATTCGGCGCCACGCCCTATTGCGGCGACGCGCATTTCGCCGACTGGCCCGCCACCATCGCTGCCATACGGGAGTTGGGCGCCGAAAAGCTGGTTCCCGGCCGTGGTGCCGCGCTGATGAACAAGGCCGACGTGGCCCTGGCCCTGCACGAGACCGAGAGCTTCACCAGCGATCTCTTCAACCTCGCGCAGCAGGCCATCGCGAAGAACTGGAATCTGACGCAGCTCTATGCCGAGGCGATGGGCGTGATGCGCCCCAAATACGGCCATTGGGTCATCTTCGAGCACTGCATGCCGTTCAATGTGAGCCGCGCTTTCGACGAGGCCAGCGGCATCGCCCATCCGCGCATCTGGACCGCAGAGCGCGACGTGGAAATGTGGCGCGCCGTTGAGGGTGCCGAGCCGATGAAATCCGCCGAAGTGCACTGACGTGCCCTACGAACAGCCGCGCTACACTTTCAGCCCCCATCCTGGCGGTAAGGAGCAGGCGCGTCTGGTCATCGTGGGCGGAGGTCTCGTCGGGCTGACCGCAGCGCTGGACCTTGCGCGGCGCGGCCATCGCGTGGTGGTGCTCGACGATGACGACACGGTGAGCCTGGGCAGCCGCGCCATTTGCTTTGCCAAGCGCACGCTGGAAATCTTTGCGCGCCTGGGGCTCGGCGAAAAGTTCCTGGAAAAGGGCATCACCTGGAACACCGGGCGCGTCTTCTTCCAGTCGCGTGAGGCCTACAGCTTCAACCTCCTGCCCGAGGATGGGCACGAATTCCCCGCCTTCGTGAACCTCCAGCAGTATTACGCCGAGGAGTGGCTGGTGGAGGCGTGCATCGCCACCGGTCTTGTTGATCTGCGCTGGAAATCGCGCGTGGTTGGTGTCGAGAACCACGCTGATGGCGCACAGCTGCGGGTGGAAACGCCCAACGGCGAATATACGCTGCACGCCGAATGGCTGCTCGCCGCTGATGGCGCACGCAGCTTCATCCGGCAATCGCTGGGCCTCAGCTTCACCGGCCAGGTGTTTCGGGACCGCTTCCTCATTGCCGATGTGACGATGAACGCGCCTTTCCCGACAGAGCGCTGGTTCTGGTTCGACCCCCCCTTCCATCCCGGCCAATCCGTCCTGCTGCACAAGCAGCCCGATGATGTCTGGCGGATTGATTTCCAGCTCGGCTGGGACGCAGACCCCGAAGTGGAAAAGGACCCGGAGCGTGTGCGCAAGCGGGTGACCGAAATGCTCGGCCCCGATGTCCCCTTCGAACTGGAATGGGTCAGCGTTTATACCTTCCGCTGCCGGCGCATGGAGCGCTTCCGCCATGGGAGAACCCTGTTCCTCGGCGATGCGGCGCATCAGGTGAGCCCCTTCGGTGCGCGCGGCGGCAATGGTGGCGTGCAGGATGCCGATAACCTGTGCTGGAAACTGGCAGCCGTGCTGGAGGGTGCCGCGTCAGAATCGCTGCTGGACAGCTATGATTCCGAGCGCATTCCCGCGGCCGATGAGAACATCCTCCATTCCACCCGCAGCACGGATTTCATCACGCCCAAGAACGACGCAGCGCGCGCCTGGCGCGACGCCGTACTGGAGTTGGCGGAGGATTGGCCCCTGGCGCGGCCGCTGGTGAATTCCGGCCGGCTCTCGCGCCCCGCTTCGCTGACGGGCAGCCCACTCAACGGTCCGGATGAATTGGGCCGCGCCGCCCCGCCCGGCACGCCTGCCCCCGATGCGCCGCTCCTGCGCGGGGCGAGGCAGGATTGGCTGCTGCGACATATCGGCACCGATGGCGGCTTCACCCTGTTGGTGCGCGAAGCCACCCCCGTGGCCATGGCAGGCATCGCGCCCCTGCTGATCGCCGATACGCCGCGCGCGGGCGCGCTGCATGACCATTCGGGCCTGGCCGCCGCGCGCTATGGCCTCGCACCGGGTGAATGCGTGCTGTTGCGGCCGGATCAGCACATCACCGCGCGGTTTTCTACCACCGCGCCCGAGCCCATCCTGGCGGCGCGCGAAAAGGCGCTCGGGCGATGACCCAGCTTCGCACTGAACCGCGCATTCCCGACCCTGACCGCTTCTACGCCGCAATGCTCGACGCGCATCGGAATCTCGACCCGGCCTCCTCACGCAAGCTGGACGCGAAGCTGATCATTCTGCTCGCCAATCATATCGGCGATATGGCGGTTCTGGAGGAGGCGTTGGCGATTGCCAGCGGCGTGAAGCGGGGGGAATAATGCGCCCATGAACAGCCCCATCGAGACCATCGCCAGCTGGCAGGATGAGTTCACCGCCATCCGGCGCGACATCCATGCGCACCCCGAACTGGGGTTGGAGGAATATCGCACCGCAGATCTCGTCGCGCACAAATTG
>JBBRVI010000390.1:0-3022 GCA_038247025.1 Acetobacterales bacterium
TGGCGCATATCCCCGATGGGATGCGCCTTGATCCGATCCGCGATGCACAATTGCCGGGGATTGGCGCCACCGCGCAGGGCACCCTGCGTACGCGGCCGGACATGGAGATGGACGGGTTCTTCGCGATGCGGCTGGTGCGCTGCTGACTACCGCCTCGGCGCGGCAGGGTTGTTCGGGTCCAGCCCCAAGGCTTGTACGGTCGTGGGATTAAGCTGACCGGTTGATTGCAGGCCGCGCCCCTGCTGGAAGCGCTCGATGGCCGTTTGCGTGCCAGCGCCCCACAGCCCATCAACTCCGCCGCGATAGAACCCAAGCGCACGCAGCCGGTGCTGCACGTTGCGCACCACGGCGGGGCTCACAGGGTCGGGCGCGACGGCCGCGCTGGTGGCGGGGCTGTTGGCGGGGGCAGGCGCCGTGCGCGCGCTGAGCAATTCACCGGGGGGTACGCCCAGTGTCGCGGCCGTCGCCTGGTTGAGCTGGCCGGTCACTTGCAGGCTGCGGGTTTGCTGAAAACGCTCCAGGGCCGACTGGCTTTCAGGCCCCCACATCCCATCCGCCCGGCCGGAATAGACGCCAGCCTGGATCAGCTTCTCCTGCACCATCGCCGTGGCGCCGCTGGAGAGAGCCTGACTGTAAAGCAGAACGGCCGGTGCCTGGGCAAAAGCCGGCGTGGCCACGAGCAAGGCAGCGAGAAAGGCGTGGGAGGATTTCATGATGGAGGTTCCGCGAGAGGGTTCCCTCCCACAACACTGGCGGACAGCAAGAGTTGCGCGGGGGTCAGGCCGGCCTGTTCACCCCAGTGCGCGGATTAAACGTTAAAGCCGCACGCCGGAGGTGGACCAACGCTGATCCGCATTCTCCTGGACGCTCAAATCCAGCACGAAGAAGGCAACGACCGAGAGGAGGGTGGCGGCAAGAATGCCAGCAATGACCGATTTCATGTTCTTGTTCCCCGGAAGAATGGCGTAGCTGTGGGTTACGGCAGATTGCGTGTTTGGAGCAAGAGCAGCTCCGCTTCGGCCAGTTCCTCGGGCGTGTTGGCGTTGAAGAAGGGGTCGTGCGGGGCGCTGGGCCACACGGCCGTCGCCACGCCATGCTGGGCGGTCCAGCGATCAATCTTGCGCTCGCCGGCGGTGATCGCGGTGCGCAGCGCGGGGGCCAGTTCCCGCGGCCAGAGGGCGATGGGCGGGTGGGTAAATCCACCTGAGCCAGCGCAGGCCATGGGCGTGCCTGCGGCCTCACGCGCCGCATGGAGGCGCGTGACGAGATCGAGCGGAAGGAAGGGGCAATCGCCCGGCACGGTGACGATCCAGGGCAGGGGCGAGGCCTCCAAGGCGGCAAGAATACCAGCGAGCGGTCCAGGATTCTCCGCGATCGTGTCCGGCAGGACGGGCATTCCATAACCGGCGAAGCGCTCGGGCTCGCCATTGGCGTTGATGGCAAGCGCACCGCATTGCGGCGAGAGCCGAGCGATGACGTGATCCAGCATCGGCCGCCCGGCCAGCAGGCGCAGTGGCTTGTCCCCGCCCCCCATCCGCCGTGCGAGCCCACCGGCGAGGACAACGCCAAAGGTCGTGGAATGCAAAGTGAAGCCCCCTATTGCTCACCATTCTTGCGCCAATGTCTGGAGCTTTCATCTTCGACATACCGCGTATCGGCATCAAAGATCATCCTTCCCTCCCCCGCCAGCACCGTGAAGCGCTTGCCCTTGCATCGCCCGATGAGCGTCAGGTTGGCCTCCCGCGCCAATTCCACCCCCCAGGCCGTGAAGCCGGAGCGCGAGAGCAGGATCGGGATGCCCATCCGCACCGTCTTGATCACCATCTCAGAGGTGAGCCGCCCGGTGGTGTAGAAAATCTTGTCAGCGCCACTCACGCCCGCGCGGAACATCCAGCCGGCGATCTTGTCCACCGCGTTATGCCGGCCGACATCCTCCATGTAACACACTGGCTGGTCGGCGGCGGCAAGCGCGCAGCCATGGATGGCGCCGGCTTCGAGATAGAGCGAGGGGATGGTGTTGATCCGGTGCAGCAATCGGTAAAGGTCACTCGTGCGCAGCGTTGTGGTCGTCGAGAGGGTGATGGCGGAAAATCCCTCCATCAGATCACCAAAGGCCGTGCCCTGGGCGCAGCCGGAGGTGAGCGTCTTCTTCTTCAGCTTGGCTTCGAAATCCGTCGTCGCCTCGGTGCGGACCACGACCACGCCGAGGTCTTCGTCATATTCCACGCCGATAAGGTGATCGCCGGCGCGCAGCATGCCCTGGTTGAGCAGGTAGCCCACGGCCAGATCCTCGGGCCTGTCCAGGATCGTCATCATGGTGACGATCTCCTGCCCGTTCAGGTAGAGGGTGAGCGGGCGCTCCATGGTCACGCTCGTCTCGACCCTGGCGCCGGTATGGTCCATGCCGGTGACGCGACGCGTCAGGCGCGGATCGGCGGGGTCGGGGCGGACCTGGAGTTCGGGTGTGTCCATGCGCCCGATATGGCCCCCTCAGCCTCGAACGGCAAAGGGGCGCAGCAGAAAGACGGTGCCCCAGCCCCAGGCGCCATTGAGCAGGGCAGTGCGCAGCCAGACCTGGTCACTGGCCCCCTCCAGCAAGGGCTGGCCGATCAGCCCCGGACCGACAAAAAGGCTCGCCATCGTCAGCGCCGCTGCACCAAAGACGGAACCGAGGAAGAATTCGCCGAGTGACACAAAGCGCAGCAGCAGCGCCAGCACAATCCCCCAAAATCCACCCCAAAGTGCCAGGCTGACGATGGCAGGCTGGCCAAAGGGCGGCAGCGGGACGAAGCTGTAAGGCGCCGGAGCGCGGCCGAGATATTCGATCAGGATCGGCAGCTTGGCGGCGTGGTAATGCAGCAGCAGCAGCGTGGTCTGATGGAAGGCGATGATGCCCAGCGCCCCGCAGATGAAGCCGATCAGCAGGATCTTGCTCGCAACGCTCTTGGCCATTTGAACGCCCCCCGGCTTGCCGATCGGGGTTCTGTGGCCCAGGCTGAGCCCAGCGTAAAGACTTACGTAA
>JBBRVI010000391.1:0-3017 GCA_038247025.1 Acetobacterales bacterium
GATCGGTGCGCAGCACAACGCCCATGCCGCCATAGGGGTCGGGCCGCACAATGCGCCCATCGCCCAGCAGCCCGCGCAACGTGGCGCCGCGCCCACCCACCGCCCGCGTCAGCGGCTGCGCCACATGGCCCGCAAGGCGCAGGTTCTGCGACTGAACATCGGTGCCCGGCTCGACCAGCAGAAGGTCGCCGCGGCGCAATGGCGATTGCAGGTTGATTTCGCGGAAGGCGCGCCGCCCCTCGCCATCCGTGGTCTCCAGCAGAAAGCGGTTGCCCGAGGGGCGCAACGCGTCGCCGGCCAGGCGCAGAAGCGTGCCGAGTGCCGTGCTCCCCGCGCCGGGTGGCAATTCATAGATGGCCGGGCGCGACACCTCGCCGCCCAGGCCGACCACCCCGCCGATCGGCGGGACCAGGATGCGCTCGCCCTCGCGCAGCGTGAGGTCGGGCGGTTCGCCCTCGCCAGCGATCACCGGATAGAGGTCCACCACGCGGCGGCCGCGCGGCCCTTCCACGCGGATGGCGCGCAGGGTGCCGGATTTGCGCACCCCCTGGGCTGCCACCAGCGCGTCAAACACATTGGCCAGCGGCGAGAGGGCCACAACGCCCGGGCGCAACACCTCGCCGCCCACGAAGATGGTCATCTGGCGCAATTGCCGAACCGAGACGTAGGCCTCCGAACCCGCAAGCTCCCGCTGGGCGCGGCGGGCCAATTCCTCGCGCAGGTCGCGCAGGGTGCGGTCGGCGGCGGCCATGGGCGGCAAATTGGGCAGCAGCAGCATGCCCTCGCGTGAGACGCGGACCGTCACGTCCTGGTTGACGCGGCCGCGAAAGCTGATGACCAGCTCATCATCCCGGCCAATCACGTAATCCTCGGGCACCGCGCCCGAGGCCTGGTTCAATTGCTGGCCGAAGGCCTGGCCCGCCAGGAGGCCCGGCGGCGAGGTGCGGAAACTGTCATACCCAAATTGCCTCAGCGGCGGCGCGGGCGCCCGTCCACTGGCGAAGGCGGGCGGCGTTGGCCGGCGATGTTCGAAAAACTGCTCCACGGGCGAGAGAGGGTCATCCAGCGGGGCAGGTGGCACTTGGTGGCCAAGCTGCTGCGGTTGCTGCTGACCCTGTGGAGGGGGCTGTGGCAACGGCATGCCTGGTCCACCCCCACCCAGGGGACGGCCTGCGCCCGCATCCAGCAGCCGCTGGAGAATCTCCTGCTGGGCCGAGGGCGGCAGGCTTTGGAGCGCGCCCCCGCCCGGCAGGGTGGACGGCAGGGAAGGCGGCGTCAGGAGGGGGGAGGGGAGGTTCTGTGCCTGCAGGAGAGATGCCGGAAGCAATCCCAATAGCAACGACGCGACTCCGAACCGGGAGGAAACAAACCTTGACGCGCGCACCACGAATGAACCTCATCCTGAGATTGTAGCTAATGCGCAACTTCCTGCCCAATATGCAACCATGTGGCGAAATCTTCCTCATAGGTTAAACGTTTTGCAAGCGAGCTTCGATGTGGCGCGCCGCTTGGGTCCCCATGCGGTCATGCACGGGGTGATCGGCAAGGGTCCTTGGGCGCGGCTTTGGCTTCGCTTTCGGCTGCGGGGCGGGAAGCTTGGCGGCATGAACCCCCCCTGGGCGATGCGGCCCATGGCGGGTGCGGATATCCGACCCCTTTGGGAAGCGAATCGCTGGGCGGAATTGCCCTGCCTCGCCCTGGAAGGGCGCGGTCACGATATCGCGCCATGGACCGAAGCCTGGATGGTAGCCAATCCGCCTTATTTTGGGCCTAATTGGGGCTGCGGGCAGGAGGCAGCGCTGCGCGGCCTGCATCTGGCCCTGGCTTGCCAGATCAACGGCACCGCGCCGCCACGCGCAGCCATGGCCAGCCTGGCACGGCGCATCGGCGCGAACCCCGCCTACGCCCTGGCGCAGGACAACAACCACCCCATCAGCGAGGCGGCGGGCCTGCTGGTCTGTGGCCTCTCACTTCAGGATGCGGGGCTGGCTGCACGGGGTGCGCGCCGCCTGGATACCTCCATCGCGCGCCTGGTGGCCGAGGATGGCAGTTTCGCCCAGGCCAGCCCCGCGTATCACCGCCTGCTGCTGGATGTGATGGCGGTGACGCAGTGGCTGCGGGAAAAAGGGCCGCCCGCGGCGCCGCTCACTCTGCGCCGCATGGCCGCCGCCACAATCTGGCTGCACCGTCTGGCATGCCCGCAGACGGGCCGGCTGCCGCGAATTGGCCATCAGGATGGTTCGCATGTCGCTGATCTTTCAGGCGCGGGGCCGGATGACGCGCGCCCAAGTCTGGAGCGCGCGGCGCGAATCTTCTGCAACGCCTCGGCCGGCTCGCCTGATGATCCGGGCTGCACCGCCATGGGCCTTGCTTTGCCGACCGCGCGGCTCAGCGCGGCAGGCGAATGGCGCAGCGCGGGCTTCCTAGGCCGGCGCGCGGGAAACGGACGCGCCATCCTGCGCACCGGCCCGCTGCGATTCCGCCCTGGCCATGCTGATCTGCTGCATCTGGACGTCTGGGCGGGCTCCGTGAATCTGCTGCGCGATGGCGGCACCGGCGCCTACAACCCGGCCGATCCCGGCTGGATCAACCTCTTTCAGGGCACGGCCGCCCACAATACGATCCGCTTCGATGGCGAGGACCAGATGCCTCGCCTGGGCCCCTTTCTTTTCTCCCACTGGCCCGAAGCAGGGGAACTCCCCGATGGCGGATGGCTGCGCGATCGTCGCGGCCGGACGCATACGCGCGAGGTCTTTGCCGAGCCTTGGGGGTTTCGTGTGGAGGACCGCATCGGCGGCGCCTTCGCCCAGGCCGTATTGCGCTGGCGGCTGGCGCCGGGTGCCTGGTGGCTGACGCCAGATGGCGTGGCCGGGCCTGCTGCCCGGCTTCGGGTCTCAGCCGATGGGCCCATGCGCCTGCGGCTGGAGGAGGCGGTGGAAAGCCTGGCCTACGGGCAGGCCTCGGCCTTGCCGGTGCTGAACGTGTATCTGACGGCCAGGCACTCGCGCATCACGACA
>JBBRVI010000392.1:0-2999 GCA_038247025.1 Acetobacterales bacterium
CTGAGCGCCACGCTTGCACCGCCGAGCGTGGTCACACGAACCACCAGGAGCCTGCGGGAGATACGGTCGTTCATGAACTGGTTTCCTGCGTCCGCCCTGGCCAGACGAGGCCAGCGCATTTCTCAATCAACGCCTGCCACGGCCGGCACCATACGAAGGATCGCGTACGCCCCCGGGACTGGCCGTCATGGGAGTGACGATCTGTGGCGTCGGTGCGGTATTCCCCGCCGCTGGAGCCGATAAGCTGCCGCGTGAGGAGTAAATCCTTGGCTACCTTTTCAACCATGCCGGCCTTCTTGGATGGGCGTTGAAAAGCGGCTTCGACGGTGGCAATCTTGTAAACAAGGATGGTATGAGTTCTTGGGCTGAAACTCGCGCCCGACGAAGGTCTTCTTGATGTCCCCCATGGCTCGACCTGCCTGGATTTGGCATTTTTCAATCCTGTGAGATTGGGCTATGCCCAGCAGGCAAGGCAAGCGTCTTTCAAGCGCTGATTCAACGCATGTCCGAAACTTAATAGAGCTGCCTCTCCAAGAAAAACCCCCCTCGGGAGCCTGACCGCATGAACGCACCCACCCTGCCGGTTCTCTACACGGCCCTCGAACCACTCGACAGCGAGAAGCACGCCGCGCTGCATCTGCGGGATGTGGGGCATGGCTTTGCCAGCCACCTCTCCTCCATCCCGGTGGCCGTCGAGGAATTTGCCCTGTCCGGGCGGCACATGCCGATCGTCTTTGCATCCCAGGCGCCACATCTTCCGGTAGCGTTGACCGGCCTCGCGCCGGATCGGAACCTCTTTGTGGATGAGACGGGTGCCTGGCGCCGTGGCGCCTATGTGCCGGCCTATCTGCGCCGCTACCCCTTCCTGCTGGTGCGTGCCGCCGCCGATTCCGACCAGCTCGTCCTATGCATTGACCCAGAGGCCCCGCAATTTGCCGCCTCCCAGGGGGAGCCCATCTTTGACGCAGAGCGCAAGCCCGGCCCGCTGGCCACCAAGGCGTTGGAATTCACCCGCTCGGTCGAGGCCGCGTTCCGCAAGACGCAGGAATTCGCCGAGGGGCTTTCGCTGATGGGCCTGCTGCAGCCGGCCGTCACGCAGTTCGAGTTCGAGGGCAAGCCCTTCCGCGTGGACGGCTTCCACGCCGTGGACCGCGAGCGGCTCTCCAAGCTGACGGGCGAACAGCTCGCCACCCTGCGCGACAAGGGGTGGCTTGATGCGATCTACGCGCACCTCTTTTCACTGGGCGGGATTGCCGAGCTCAAGATGGCGCAGGGTTG
This sequence comes from Acetobacterales bacterium, assembly GCA_038247025.1. Taxonomy (GTDB): domain Bacteria; phylum Pseudomonadota; class Alphaproteobacteria; order Acetobacterales; family Acetobacteraceae; genus Roseococcus. Next base: position 1,279 of record JBBRVI010000392.1, read on the forward strand.
AGGTGATGCAACGTCGGACACTCCTCGCGGCCGCCGCGCTGCCCGGCTTGCTTCCCTGGGATGCCCAGGCGCAACAGCGTTTTGCCAATATCAGCATGTTCATCCCCGCCGGCCCCGGCGGCGGATGGGATGGCCTCGGCCGCGCCATTGAGCAGGTGGCCCGCCAAGCCGGGCTCGTCGGCAATTTTCAGTTCGAGAATGTGGGCGGCGCGGGCGGCATTGTCGGCCTGCCGCGCTTCGTCTCGGCGCGGCGCGGCCGGCCGGATGCGCTGATGGTCGCAGGCTCGGTGATGGTGGGCGCGGTACTGACCAACCGCTCGCCCATCGGCATCAGCAACGTGACACCCATCGCGCGGATGACGCAGGAGGTGGGCGTCATCGTCGTTCCCGGGCAATCCGACATCCAGAACATTGCCGGGCTGCTGGCGGCTTTCCGCGCCAATCCGGGCGGAACCTCGGTCGGGGGCGGCAGCGCGGGTGGGACGGACCACATCACGCTCGGCCTCATTCTCAAGGCCATCGGCCGCAATGCGCGCGAGGCGAGCTACGTGGCCTTCGCCGGCGGCGGGCCGGCCCAGGCGGCGATCCTCGGCGCGCAGGTGCGTGCTGGCATTTCCGGCTATTCCGAATTCGCCGAGCAAATCCGCTCGGGCCGGATGCGCGCCCTGGCCACCACCGGCGAGACCCGCAGCGACCCCGCCATCCCCACCTTGCGCGAAGCGGGCGTGGATGTGGTGACGGCCAATTGGCGCGGCGTCTTTGGTGCGCCCGGCATCAACGCCGCCCAACGCGCCGCGCTCACCGCGCTGATCACGGAACTGGTCGCCCTGCCCGCCTGGCGCGAATTGCTGGCCACGCGCGGCTGGGACAATGCCTATCTTTCGGGCGAGGGTTTCGACCGCTTCCTGGTGGCCGATACCGCCGCCACCGAGGCGGTGCTGAAGGACCTCGGCCTCGCGGGGTGAGGCTGGGTTTCAGTCGCTCTCGGGCGGGATGACGTTGGTGCGCAACCCGCGCACCAGCACATCACGCATGGTCTCCGCCGACTTCAGGCGGATGTCGTCCCAGGCTTCGGGGCTGTGGAAGGCGACATGCGGCATGATGACCAGGCGGCCCATCAGCCAATCCTCGCGGTCACGATAGGCGCGCAGCAGGGAGGGGATGGGCTCGACCGGGGGTTCGACGGGGATGACGTCCAGCCCTGCGCCGGCCAAGTGGTTGGAGCGGAGTGCGGCTTCCAGCGCCTCGATATCCAGGATGGGGCCGCGGGCGGTGTTCACCACCACGGCATCCTTGGGCAGCAGTGCCAATTCCCGCGCGCCGACCAGGTTGCGCGTGTTGCGCGTGAGCGGGCAATGGATGGAGAGCACGTCGGATTGCGCCAGCAGCGCATCGAGCGATTCGGCGCGGGCGACGCCGATGGCGCGCTCGGCGCCATTGGGCAGATGGGGATCGAAGAAGACGACCTGGAAGCCGAGCGCCTTGGCGCGCAAAGCGACCGCGGTGCCGATGCGCCCGAGGCCGAGGACGCCAAAGCGCTGCACCTCAAACCTGCGGACGATGCGGTTGGGCAGCACGCCCCAGGGTGCGGGCGGGGTGCCGCGCTGCGCGTCATGATGGAGCACGAGGCCGCGGCGGAGCGAGACGGCGAGCGCGATGGCGGTGTCCGCCACCTCCTGCGTGCCGTAATCGGGGATGTTGCAGACGGTGATGCCATGCGC
>JBBRVI010000393.1:0-2974 GCA_038247025.1 Acetobacterales bacterium
ATCAGGGCGCGGATCGAATCGATATCGGTCTGGGTCACGGCGCGGCCGCGATGGCGGGCCAGGACCGGCGCGGCCGGGTCGGTCGCGGTCGCGGCGGTTGCCGGTGGCTCGCAGGGTGGGGCGGTGAGTGTGCCGGGGGTCATCATGGCCGCAAGCATAGCCGAGGGCGCGGCGGAACGTAAGGTTGAAAATCGACTTTTTTTGGCCCTTGGGAGCCTCTTGCAAAAGTCCGTTTTTAGCGAGCTTCAGCGCGGCTTCTCGACACGCTTCAGCAAGACTTCTGCAGGCTCAGAACACCTGATCTCGGCCCAGTATTTGGATAGTTTCGGGGAATGTGATCGAGCCGACATTTTCCGTCCGCTTCGGTTTAGGGATTCGAAAAATCATGGCAATTGCCTGGCAGCGAGTTATCGCATGAGGGCCGTCATCGGTTGCGACCGCTGAGGCGAAGAACGCTGGAGCACCCGCGGAGGCTGAAGCCATGCAAGCATTGTTGCCACTGTTCGGCGCGGATATCGAAATGATCACCCCGACGCTGGGATATCAGCAAAAAGACGGCGTGATCTACTACTTTCATGCCGGACTGCCGGTGTTCCAGCACGCGGCGCGGGACCGGGACAGCTTCCGGATGATCGTCACCCAGTTTTTTCTCAACGGCCTCTGCCAGCAATCCGATGTCGTGCGCGCCTTCGGCGTGCCGGTGATCATGCTCAAGCGCGCGGCCGAGCAGTATCGCGAGCGCGGCCCCGCCAGTTTCTACCAGCACGACAAACCCGTCCGCATGCCGCGGCAATTGACCCCTGAAGTGGTGGCGCGGGCTGAGGAATTATTGGCCTTGGGGTTGGCCAAAAGCGAAGTGGCGCGGCAGTTGGGCCTCAAGACCGACACCTTAAAGAAAGGGATCGCCGCGGGGCGGGTGCGCGATCAAAAAAAAACTCTTCGCCGGCCGTAGCCGCCGAGCCCCCGGCCGCCAGCACGGCCAGCGCGCGCAACGCCCAGGACGCGCGGGCGCAGGAGGAGATGGGGATGGCCTGCACGCGGGTGATCGAGCGGATGCTGGCCTCGGCGGGCCAGGGCGGGCCGGCGGCGCCCCGCTTTGAGCCCGCCTGCGACGTGGCCCAGGGGGGTGTGCTGTGGGCGCTGCCCGCGCTGGAGAGCAATGGCCTGCTCAGCCATCTGGAGCGGCTGCGCCCGATCAAGGAGGGCTTTTACAGCCTGGTGCAGGTCGTGATCCTGCTGGGCCTGATGGCCTTGTGCCGGATCAAGGCCATTGAGCGGCTGCGGTTCCAGTCGCCCGGGGAGATGGGCAAGCTGCTGGGGCTGGACCGCATTCCCGAAGTGCGCACCTTGCGCGCCAAAGTGGCCGAGCTGGCCGCCGGCGGCAAGGCGTTCCAGTGGAGCGCCGAGTTAACGCGCCAGTGGCTGGAGGGCGACGCGGCGGCCGCTGGCGTGCTGTATGTGGACGGCCGGGTGAGCGTCTATCACGGCGGCCAAACCAGGCTGCCTCGCCGCTACGTCACGCGCGAACGGCTGTGCCTGCGCGGGCTGACCGATTACTGGGTCAACGACCAGTTGGGCCGGCCTTTTTTTGTGGTCAGCACGGCGTTCACCGACGGGATGCAGGCGGCGCTGCGCGAGGAGATCGTGCCGCGCCTGCTGCGCGAGGTGCCGGGCCAGCCCGACGAGCGGGCGCTGGCGGATCAGCCGCGCGCACACCGGTTCGTCGTCATTTTCGATCGCGAAGGTTACAGTCCAAAATTTTTCACCGAGCTGTGGCGCCAGCGCATCGCCTGCCAGACCTATCGCCGGGGCGCGGTGGAGGATTGGCCCGAGCAGGAGTTTTCGTGGTACGACGCTGCGGGGCCGCAGGGGCAGGCGGCGCGGATGCAACTGGCCGAGCGCGGGGTCTGGATGGCGGAAGGCTTCTGGATGCGCGAGGTCCGCCGCCGCAAAGAAAACGGGCATCAGACCGCGATTCTAAGCAGCGATTATCTGAGTTCAATCGAGGCCATCGGCACGCACATGTTCAGCCGCTGGTCTCAGGAAAACTACTTCAAATACATGGACGAACACTTCGATCTGGACCGCTTGGCCTCGTATGAGACGGCGGCGGCGGATGAGACGAAAACGGTCGTCAACCCGCTCTGGCGGAAGCTGGATTCGCAGTGCAAAAGCCGGAGCGCGGCGCTGGGACGACGGCGCGCGGAATTCGCCGCGATCACCCTGCGCGAAGAGGATCTGGCGGGCCAGGAAACAACCCGGCGGATGCGGCACTACGTGGCGCGCAAGGCGGAACTGCGCGAGGACATTGCCGCGCTGGAACGGGAGGTTGAGTAGCTGAAAGCACAGCGCAAGGCGGAGCCGCGCAAAATCGAGCTGGGCCAACTGGACGAAGCGGAGCGCTTCGGCCTGATCGCGCCCAATCACAAGCAGCTGTTCGACACGATCAAGATGATCGCCTACCGGGCCGAAACGGCGATGGCGCTGCTGCTCCGTACCGAGTTGGCCCGCACGGATGATGCGCGGGCCTTGCTGCGCGAAATTTACCGCTCGCCGGCCGATCTGCTTCCCGACCCCGCGCAAGGGACGCTGACGGTGGCACTGCACCACCTGGCCAGCGCGCGCTCGGATCAAGCCGCCCGCGTTTTGGCCGAACACCTCAACCAGTGTGAAGCCTGTTACCCGGGCACCAACTTGCGCCTGCGCTTCAAACTGGTCTCGGATTCATTCCCCAGAGATCAGGTGTTCTGAAAGTATGGGACCCCGATCGCATCGTCATTATCCCGGACCATTACATCTTCACGGCCAACGAGCAGGCCCACCGCAACATCGAAATCCTGCGCGAATTCGTCCGCGAGCAGGGGATCAAGTATTTCTATGACCCCGACTTCGTCCGCGAGCAGGGCATGCCGTCACCCTACCGCGACGCCGCCAGCACCAAACAACAAGGGCATGTGCCACACCACGCTGGCCG
>JBBRVI010000394.1:0-2966 GCA_038247025.1 Acetobacterales bacterium
ACCCTAGCGAGCGGCCCCGCAGCGCCAAGAAATCAATCGCCGTGGGGGCCAGCGCGGCCAATTCGGGAAACAGGTCTGGCGCGATAAAATCGGGCACATGCAGGCCGCCCGCCCCTGCCCGTCCGGTGGCCATCACCACGCGGCGGGCCAGCATGGTTCGGCCATCCGAAAGGGCGAGACGCAGCAGCCCCTCGGCGGGGCTGATGCGTGTGACGCGCACGGAGTGGGTGACGGGCAGTTTCAGCACGCGTTGCAACCAGGTCAGGTAATCCTGCCAGGTGGCGTTGTGGATCTTGTAGAGTTCTTCCCAGGCCTCGGCGCCGAAGCTCGCCTCATACCACGCGCGGAAGGTGAGCGAGGGGATGCCAAAGCACGGGCCGGGCAGGGTTTTGGGCGAGCGCAGCGAGTCCATCCGCGCGGTCGTCACCCAAGGGCCTTCCTGGCCGGGTGCGCTTTCCTCCAGTATGGCGATGTTGCGGATGCCCTTGAAGCTCAGCGCGCCAGTGGCCGCGATGCCGTTCATACCAGCGCCGATCACAATGACATCCAGCACGGCCACGCCATCCCGGCTGAGGGCTGGCACCCAATTTCGGGGCGGGAGGTTCAGCATCTCCAGATCGCGCGCCACGAGTGCCTCATGGGCGGCGAGACCGGCGGGGCTGATGCGCGTGGTCTGGTTCATCGGGGAGGGTTTTGCTGCATGGCAACAATCATCGTGTCACTCGTATCCGGCCCTGTCCATCTGGAGATGGCTTTCGATTTTTCGCGTCTTTACACAAATTGGCCATGATTCCTGATAGACAATATCACCATGCCCTTTCCTTCCCGACGTCTGATGGTCAGCGGCCTCGCCGCCCTTCCCGCCGCTGCCGAAGCGGCGGTGACGCTGCCGGCTGGCTGGCCCGAACGTCCCCTGCGGATCATCCTGCCCGCTGCCGGCGGAGCAGGCACGGCCGATACGCTGGCGCGCATCCTGGCAGTTGAGATGGACAAGCGCCTGCCCCAGCGAACCCTGGTGGATAATCGCCCCGGCGCCAACGGCAATGTGGGCGCCACCGCGGCAGCGCGCGCCGCACCCGACGGGCACACGATCCTCTTCACCTGGGCCGGCACCATGGCCACCAGCCCGGCATTGTATCGCGACCTCGCCTTCGATCCACAGCGCGATTTCGAGCCGGTGATCCTGCTGGGCAATGTGCCCAATATCCTGGTGGTGACGAACAGCCTGGGCATTCGTGATCTGGCCGCCTTCACCGCCTATGTTCGCGCCAATCCGGGGCGGCTGTCTTTTGGCTCATCCGGCAATGGCAGTTCCATGCATCTGGCAGGTGAACTCTACCGTCAGGCAACGGGGACCGAGATGGTGCATATCCCCTATGCCGGGATTCAGCAGGGCTTCACGGACCTGTTCACCGGCCGCATCCAGGTGATGTTCAACTTGGTCACTGGCGCGGCCCCCCAGGTGCGCGGCGGCCAGGTGACGGCGATTGCGGTGCTGAGCAACCAGCGCTCCTCCGTGCTGCCCGATGTGCCGACCATGGCGGAGTTGGGCATGCCCGCCCTCGAATTCGGCAGCTGGTTCTGCCTGATGCTGCCCAAGGGCACGCCCGCCCCGATCCGGCAGGCGCTGAACGCGGTGGTGAACGAAATCCTCACCGAGCCCGAAAGCCGCGCGCGCTTCGCGGCCCAGGGCCTGGACATCATCGGCGGCCCGCCGGATCGGCTCTCCACGCTGCTGGCCAGCGAAATCGGCCGGCATGCGGAGTTGGTGCGGGTGTCCGGCACGCGGCTGGAGTAGCGCGCCCCGCAGGCAGCAAGGCACCAATCTCTCAGGATCCGCGGCAAGTCGCCGCCCGACGGTGCCAAAAACTTCAGCGCGCGCTCAGGCTCAACCCAAACATGTTCCGCCATCCCTCCAGGCTGGCCTGTGGCTTGGCCGTGGGCTGCGAAAACTCCAACGGCTCCCGCGGATTGGCCGCAAGTTCCAGCACCGTGGCTTCGCCGCGCAGGAAGCGCGTCAGGGCAGCGCGGGCCTCGGTGAAGCTGGCGCCGGGCAGCAGCGCCGCCGCCTGCTGGATCATGCTGTCGCGCAGCTGCCGCTCGGGCGTGCGTTGTGCCACCGCCTCCGTCCTCAGCCAGCGCTGGAACACGGAGCGGTCCACATAGCGCAGCCTTGCCGAGATCAACCGGGCGGAGGTCGCGTTGGTGGCGTCCACATTTTCCTGCACTCGGTCAGCGCGGAAGGCGAAGTGAAGCTCGCCCACATCGCGCAGCTCCAGGCCGATTTCGCTGAACTCCAGGATTTGCGCGGCCACGTCATGCGAGGCCTCCAGGCGCATATCGGCGCCCAGCCGTTCGTAGCCCAGGCGCTGCATCCACTCGGCGATCAGCGGGCTGGGCAGCAGTTCCAACCCGCGCATGGCAAAGGAGCCGGTATGCGGCCGGCCAGCCAGGATTTCCCCGCGCAGGCTCAGCGCTGAAAGCCGCGCGACGGCCGCGCCGCCCTGGGTCAGCGCCACCCCTTCGATCACCATGCTGCTGCGCCCCGGCGTGCGGCCCGGCGCGCGCCCGGCGATGACGGCCGAAAGCACGTCATTCATGTCAAACCCGGCATAGGCGATGCGCGCGATGGTCAGCCGGTCCGCGATCACCATGGAGGGCGTGGTGACCTCCAGCGCGGTCAGGCTGGCCTGGCCTGTTCGCCCTGGACCGAAGCCCTCCACGCTCAGCGCGCCCAAATTCACCGGAACATCGCCCGCGCTGCGCCAGCCCTCCATGCGAAACACGTCGAAACTGACGTTTTCGGGCAGGAATTCCTGGCCTGCGGCGGGCGGACGGATGGCGAGCCCTTCCAGATCCAGCCGGTCGAGGGTCACGGGAAGCTCTCCCGTCACGACGATCCCTCGCAGGGAGAGCCGGGCCACGCCCGTTTCGCTGAGCCCTTCCAGCCGCGCCTCGGTGATCCG
>JBBRVI010000395.1:0-2960 GCA_038247025.1 Acetobacterales bacterium
GCGGAGACAAACACCTCATCCGGCCGGCATTGCCGCACCCGCCGCCCGATGGGCGTCTCCACCTCGCGCAGCACGGCAATCACGGCATTCGTGTCCAGCAGATACGCCATCAGCGAAACAGGGCATCCAGCGCCGGGCGTTCCTGCGGGCCGGGCTCTTCGGTGGCGGCAGCGGCGGCATCCGCGTCCAACCCTACCGCCAAAGCATCGAGCCAATCCCAACCCGCCACCACCGGCTCCAGGATCACCGATTGGCCCTGGCGGCGGATACGAACCTCTTCGCCCTCGAAGCGGAATTCCTTGGGCAGCCGCACGGCCTGCGAGCGGCCGGTCCAGAACAGCTTGGCGGTTTCCATGGCGGGCCTCCTTGTTGATACCTACCCAAGATAGATACCAACCCAGCGCAGTTCAAGCGCCATCCCCCTCAGCGCGCCACCACCCCACCCCGCACCCAAACCGCAAACACCCCCATCCCCATCGCCGCCAGAGCAAACCCCCACCGATACCCCCCCGTCGCGATCAGCGCCGCAAAGACCAGGCTCCCGAAAGTCTGCCCCATGAACAAGGCCATCGCGAAGGCTGAAACGGCCGTCCCGCGCGCTTCCGGCAGGGCTTCCGTCGCGCGGGCCTGCAGCACGCCGTGGAAGCTATAGAAGCAAAACCCCAGCGCCAGTTGCAGCACCGCCACCAGCCCCCAAACGGGTGCCAACGCCGTCAGCCCCAGCCCCAGCGCCAACCCCAGCCCGCCCCCGAGCAGCAGCCCCCGCACGCCAAAGCGTCGCACCATCCGCCGCGCCAGGCGCGTATAGGCCAGCGCCCCCAGGCCAAACCCGGCGGCAATCAGCCCCGCCTCGCCGGCCGACAGAAAGAAATCCTCGATGAGGTAGGAGGCGATGAAGGGAAAGGCGCCGCCGAACAGCAGCGCGCCGTCCAGAAACGCCGCCAGCAGCAATCGCCGCGCCGGAGGGTTCCGCAGCAGCCGCGCATAGGCCATCAGCCCAGATTGCCCGCGCGCGCCAGGCGGTGTCGGCGCCCACATCTGCGCCCCCAGCCGTGCGGCCAGCAAAAAGCCAATCGCGGCGGTGAAGCAGCCGAAGACGAGAAAGCTCATCTGCCAGCCAAAATACTGGCCCAGAATGCCCGAGATCGGCCCCGTCAGCATTTGCGCCATCACATTGCCGATGAGGAATTGCCCGATCACCGCCTGGCGATCCTCATAGGGCACCGTGTCGCCGATATGCGCCAGCAGCAGCGGAATCACCGCCCCCGCCACCAGCCCGCCGCACGCGCGCAGCAGGGTGAGTTGCGTCAGGTTCGCGGAAAACTCCGCCAGCACGGTGAATCCACCGAACAGCACCAAGGCCACCGCCGCCACCCGCAGCTTGCCCAGGCGATCCCCCAGCGGCCCCGTCGCCACCTGCCCGCCGCCGTAGAACAGCATGAAGGCCGCGATCAGAATGGCCGCCTGCGAGACGGTCACGCCAAAATCCGCCGCCACCATGGGTAAAAGCGGGTCCAGGATGCGCATGCCGGAACCCGAGGCGAAGCCGGCCAAAGCCACCAGCCAGATGGAAACCGGCCGCGGCGTGTGGTCGGGCAGCGGATTCAGACCTCCGGGCTGCGCCCTTCGGTCATCCGGCGCCCCGCTCACGCGTTTCGCTTCGCCCGCTCGGATTCCGTCTTGAGCTGCCCGCACGCCGCCAGGATATCCCGCCCGCGCGGCCGGCGGATCGGGCTGGCATAGCCCGCATCATTCACGATCGCGGCAAACTTCCGCAGCGCCTCGGGCGTCGAGGTCTCATAGGGGCTGTTGGGCCAGGGGTTGAACGGGATCAAGTTCACCTTCGCCGGCAGCCCGGCCAGCAGCCGCACCAGCTCATGCGCCTCGGCCTCGCTGTCATTCACGCCGCGCAGCATCACATATTCGAAGGTGATGCGCCGCGCATTGCTGGCCCCCGGATAGCGCGCACAGGCCGCCAGCAATTCCGCGATGGGGTATTTGCGGTTCAGCGGCACGATCACGTCGCGCAGATCATCGCGCACTGCATGCAGCGAGACGGCCAGGTTCACCCCAAGCTCCTCGCCGCACTTGTCCATCATCGGCACCACGCCCGAGGTGCTGAGCGTGATCCGCCGGCGCGAAAGTGCCACACCCTCATGATCCATCAGGATGTTCAGCGCGCGCGCCGTGTTCTCGTAATTGTAGAGCGGTTCGCCCATGCCCATGACGACGATGTTGGAGAGCCTGCGCCCTTCCTCGCCCTTCGGCGTGGGCCATTCGCCATAGGAATCCCGCGCGGCCAGGAATTGCCCGACGATCTCGGCCGTTCCCAGATTGCGCACCAACTTCTGCGTGCCGGTGTGGCAGAAGGTGCAGGACAGCGTGCAGCCCACCTGCGTGGAGATGCACACCGCGCCGCGGTCGCTTTCGGGGATATAGACGGTCTCGACCTTTTGGCCGTCACGCCATTCAAACAGCCATTTGCGCGTGCCGTCGCTGCTGGTTTGCTCCTCAGCCACGCCGGGGCGGCCGACCACAAAGCGCTCGGCCAGCCTGGCCTGCAACGGCTTGGCGATGGTGTTCATTGCGGCGAAATCGCGCACGCCTTGGTGATAGATCCAGTGCCAGAGCTGCTTGGCGCGAAAGGGCTTTTCGCCGATGGCCAGCATTTCCTCAGCCAGCTCCTCGCGCGTCAGGCCCACCAGCTCGCGCCGGCCCTGCGAATCGGCGGCGGGCGGGGGCGAGAACAGCGCGGATTTGGCGAGAATGCGCACGCGCTCCGCCTCGGTCAGGCCATCCAAAGGGGCGGCCACACGGCCATGCGGCTGGAATGCGTTGCTCAACGTCTGGCCGGCGCCGGGCATTCCCGGCTGATGGCCTCATAGGCCTGGGTGAAGCCGGCGAGCGCGAAGGTGTCCGTGGCCTGGCCGCGTCCGTTCGGCCCCGGGCCGCGATGGAGC
>JBBRVI010000396.1:0-2959 GCA_038247025.1 Acetobacterales bacterium
CGCACGGCGTTGAACGCCATCCGCAAGGCGAAGGGCGAGCCGGAAGTGGACGCCATGGCCTTCCTCAAGTTGGCGCGCGCCAAGCTGAAGGCGCTGCAAATGAGCGACGACATGCTCAAGCGCAACGTGAATGTCGGCTTCTCCGGCGGCGAGAAGAAGCGCAACGAGGTGCTTCAGATGGCACTGCTGGAGCCGACGCTCGCCATCATGGACGAGACGGATTCCGGCCTCGACATTGATGCGCTGAAGGTTGTGGCCGATGGCGTGAACGCCATGCGCGGCCCGGCGTTTTCGGCCCTGATCATCACGCATTACCAGCGGCTGCTGGACTACATTGTGCCTGACCGCGTGCATGTGTTGATGGGCGGGCGCATCGTGAAGTCAGGTGGCAAGGAACTTGCCCTGGAGCTGGAGGCGGAGGGCTATGCCCGCGTGGCGGCATGAACGCCATCCTGTCCGGCGCTTCGGGTTTCCTCGCGCGCTTCGAGGGGCAGCGAGAGCATCTTCCGGGCGTTCGCACGCCCTGGGTTGCCGCTTTGCGCGCCGAGGCCGCCGCTGATTTCGCCGCCGCCGGCCTGCCTGGCCGCCGTGTCGAGGCCTGGCGCTATACGGACCTCGCCCCGATTGCGCAGGCCGGCTTCACCGAGGCGCTGACGCTGGTGACGGAAGCCCCTGCCCTGCCGGCGAAGCGCGCGCCCTACCGCGCGGTTTTTGTGGATGGGCGCTACGCCGAGAACCTGTCCGAACTCCCGGGCTGGTGCCATTCGCTCGCCGCCCATCTGGGCGCGGCAGAGGGGCTGCTGGGCACAATCGCGCAGAAGCTGCCGATGGTTGCCATGAACACCATGCTGTTTGAGGACGGGCTGCTGCTGGAGCTTCCCCCCGGCACTGAGGGCGGCGCCCTTGAATTGCTGAGCATTGCCTCACACTCGGAGCAACCTATTGCCTTTCATCCGCGGCATCTGATCCGCATTGGCGAAGGTGCATCGCTGACACTGATCGAAACCAGCTTCGGGCCGAATGGCGCGCGCTATCTGCACAATCCGGTCTTTGAGATCCATGTCGCGGCGGGTGCCACGCTCTCCCATGTGCGCATCCAGCGCGAGGGGCGTGCTGGCTTCCAGCTCTCGACCATTCTGGCAGCGGTGCAGGCAGGCGGCACCTATGACAATTTTACGTTGAACGCCGGCGCCAAGTTGGTGCGCAACGAGATTCACACGGCGCTGCTGGGCCCCAAGGCTGCCTGTCATATGAATGGCGCGCAGCTTGTCGGCGATGGCCAGCACGCGGATACCACCACCTTCCTCGACCATGCAGCACCCGATTGCGCGAGCCGCCAGACCTACAAGACCGTCCTCGCCGGCAAGTCGCGCGGCGTGTTCCAGGGCAAGATCCTGGTGCGGCAAGTGGCGCAGCGGACGGATGGGTATCAGATGAACCAGGCGTTGCTGCTCTCTGACGATGCAGAAATTGACGCCAAGCCACAGCTCGAAATCTACGCGGATGACGTCAAGTGCAGCCATGGCGCGACCGTCGGCGCACTGGATGAGGCGCAGCTTTTCTACCTTCGCGCCCGCGGTATTCCGGCCGATCAGGCGCGAGCCATGCTGGTACAGGCCTTCCTGGTGGAAGCCATCGAGGGCGTAACACACCCCCTCGCTCAGGCTGCGTTGGCCGAGGCAACCGAAGGCTGGTGGGAGCGTGAGGCCGCGTGATGGACACGAACGTAACCTCCGGATTTGACGTCACGCGGCTGCGGCAGGATTTCCCGATCCTGGCCACACAGGTGCGCGGCAAACCATTGGTGTTTCTGGACAGCGGTGCCTCCGCGCAAAAGCCGCGCGCGGTGATGGAGGCGATGACGCGCTCGATGGAGACGGCCTATGCCAATGTCCATCGCGGCGCCTATCACCTGAGCGAAGTGGCGACCGAAGCGCATGAGGCGGCGCGCGTTGCCGTCCAGCTCTTCCTGGGTGCCGCCGAGCCGGAGGAGATCATCTTCACGCCCAATGCGACGGGCGCCTTCAACCTGGTGGCGCACAGCTTCGGCCGGGGCATGCTCAAGCCTGGACAATGCGTCCTGGTCAGCGAGATGGAGCATCACGCGAACCTCGTTCCCTGGCAGATGCTGCGCGATGCGGGCCTGGGCATCGGGCTGCGCTATGTGCGCGTGACAGACCAGGGCGAGCTGGATCTGGAAGACCTCGCGGCCAAGCTGGCCGATGGCAAGGTCGGGCTGGTTTCCGTGACGCACATGTCGAACGTGCTGGGCACCGTCACACCCGCCGCGCGCATTGCGCGCACGGCGCATGAGGCCGGTGCGCGGGTGCTGTTCGATGGCAGCCAGGCGGCCGTGCATCGCTCGGTGGACGTGCGCGCCATTGACGCGGATTTCTACATCTTCACCGGCCACAAGCTCTACGGCCCTACGGGTATTGGCGTGCTTTACGGCAAGCGCGCGTTGCTGGACGCCATGCCGCCTTTCTTCGGCGGTGGCGACATGATCGAGACGGTGACGCTGGAGCACTCCACCTTCGCCGCCGCCCCGGCGCGGTTTGAGGCCGGAACGCCCGCCATCATCGAGGCCGTCGGCCTGCACGCGGCGATTGACTACGTGACCGGCATCGGCATGGAGGCGATCGAGGGGCATGAGCGCGCCCTTGTGGATCATGCGATGAACGTGTTGACCCAGGTGGAGGGGCTTTCTCTGCTGGGTGCTGCGCAGGATCGCGGTGGGGTATTCTCCTTCTCGCTCGAAGGTGTGCACCCGCATGATCTTTCCACCTATCTGGACCGCTCGGGCATTTGCGTGCGCGCCGGGCGGCATTGCGCCGAGCCGCTGCATGCGCGCTTTGGGCTGGATGGCAGCACACGCGCTTCCTTCGGGCTTTACACGACGCGCGAGGACATTGATTTCCTCGCGACGAAGCTGACGGATGCGCGGAGGTTTTTTGCGTGA
>JBBRVI010000397.1:0-2953 GCA_038247025.1 Acetobacterales bacterium
CGATGGCGCTCATCACGAGCCAAGCGGTCAGCGCGATATTCCCCGCCGTGAGCGAGGTGCCATACGCCGAATTCCAGGCCGATACGGCAAAGCCCTGAATGCCGCTGTTGGAAAGCGCCAGCAGCACGAAGAACACCAGCAGCATCAGCACCGCGCCATTGAGCAGGCGGGGCGTGCCCACCGGAGCTTTCGGTCGGGCCGGTTGCATGCGCTCGGCCGCTGCCTCACGCAGGAGGGGCAAAGCCGCGAGCAGACCAAGCAGCCCGACCAGAACGAGTGCCGCACCCACCCCGAACAGGCTAGCCATGGCCAGCATCAGCGCCGGCGCGGCGGCACTCCCGGCGTAGCCAGCGAAAGTGTGCAGTGAGAAGGCGCGGCCGACATGCGCCTCGGCGATGCTGCCGCCAAGAATCGCATAATTGGCGGGGTGGTAAACGCTATTCGCCAACCCCGAAAGCGCGGCCCCTACCAGAAGCCAAGTGTAGTTGCCGCCGAACCCCGCCAGCGCGAAGGCCACACCGCCCAGCAGCAGCCCCGCCACCAAGGCACGGCGAGGACCCACGCGATCCACCAGAAAGCCCATCGGCGCCTGGGTGAAGGCCGAGACGATGTTGAAGATGGTCAGCGCCACGCCGAGTTCGAGGAAGGAGACGCCCATCTCCTCGCGCAACAGCGGAAACAACGGCGGCAAGGCCAGGATATGCACGTGGCTGACGAAATGCGCGCCCGAGACGGAGAGCAGTATCCGCCGCTCCTCGCGCGAGAAGGCTGCCATCAATGCGCCTCGGCCCAGGAGGCGCCATGCCCAACTTCCACCAGCAACGGCACGCGAAGCTCCGCCACACCTTCCATCACGCGCCGGAGCACGGCGCCCGCTGCCTCGATCTCGGCCTCGGGCACTTCCAGCACGAGTTCATCATGCACCTGCAACAGCATGCGCGCCTTCAGCCCCGCCTCACGCAGGGCCATGGGAACACGGACCATGGCGCGCTTGATGATCTCGGCCGCACCGCCCTGGAAGGGGGCGTTGATCGCCTGGCGCTCGGCACCCTGGCGCAGCATGGCGTCCTTCGATTTGATGTTCTGTATCCACAGCCGGCGCCCGAAGGGCGAGAGCACATAGCCGTGCGTGCGCGCTTCCTCCTTCAGCCGCTCCATCTCGGCGCGGATGCCGGGATATTGCGCGAAATAGGCGTCAATGATGCCTTTGGCCTCGGAGGGAGGAATGCTCAGCCGCGAGCCCAGGCCAAAGGCGCTCATCCCGTAGATGATGCCGAAATTGATCATCTTGGCGCGGCGGCGTGCTTCCTTGTCCACGCGGCCGGGCTCCAGATGGAAGATTTCCGCGGCCGTGCGGCTGTGGATGTCCTCGCCCTTTTCGAACGCCTCGCGCAGTGTGGGCACATCGGCCAGATGCGCGAGCAGGCGCAGCTCGATCTGGCTGTAATCGGCACTCATCAGCACATGGCCGGGTTCGGCCACGAAGGCGCGGCGGATGCGCACGCCCTCCTCGGTCCGGATGGGGATGTTTTGCAGGTTCGGCTCGGTGGAGGAAAGGCGGCCGGTGCTGGTCACCGCCAGCGCATAGTCGGTGTGAACCCGCCCATCGGGGGCGATCTGCGCCTGGAGCCCCTCCACATAGGTGGATTTCAGCTTGGCCAGCTGCCGCCATTCCAGCACCACGCGCGGCAATTCCGCACCCTGCGCAGCGAGGTCCTCCAGCACAGAGGCATCGGTGGAATAGGCGCCCGTCTTGCCCTTTTTGCCGCCCTTGAGGCCCATTTCGTCGAACAGGATTTCGCCGAGCTGCTTGGGGCTGCCCACATTGAAGGCGCGCCCGGCGATGCGGTGGCTCTCGGCCTCCAGCACCACCAGCCGCTGGGCGAAATCCTCGCCAATGCGGGCGAGTTCCGCGCCATCCACCTTGATGCCGGCCTGCTCCATTGCGGCCAACACGCCGATCATGCGGCGCTCCACCTGCTCATACATCGCCAGCGCGTGTTCGCCGCGCAGGCGCGGGCGCAGCTTGTGCCAAAGGCGAAGCGTCACATCCGGATCTTCGGCGGCGTACGCCGTGGCGCGGTCGAGGGCCACATGCGCGAAAATGATCCGCGCCTTGCCCGTGCCGGTCACTTCGTTGAAGGAGATCGGCTTGTGGCCCAGATGCAGCTGCGACAGCTCATCCATGCCATGCCCATGCGCGCCGGCTTCCAACGCATACGAGATCAGCATGGTGTCATCCACTGGCGTGACGGCCAGCGCGCCATTCTGTGCCTGGGCCAGCACCTCCAGATCATATTTTGCGTTGTGGAGCACCTTGAGAACCGTCGGGTCTTCCAACAGCGGGCGGAGGGCCGCGATGGCCTCGTCGAAGGGGATTTGCGTGGGTGTGTCGGTCAGCATGTCCACCCCGGCATGGCGCAGCGGGATGTAGCAGGCGCGCCCTGGCCCGGTGGCGATGCACACGCCCACCAGCTTCGCGGCCAACGCATCGAGGCTGTCGGTCTCGGTGTCCAGCGCGATGACGCCCGCCTCGCGTGCGGCCGCGATCCAGCCTTCCAGCGCGGCGAGGTCAGTGACGCATTCATAGGGGCCGAAACCCGTGGCATCGGGCGTCGCCTCGCTCGCCACTGGCCGCGCGCGTTGCGGCGCTGCGCCATCCCCCAGGCCCAGCCGGGCGGCGAGGCTGCGAAAGTTGTTTTCGGCCAGGAAGGCGCCCAGGCGCGCCGGCTCGGGCGCGCGCGCACGCAAGCTCTCGATGGGGGCGGGCAGCGGCGCGTTCTCATCCAGCGTGACCAGGCGCAGCGAAATGCGCGCCTGCTCGGCATGGGCCAGCAGCAATTCGCGCCGCTTGGGCTGCTTGATTTCGCCGGCCCGGGTTAGCAGCGTTTCAAGGTCGCCATATTCGCCGAGCAGTGCAGCCGCCGTCTTCACGCCGATGCCGGGCACGCCG
>JBBRVI010000398.1:0-2946 GCA_038247025.1 Acetobacterales bacterium
AAAGCCCACCGCCGTCTGGATCAATCCGCCAGCACAGAAGCTCCAAGTCCAAGCCTAATCTCGCAGACCGGCTGTCTCATTGTCGTTGACACGTTCCGCAAACCGCTTCGTCAATAAGGCCCCCCAGCCACCCCAAAAGCCCACCGCCGTCTGGATCAATCCGCCAGCACTGAAGCTCCAAGCCCAAGCCTAATCTCGAAGACCGGCTGTCTCATTGTCGTTGCCACGTTCCGTGGTCCGCGCCGATGGATCACCTCGGCCTTGTAGAGTCCGTTGATGGTCTCGGCCAAGGCGTTGTCGTAGCTATCGCCGACGCTGCCGACCGAGGGTTCGATGCCGGCGTCGGCCAGGCGCTCGGTGTATTTGATCGAGACATACTGGCTGCCTCGGTCGCTGTGATGGACCAGTCCGCTGCGCTGCAGGGGGCGGCGATCATGCAGAGCCTGCTCCAGCGCATCGAGCACGAAGCCGGTGTGCGCGGTGCGGGAAGCACGCCAGCCGACGATGCGGCGCGCGAATGTGTCGATGACGAAGGCGACATAGACGAAGCCCGCCCAAGTCGAGACATAGGTGAAATCTGACACCCAAAGCGGATTCGGGCGCGGCGCGTTGAACTGCCGATTGACGTGATCGCGCGGGCAAGGCACCGCCTTGTCGCTGATCGTGGTGCGGATCGACTTGCCGCGGATCACCCCTTGCAGGCCGAGGTTGCGCATCAGCCGCTCGACGGTGCAGCGCGCGATAACAAGGCCTTCCCGCCCCAACTGTCGCCAGACCTTGCGCACGCCATAGACCTTAAAGTTTGCCGCAAACACGCGCCGGATCTCGGGCGTGAGGGCCGCATCCCGCCTGGCTCGCGCGGATAGCTTGCCGGGATCGGCCCGCTTTGCGGCGTGATCGTGGTAGGTGGATGGGGCGATCGGCAAGACCTTGCAGATCGGCTCGACCCCATGTTGCCCATAGTGATCGTCAATGAAGGCGATCATCGCTTGAACGGGCGGTCGAGCTCCGCCTGAGCAAAATACGCGCTGGCCTTGCGCAATATCTCGTTGGCTTGCCATAACTCGCGGACCTCGCGCTCCAGCGCCTTGACCTTGGCCGCGATATCCGAGGGAACGCCCGGCGCACGCCCACTGTCGCGATCGGCCTTCTTTACCCAATCGGATAGTGTGTGCGGCGAGCACGCCCATCGCTTCGCGGCTATGCCGATCGGGGCGCTCATGCGCCACGGCCCAAGGCGTGCCAACTGGCTTCAGGCCTCGCGCGCGCATCTCGCCGTCGATGCCGACGAGCCAAGGGCTGCGATGCCGGAGAGATGGACGACCAGGCTGACGCTGGCCTGAACGCGAACGGCCTAGGCCGTCACGTCCGGCCCGAAGCCGGCCACATCGCGTAGCGTCTGAAACGCGCCCGCGATCTTTCGCACCGGCCGGCCGCGATAGGCGACCAGGTGCCCATCTGCCGCTTCAATCCAGGGGCGAAGCCAGTCTGCCATCGGCAGGATAGGCCTGCGCTTCTTGGTCTGTGCCCTGCCAGGCGGGTTGAGGTTTATCGTGCCGCGCTCCAGGTCGCACTGAAACCGCGTGAGCTGCAACGCCGCCTCCGGCCGCGCGGCGGTGCCAATCAGGATGGCGAGGAACGCTCGCATATGGTCGGACATGTCAGCAGGCCAGAGCGCAATCGGGATGCTGGCATCATCGCTCCCCCGCCTGAACTAATCGAGGCACTCAAGGCGATCGCTCGCGGACAGGGTGACCCCGAAGCAAGACGCGGCGCTTGGCCCGTCGAAGTGGCGGCTCCAGCATGGCGGCTTAGGCGAGGCTGTTCGATCGACGTATCCGGAGACCGGCACGCCAGTCGCGCATCGCTACGCCATGGACACCCTCGGTGTGATGCTCGGCAAGGCACGAAGCAGGAGCAGGTGCTGGCCATGCTGCGCCGCCCGGAAGGGGCGAAAGTCACGCAGATCGCAGAGGCCACGGGGTGGGCGCAACACACGGTCCGCGGCTTCTTCGCGGGGCTCAAGAATAAGGGCCACGCGGTTGAGGTGCGCGAGCGCATCCGCCAGGTCGGGCCGAACAAGACCGGCGCGAAGGGCTCCTACACGGTCTACGCCCTGGCGGAATGAAGCCTTTCAGCCACGGGAACGAACATGATCAGACGCGCCGGGACTCATCCAGATCCCCGGCGCTTTATCGAGTTGCCTCCGTCGAACAACAGCGCGAATCGTCCGTCACGCGAGGGGCATGCAGCCACCTGGGCGGAAGGATGCGCGAGGATGCAGATGATGCCGTTCGAGTCACCCATGGTCACGTCGCCCGGGAAGACCGTTACGCCGGCACAGCCGGCAGCAGAAGACCGGCAGCCGATGGTCGAGATCGCGGGCGCGTTGGAGACACCGCCATCCTACACCACGCTGACCGAGCCGTTTGCCAGCAGGTGCGTGATGATAATAGCGCCCAGGAAGGCAGAGCGGCTTTCGCCATTCATCGCTACCACCAACACCTCGCACGCGCTGACCCGCGCGATCGCCCCGCCCTTGAGTTTGGGCCGCTCGCCGCACGCAGTCGCCTCCATCAGGTCCTTGCGCACCGGGATGGTGAGCACCGTAAAGGCGCCGCTGAGCCGGCGCTAGACATTCGGGTTCAGCGCCTTCGGTGCTTGAATCACCATGCACGCGGGCCAAGCCAGAAGTGGGTGGAGACCACCGTCGGCATCACCACGCGCTCCAGCTGACGCAGGATTTCGTGTGTCTGCAAGGATCCCTGAAGGGTTTCGCTGCCGGCCATACTGCCTCTCCTGCCCGGATTGTCAGTGGCGCTCGTAAATTCCCCAGATCGGGCGGTTGAAAATTCCCCACTTGCGGCTTGCTGCTGAAGTCGGCGCTGTGGGGCGCTGCCCGTTCATAGACCACGCTTCCTCTGGCAGTTCGGAGGAGAACAGGTG
>JBBRVI010000399.1:0-2933 GCA_038247025.1 Acetobacterales bacterium
CGGCGCCCGCCCAATGCGCCGCGCCATCGAGCACATGCTGGTCGCCCCGATGGCCCGCCTGATCGCCAGCAACCAGGTGAAGGCCGGCGACGTGATCTCGATCCGCCTCAAGGACGGCGTCGCCGAATTCGTCAAAGAAGGCCGCGACGCCAAGACTGCCGGCCTGGTCAAGTAGTCACTTCCCGCTTGAGCCCGCTTTTTTGCCTTCGCGCCCATCGCCCGACGAGCGAGCGCCGATGCGCGTGGTAGTCGGCGTGGTGCCCGCATCCTCATCGCCCGACGAGCGAGCGCCGATGCGCGTGGCGGTCGGCGTGGTGCCCGCATCCTCATCGCCAGACGAGCGAGCGCCGATGCGCGTGGTGGTCGGCGTGGTGCCCGCATCCTCATCGCCCGACGAGCGAGCGCCGATGCGCGTGGTGGTCGGCGTGGTGCCCGCATCCACATCGCCCGACGAGCGAGCGCCGAAACGCGTGGCGGTCGGCGTGGTGCCCGCCGTGTAGTAGTGCCACGCGCGCCCAGCGAGCCCGGAGCGCACGGCGTCGCCTGACGAATCGGCGCGCGTCAGCGCGACGTGTCGAGCGGGTCCGGGGCGAAGGGCCCCGGCGAGGGGTTCGGGGGGTCGACCCCCCGGGCAACAGTCCGCCAACGCCGATGCCACCACGCCCATTGTTCCGGATGTCGGCGCACCAACGCCTCCTGATAGGCCATCGTCCAGGCCATGATCACGCGGGCGCCTTCGGTACGGTCGGCGAAGCGCGGAAAGCGCACGCGTGGACCGCTATGCGACACCCAGGTCCAGCGATAGCCGCCGCGACTGGCCAGATAGCAGTAGCCCGGTTGGACCCAGCCGCCAGCAAGCTGGGTGAGGATGCCTGGCCCGCTCGGTGTATGCGCAAGCCGACCGAACCATGGCACATGGACACCAGCCAGACGCGGAACGTCCTGATCCGGCAGCGTCGCGACAAAACGACCAGACCGCAATTCGCGGATGACCGCACGGATGTCGTCGTCCTGATACACCAGATGAGCGCCGCCCGCGGTGCGGTTGTGCCACACGAGACGGTCGATCATCGCCCAGCGCAGCCGACGACCGATCACCGTCAGTGGTACCACTGTGGCAGCACTGCGCGAGAGCAGCTCCCAATTGCCGAAATGCCCGGACATGCCCATGGTCCCCTCGCGACGGCGGCAGGCCCGGATGATGGAACGCCAGTTGTCGTGCCCTTCGACGGCGATGTCGCGGCACAGCAGGCGCGGGTCCGCCTCCATCGTCACCACCGTCCACAGCCCCATCCGTCCGAAATGGCGCCACACCCGTCTCGCCGTGCGGGCGTGCCAGGCCGGAGCAGCCTCGGGATAGGCCATCGCGAGGTGAGCCCGGCAGCGCCGTACGTCGACGATCGGCAGATACGACCACAGCCAGCCCAGTTGACCACCAAACCAGAAGGCGAACCGCGGAGGGCAGATGCGCGCACAGCGCAACAATAGGTGGATCAGGCGCTCAAGCATCAGCATTGTCATCCGTGCGCGTCTCTTGACCGCCGACTCCATAGACCGCCGGCAGAAAGCCGAACAACGCCGCCGCGGTCAGGGCGGCAGCAGGCCCGATGATCACGCCGAGCACCCCAAAGCTGGCGATGCCGCCGACCAGGCCGCAGAACAGCAGGAAGGCGAACCACAAGCTGTCGGCTCCGAGACGCTGGGCGAGCTTGCGGAACAGCAGCTCGACGACCCAGGAGGCGGTTACGCAGGCGATCGCCAGACAGACGCTCTGCAGTTCGCGACCGGTTGACCACAACACGGTGGCGTAGGGAACCCAGGCGATAGCCGGCCCGACCACCGGCAGCAGAGCGAGGAAAGCCGCTATCGCAGCCGTTCCGATGGGATTAGCCCCGGCGATCGCCCAGGCGATCAGCCCGCACACCGCGCCATGCACCAGCGCTCGGGCCACCACCCCGGCGGCCACGTACATGGCAAGGGCCCGGAAACGACCGGCCAACTCGTCGCGGCGCTCCTCGGTCAACGGCAGCCAGCGCATCAGCATGCTGGCCAGCTGGGTGCCCTGGGCGAAGAGGTAGAAGAGGGCGATCAGCGTCAGGGCGGCTGTCGCCATGACGCCGACCGTGCCCCGGAACAGGAAACCAAGCATGTCGGGCCCGACGTTGCCGTGGCCGAACAAGCCATACAGGCTGCTCCTGATCGCCTTGGTGTCCCAGGGCAGCTGGGGATACAGCTCGATCAGGTTGCCCAACTTGCGGGCCAGCGCCTCGATCGCCCGATCAAGTCTGGCGCTGTCGTTGAAGAGCACGCCACCGATCAGGTCGACGATGTGACTGGGCGAACCGAACACCAGCCAGAGCGCGCCTAGCGCGAGCAGCGCCGAGACCGTGCCGACCAGGGCAGTGGCGATGGCAGCGGCGGCAAAGCGCCGCTGATCGGCCTGCCAATGCGGGGCGACCAGCTCCAGCCGACGTAGCACCGGGAGGAAGGCGATCGGATAGGTCAGTAGGGCGATCGAGCCGGCCAGTAACAACGGCTCCCGCAACGGCCAGACCACCACGGCCAGAAAACCCACGGCGGTGGCGACCAGCAGCAGCAGCAAGGCGTGCGGCAGCCATGTACGCATGCGGTCAGCGGGATCGTCCATGGGCGGGCAACATAGGCCGAGGCGCACAGGCGAAAGGGCGGGCGGTTGCCCGGACCGTGCCGCCAGAGAGACTGCGCGGCGGAGGCCATATGCAGGCTCAGCACGCGTTCCGCTTCACCAGCGATCTCCGCACCGGCATCCAGGCGATCGACCGGCAGCACGTGGAATGGTTCCAAGCCCTCGACAACCTGCGCAAGGCGGTCGCTCTCGGCCGCGGTGAACGCTCGGTCGCCCAGGCCCTGGCCTTCGCCATCAGCTATACCCAACGGCACTTTGGCGACGAGGA
>JBBRVI010000400.1:0-2924 GCA_038247025.1 Acetobacterales bacterium
GAGTTCTTTCACACTCTCGCCGCGCTTGCCGTCCACGCGCCCGCCAATGCGACCGGTCTCGCCGGCAATGGTGACCATGAGCTTGCCGATCGCGGCACCGTCGAGTTGGTCGGCTTCCAGCAAGCGTCGGAGGCGTTCCAGACTGCTGCGCAGGCCCTTGACGCCGGAGACCTCGATGGTTTCCAGATGCGCTTCCCAGGCTTCGATGTTCTTGATGGCAGCAGCTGGGGTCATGGAGGAGACACCGGCCGCCAAAGCTTTGAGCGTAGCGGAGAATTGAGCGGGCATTTGCAAATCCTTTGATCGCGGCGGACCTGAATGGCCTGCACCGACCGTGAACGTGCCCCAGGCGGGAAGGTTCGTGTTTGGCGGAAATTTTCTTCGCAAATGTCCTGAATCCCGCTGCTTTGCCATGGCACCCGCCCAAGCCTTCGCCACCAACGCCGCCCGCCCGGACCGGGACAATGCGTTGTTCGCGTTGGGCGTTGAGAGCCGGATCAATCACCGCTGGACCACTGTTTCCCGCCATGAGCGCGCCGCCTGGAATCGAGGTGGCGCATCGCAGGTGTCACGGTCACTCCGTGCACGATAATGGAGGTCAGCACGGTGAAGCCAAGCAAGGACCAGAGTTCACTGCTCCGCTCGAATTCAGCCTGGTTCAATGCGTAGGCGAGATAGTAGAAGCTGCCGACCCCACGAATGCCAAAAAAGGCGATGGCACCGCGTTCCAGGCGAGGTGGCGCAGATCCGATCAGCGCCAGCATTCCAGCAGCCGGACGGACCACAAACAGTATCAACATCACGGCCATGCCCCCTGCCCACGTCATATGGTCCAGCAGCCCGCCAGCCAGAGCCCCACCAAAGAGAACGAGCAGCACCATCATCAGCAATCGCTCTGTCTGTTCTGCGAAATCGTGCAGGCGTTCATGAAAATCGTGCTGACGCTCGGCGGCCCGGATCGCCAGAGCGGCCACGAAGACGCCCAGGAAGCCGTAGCCGTGCAGCAGTTCGGTTGCGCCGTAGACGACGAAGGTGATGCCCAACGCCGCGAAGCCATCGCCGGTGCGCGACAGGCGCGCTTTGGGCGGCAGGCGAAAGATCAACCATGCAAGCGCACCGCCCAACGCCCAGCCGACCAGGACGCCCGCGGCGAGTTTCCACACCACGTCCTTGGCCAGCCACTCCAGCGTCCAGACACCCGGCGAAACACCGAAGGCGGCAAAGGCGATGGCCAGGTTCACGAAAGGGAACGCGAGGCCATCGTTCAGCCCCGCCTCGGCCGTCAGGGTGAACCGCACTTCATCCTCCTCGCCCGAACGAGGAGGGCCGACCTGAACATCGGCGGCGAGCACCGGGTCCGTTGGCGCCAGCGCTGCACCCAGCAAGAGCGCCGCCGCAGCGCCAAGCCCCAGGACCAGATGCCCCGCCAGCGCGATGCCGAGGATGGATAACGGCATGGCGATGATCAAAAGACGCCACGTCAGCGCCCAGTTAGCCCAGCCGAGCGGGCGGTCCAGTTTGAGTCCGGCGCCGGTAAGTGCGACGATCACGACCAGTTCCGTCAGACGCTCAGTGACCTCCGGGTTTGCTATCGGGTGGAGCGAAGCCGTGCTGACAAGGCCGAAAGACGCGAAACCTATGGCTACGCAGACAATCGGTAGCGAGAAGGGCAGGTCCCGCAACACGAGTGGCAGCCATGCCACCAGCAAAATGAGCGCACCCGTGGCGGTGAGGACGACGATGTACGGTTCCATGCAGGTCGGCGCGCCCCATCGCAGTCGGTGTTCAACACCAACGCAGTACCTCACCGACTGGCTGCAACTCGGCCGATAAACCGGTTTTGCCGTTTCGGATCTGCTGGGAGGCGACCGAGGCTGCGGTCTTCAGCAGCATCAAGTCGCGTTGGCACGGGCTGGGCCTTCCCGTGTTGCCGGGCCAAAAATCGCGAAGAACGCCAAGCCGGCTGCGATGCTGAGAGCCGAAGAAGCTGCACCCGTCCCGCAACGATGGACCGTGAGCTGGCGTTGTCCGGGGGAAGAAGGACACCTGCCTATGCGTCGCGCGATCGAAATTCTCCAGGACATGTTGACTGGCTTCATCGCCGATGACGCACTGACACGGGCGGCGGGGATTGCCTACTTCACGCTGTTTTCGCTCGGCCCACTGCTGTTCATTGCCACGGGCGTCGCCGGGCTGGTTTTTGGCGAGGCGGAGGTACGACGGGCCATCGAAGACCAGGCCGCCGCCATGCTGGGTCCGGATGCGGCGCGCACGGTCAATGAAATGGCGCAAGGGGCGTTGGGCGACGCGCGCGGCTTCACGGCCGTCGTGATCGGCGTCGCGATTTTGACGCTCACCGCCTCTGGTGTGTTCGGAGCTTTGCAGGCGGCGTTGAACGCGGTTTGGAAGGTGGAGATGCCCGCTCAACAAGGTGCCTCTGCAATGGTGACCGCATTTCTAAAGGCCAAGGCCGCGGCATTGGGACTTGTTGCGGCTACCGGCTTCCTGCTGCTCGTCTCGTTGGCGGCAAGTGCCCTTGGTACGGCATTCGGCGCTTGGCTCACCAGGCAGTCCCCAGCGTTGGAGGCAGTCGTGCATGTCACAAATCTTGTCGTGTCGCTGGGGACCATCACGCTGCTTTTCGCGGCGATCTACAAAATCCTGCCGGACCGCAGGCTGGCTTGGCGCGACGTGTTCATCGGCGCAGCCTGCACTGCTGTTCTGTTTACGCTCGGGAAGACACTGATCGGGTTTTACATCGGCACTGTTGGCGTGGCGAAGGGGTTCGGCGCGGCAGGCACGCTCGTCGTGATTCTGGTCTGGATCTACTACTCGGCAGTGATATTCCTTCTTGGCGCGGAATTCACCCGCGCATGGTCTGGCAAGGAGGCTGCCAAGCCTGAAGACGTTGTCCCCGCGGAACC
>JBBRVI010000401.1:0-2922 GCA_038247025.1 Acetobacterales bacterium
CGAAGGGCCGATACGCCGGGCCCTGGACGAATTCGGTGCGCGCGATGCGGCGCGCCTCATCCTCGATCCGGAAGGGCTGGAAACGAACGCCCATCACCCTGTCCACCACATCCTCCTCGGCATTCGTGTAGCCGGTCCAACGTCGCCCTTCGGCGAGCAGCCGGCCGTCGGCGCCGCGCGCATGCAGCAGCACGAGCGATCCGTGACACAGCGCGGCGGCAATCTTCCCGGCGTCGTGGAATGCGCCGAACAGGCGATGCAGCCGCGTATCGTCGGTGAAGGTTGTCGGCGGCGCCAAGCCGCCGATGATCATGATGGCGTCGTGGTCTTCGACGCGCATCTCCGGCAGTGGCTTGGTGTCTGCCAGCAGCGTCTGGATCGGTGGCGCCGCGGCGAAGCCGCGGCTGATGACGTCGAGCGGATTGCCGAATCGCCCATCCGGCGTCGACATCTCATCGAAGCGAGTTTGTCCGCCCTGGGGTGAGGCAATGGTCATTGTCCAGCCGAGCCGATTGAACACAAACCAGGGATGCGCAAGTTCCGGCAGCCAGAAGCCGATCGGCATGCCGTTCGACGCTGCGGTTGCCGGGTTGGAGACCACGAACAGGATGCGCTTCGGCGCGCTGGACTGTGCCCGCACCGCACCGGAATGTGTCATCGCGAGCGCCACCGATCCGGCCGCCCCAAGCAATGCGCAGCGTCGGTTGATTTCAGATTCGAACACGCTTGCCCTCGTCATGGCTGGTGATTGCGCGGCGCGAAGCGGCCGGCTTGCTTGAGCATCCTGCGGCGCCGGTTGTATTCGCGCCATGATTGTCTGATTATCCAGGTCATGCAAAATACGGATGGCGCCCTCGACCACCTGGATATCCGATCGCTGCGACTGCTGTCGTTGCTGCTGCAGACCCGCAGCGTCACCCGCACTGCCGATCTCCTTGGCATCAGCCAGCCAGCCGCCAGCCGAGCCCTGGCGGCGTTGCGGCGTGCCGCCGGCGACCCCCTACTGGTTCGCGCCGGCGCCGAGCAGGTGCTGACCCCGCGAGCGGCCGAGCTGACACCGATGGTGGATGCGGCCCTGGCTGCCGTGCGCGGCGTGTTCTCGCCCCTGCGATTCGACCCTGCCTCGGCCACGGGAAGAATTCGCATTGCCACCACCGACTATGGGGCGGTGGTGGTGGCAGGGCCCCTGGCGGCGCGCCTGGCGCGACAGGCGCCCGGGCTGGACCTGGAATTACAAGCCTGGGGGCCAAACACCTTCGAGCGCCTGGCGGAGGGCGGACTGGATGTGGCACTTTATGCCGACGCGGTGCTACCGAGCGGCGTCTGCCATCGCGACCTGTTCCACGATGGCTATGCTGTCTTGATGCGGCGGGGGCATCCGCTGCTTCGCGACGTAGGGCAAGGCGGGGATTTGCTGCCCGAAGCAGTGGCCGCTTGGCCTCAGGTTGTCGTCCTCTACCCCGAGGGCCGCATTACGCTTGCCGATGAGGTTGTGTTGCCCAGTGGCGGAAACTCGCTCCGCTCACCCTTCCGCACGCCTTACTTTCTGATGGGTGCCGCGGTGCTTGTTGGAACCGACTATGTCATGTGCCTGCCGTCACGCGCTGCCCGTCATCTGGCGCTCAATCCGGCGATGCTGGCTGTGCCTTTGGCGGGCGACGCAGGTTTTAATTACCGCGTGATATGGCATGCTCGTGCCGGCGAGGATCCCCGAATGAAATGGATACGCGATCAGGTGGCGGCTTCTGCGAGCCTCTAGAATCCGTAATGTGTTTCGACATCAGATAGCCGTTCAGGTTGCTGATGAAGCAGCCACCTCCGTGCGAAGCTTCGCGTGCTGCGCAGGGTCGGCGGAACGGCCGTGCGAAGGGCTGGAATGCCGGCGCGCCAATGGCTGATGCCAACTTCAATCGGCGGCAGATCATTCGGGTGGGTCCGTCCGTCTCCTATGCGCAGGTGGGGGTGATCGGCTTTGATGGGCCAATCGACCTGCAATCGCTGCGGCTCTACGGGCTGCCGGAGGCCGCGCCTGCGGTGTTGAACGGCACTCCGCTGTTGCCGCAGTCGGGGCAGCGGGAGTTCGCGGCCGAGGTGTCGTGGGATCTGCACAGCCTGGCGCCGGGGGCGACGTCGCTGATCGATGTCACGGTAACCGGCGCACGGGCGGGCGACCTGGCAACGGCCTCGCTGGTGTCGTCGACGCGGTCCATCGAGATCGATGCGGCGGTGTGGTCAAACAACACGGTGCGGGTGATGGCACGCAACATCTCGGGCGCGACGTTCGATTTGGCTGCGGCGACGTTCTCAGCGGCGGTCACGAAGCGGCGCGTTCCCTGATGGCCACACCTGAAGGCCATCCATATATGGAGGGGATGCGCCGCCCGACCACGCACCCCCTCCGCCTCTCCTCCCGGCATGCTGGGACAACATGTGGCCGGCCCTATGACGGCCGGCCTGGTGGGCTCCAGACGGTTTCGCCGCCATCCCCACCACCGCCCTCGATCTGCCCCTCGTGCAGCGTCTCCGGCGGTCCCCGCGCTTGATGGGTCCGGGTTCCCAATCTTGGCAGGGCGTATTCCTGACACGAGCCAAAAGGCGAGTCCGCTGATTAATACACGATCAAGCCGCGCACAAAACCTTGCTCGGCCGAGCGGACGTCAGGTCCGATCGGCAGGTTGATCGCGCGGTTCTTTGAGGCAGTCATGAACGCGCATAGGTGGACATCCACCGTCGCGGCGTCGCACTCCTTGTTGCGCCGCCGATAGGCCAACCAGCAACGACAGCAATTCAGGTCAGGAGCCCCCATTGCGCGGGTGCGAAGCATGATGGGATGGATGCAACAGCGATGGCAGGGCTTTATGCGCCACGCCAGAGTGGCGGTCTGCGCCACCATGCCCCCGTCGCCGACCTCACTTGGCCCGA
>JBBRVI010000402.1:0-2922 GCA_038247025.1 Acetobacterales bacterium
GATACCACATACAGTAGCAAAAGACAGGGTTGACACACAAGCACTGGATTGTCTCGATTCGCCAGAAACTTGTGGAGAAGTCTTTCCGGACCGCTTTCGGACTCGGAGCAAGGCAATTCAGAGTCTTACGAATCATCGCCGCATGAGAATGTAGTTCACCGTCAGGTCAATGGTGACGCCGTTGGGGTCTGAACCAGCCGGGAAGGCTGGCAGGCGAGCCCCGTTGAAGGGGAAGGTCGTGCCGAAATTCAGCGAGGGCGAGGTGGAGGGTCCCACCAGCCGGACGCTGCGCACCGTACCATCGGGATTGGCCAGGACCTGAACGCGCACCGTGCCGTCCTCACCCAAGGCGATGGCGCGCTGCGGGTAACTTAAATTCTCGTCCAGCCACTGGCGAAACGCGGCTCGCCAATCCGCACCCACCTGTGCGCCGGTGACCCGCACCGAAGGATCGGTACGTGGGCGTCCTTCCAGGAAGCGTGGATCCACCGTGGTGTCGGTACCGCGGGCCTGCGGGCGGCCAGCAGGGGGCGTGGCCGGGCGGCCGAGTTGCACGCCGCCGGGCACCCAGATGCCGGGCAGGCTGGGCTGCGCCTGCTGTGGGCGCTGCGGCTGTTGCTGCTGGGGTGTGGGCTGGCGCGGCGGCGGCGTGGGGGTGGGCGGCGGTGGCAGCGGCAGGGTTTCCGCAAGCCGCTCGGGCAAACGCTCGGGCAACCGCTCGGGCAACCGCTCGGGCAGGCGCAGTTCAGTGGGCGGTGCGAAGATCTCGACCGTGCCAGGCAGGGGCGGCAGCGGGGCCTGCGCCGTGGCAGGCGGTTCAGGCCGTGGCGGCTGCGGAATCAGCGGCGGCTGAGCAGGCAAGGCCTGTTGCACCAGTGGAACGGGGGGCGGGACGGGGGGCGGCGGTACTGGCGCCGGCGGTACTGGCGCCGGCGGTATTGGCGCCGGCGGTATTGGCGCCAGAGGCACTGGCGCGGGAGGCACTGGCGCGGGAGGCACTGGCGCGGGCGGTGGCGGCAGCGGCAGCGCCTGCTGGATGGGCGGCAGGACCGGCTGCGAGGGCTGTGGCGGCGCATTCGGAGGCGGGGGAATTTCGGCCTGGTTGGGCGGGCTCGGCGGGCTGGGCGGCGTCTCGATCCCTTCGACCGGCTCCGCCATGGGCCGCTCGGGCTGGCCGCCTTCGAACACGATATCGAAGCTCGGCGGCGCCGCCGGCGGCAGGGGGTTGGAGCGCGGATCAGGCCACAGGAAGAAGAGGGCAACAAGTAGCAGATGCGCCGCGATCGAGCCCAGCCAGAAGGCAGGAAATCCGAAAAACGGCGATTGCGGCACGGGCGGGCGCCAGCGGGTGCGCGGCGGCGCGGGGCGCCAGTTCGGCCCCTGTGGTTCCCGGCGCATCACCAGGCGGCGGCGCGCGCCGAAATTCCGCCGAGGTCGTAGCTTGGGGGGAGTGGGGTTCGCGCGGCTCACGCGGTTCTGCCGGACATGTTTTGAGGATTAACGCAACTTCCTCGCGTCTGGAAACGCTACGCAGTGACAAAACGTTCCCATGTTGCTGCCATCCCCTTGGAGACCACGCCATGCCCCTCGCCCGCCGCCCCTTCATCGCTGCCCTGCTCGCAACCCCGGCGCTGGCCCAGGCCCAGGCCGAACTGGAGCGCAGCGAAGGCGGCGCCTTTCGCGTCCGCGTGCTGGCCTCGGATCTGGAAAACCCCTGGGGCGGTGGCTTCCTTCCCGATGGGCGGCTGTTGCTCAGCGAACGCCCTGGCCGCGCCCGGCTGATGTCGCCCAACGGGACACTCTCTGCGGCACTTGCCGGTTTGCCGGAGGTCGTGGCCGAAGGCCAGGGCGGCTTGCTCGACATCCAGCCTGCGCCGGATTTCTCGGCGAGCGGCGATGTTTTCTTTGCCTCCGCCACGCTGGTGGAAGGCGGTGTGCTGACCCGCCTCTCCCGCGCTCGGCTCTCCGCAGGCGTTTTCCAGGCGGTACAGCCCGTCCTGGATGCCACCCCCGCACAGGCCAACGGCCGCCTGCATTACGGCGGCCGGATCGCGTTCAGCCCGGATGGAAACCACATCTTCCTCACCACGGGCGAGCGCAACAACAACCGCGAGCGCTCGCAAAAGCTCAACGACCTCGCCGGCAAGGTGATCCGTTTGACGCGCCAGGGCGAAATCCCGCGCGACAACCCGTTCTTCGGTGGCCCCGGCCAGCGGGGGGAAATTTACAGCTACGGCCATCGCAACCCTCAAGGCATTGCCTTCAACCCTGCGACTGGCAGCCTCCTCGTTGCGGAACACGGCCCACGCGGCGGAGATGAGCTGAACCTGGTGGCGCCCGGACAGAATTTTGGCTGGCCCGAAGTGTCCTTTGGGCGGGAATATTCCGGCCTGCGCATTGCGGGGGGGCGCACCGCCGGCCCTGGCCTTGCCGAACCGTTGCGCCATTGGGTGCCATCGGTCAGTCCTTCAGGGATCAATTTCGCGCCGGCCCATGCCCAGCCAATCTGGCGCGGTGCGCTCTACATCGCTTGCCTGGCCACGCCCGGCCTGCTGCGAGTGAACATGGAGGCCGACCGCGTGGTGAGTGAGGAGAGGCTGCTATGGGGCCGCACGCGCCTGCGGCAGGTCCTGTTTGCACCTGATGGTGGGTTGATATTGCTCACCGACGAGACGCGTGGACGCGTTCTGCGGCTGGATGCGGCGTGAGGCTTGCGGCACCCTCGCTTTCAGGGCCTGGGGGTGTCGTCATCTCAACTCCGGACGAACCTGGCCACACGGCCCTCGTCGCGAGTCGCGGCTTCGCAAAACCCGTCAGGGAATGCGAAGGGTAATAGGATGCGGCGCGTCCGTGATGGTCAGCGGCAGGGCCGGGCCACAATCACCGTCGCACTGCGTCAGAACGCCTCCCCCCGCGAGGGCA
>JBBRVI010000403.1:0-2921 GCA_038247025.1 Acetobacterales bacterium
ACTGATGATGCTGGCCGGGCTTGAGTCCATCACGGCCGGCAGCATCTCCATCGGCGGACAGCCCATGGTGGGGCCGCGGCGGGATGCCGGGCTGGTTTTTCAGGATGCGACGCTGCTGCCCTGGCTTTCGGCGCGCGACAACGTGCTCTTCCCGATCAAGATGATGCGCCTGCCACGCGAGAAATACGTGGCGCGCGCGGAGGAGCTTTTGCATTCCGTGGGCCTCGGCGCCTTCATGGAAAAGCGCCCGCGCGAACTTTCGGGCGGCATGCGCCAGCGTGTGGCACTTTGCCGTTCGCTGGTTCATACGCCCTCCATCATGCTGATGGACGAACCCTTCTCGGCCCTTGACGCCATCACGCGGGACGAGATGGCGCTGGTCCTGCTCGACCTCTGGGCGCGGCACCGCAAGACAGGGATTTTCATCACCCACTCCATCCGCGAGGCCGTGCTGCTGAGCGACCGCGTGCTGGTAATGACCAAGCGGCCGGCCGTAATTGTGGCCGATGTGCCCATCCCCTTCGCCCGCCCCCGCGATGAAAGCGTGCAGGACAGTCCGGAATTCATCGCGATCGTCGCGCGGCTGCGCGGGATGATCGAGCACAGCATCAAGGACGCGGCATGAGCGCCCCCGATTCACGCCTGCGATGCTCGCTTCGCTGCGCCCTCCGGCGATCGGACGCGGCATGAGCGCCACCGAAACCGTGGCGCTGCCAGTGGAGGCACCCGCCGCGCCAAACGTCGAGAAGCGCGAGCTTGTCGCCCATCCGGTGGTGCAAATCCTGTTGCCCATCGCCTTTGCTGCCGCTGTGCTGCTGCTTTGGGAGTTCCTGGTCGGTTACTACCAGGTGCCCAAGGTCATCCTGCCATCGCCCAGCGACATCTACGCGCGCACCGTCTCCGCCTGGCCATTCCTGTTGCAGCACGCGGTCCCCACCGGCACCGAGGCGGCCATCGGCTTCATGCTGGCCACTGTGCTCGGAATTTCGCTTGCGGTCCTGCTCTCCTATTCCAAATGGGCCTATGCGGCGCTTTATCCCAATGTGATCTTTTTTCAGTTGATCCCAAAGATCGCGCTCGCCCCCCTCTTCATCGTCTGGCTGGGCATCGGCTCCTCCTCGCGGCTGGCCTTCTCGATGTTCATCGCCTTCTTCCCCATCGTCATCGCGACGCTCACCGGGCTGAACGCGACGCCGCCGGACATGCTGCGCCTGTGTAAGGCGCTGACCGCGCGCTCCTGGCAGGTGTTCCTCTCCGTGCGTTTTCCCTATGCGCTGCCGCACATCTTCTCGGGGCTGAAGATCGCCGTGACCTTCGCCATCATCGGCGTCATCGTGGGCGAGTTCATCACGGCGCAGGCGGGGCTGGGGTACCTGATCCTCTTTGCCTCCAGCCAGGCTGAGACGGCGCTGATCCTCGCCTCCATCGGCATGCTCTGCGTGGTGGGCCTGGTGCTCTATGGGGTGGTCGCCGGGCTGGAAAAAGTAATCCTCAGCAAATTCGGTCAGTGACCTAGGGAGACGTCTCATGGAATATGATATTTTGCTGAAAGGCGGGCGCGTGATCTGCCCCGCCTCGAACATCGATGGCATCATGGATGTCGCTGTGAAGGATGGCCGTGTCGCCGCCATCGCCCCCGACATCCTGGCCAGCAGCGCGAAGGAAGTGATCTCCGTCCGCGACAAGATCATCCTGCCGGGCATGGTGGACACCCACGCGCATATCTACACCTACGTCTCCGGCCGCTTCGGCCTGCCGGCGGACATGGCGGGCGTGGATAGCGGCGTGACGGCGTTGGTGGACCAGGGCGGCGCATCCTGCATGACGCTGCCGGGCTTCAACGAATTCATCGCAAAGCCCGCCCATTCGCGCGTCTTCAGCTTCATCAGCGCCTATGTCGTGGGCGGCCTGGAAGGGCATTACTACCCCACACTCTACGGGCCCGAGCATGTGGATATCGACGCCACCGTGAAGGCCGCGCGCGCCAATCCCGGCCTTGTGCGCGGCGTGAAGGCCCATGCCGAAGTCGGCAACATGGCCCGCTACGGCCTGGAAGTGCTGAAGAAGGCCGCGCAGATCGGCCGCGAGGCGGAGCTGCCCGTCTATTGCCATTTCGGCCAGCTCTGGCCGACGCCGGAAACCGGCAATAACGGCATTGACGCGGATGAGATCCTTCCCCTCGTCATCCCCCTTCTGCGCCCCGGCGACATCCTGGCACACCCCTTCACCCGCCACCCCGGCGGCTTCGTGGACCGGCGCACGGGCAAGGTGCACGGCATGGTGCAGGCTGCCTTGGACGCCGGGCTGAAGGTGGATGTGGGCCATGGCTCCCACTTCTCCTTCAAGATGGCGCGCATCAGCCTCGATGCTGGCATCATGCCCGACACGCTGGGTGCCGACATGCACGGCTACAACACGCGCATCCCCGCACCCCCCGGCACACCCGCCAACCACTCCGACCCCGAGGAAGATCACCCCTTCACCGGCAAGGCGCGCTTTTCGCTCACGCTCGCCATGAGCGAGATGATCGCCCTCGGTGTACCCTTGGAGAAGATCGTCCCCATGGTCACCACCGGGCCGGCCGCGATGCTCAAACTGGATGATGGCATCGGCACGCTGCGCATCGGCGCCTTGGCCGATATCTCCGTGCTGGATGACCTGCGCGGCAAGTTCAAGATGGCCGATAATGAGGGCACGGAAGTGATCGGCGAACGGCTGTTTCAGCCGGCCTTCTGCCTCAAGGGCGGCATACGCTTCGCCGCAACTGCGCCTATCCTGCCGGCGGCGATTGCGGCGTGAAATTCGCACCCGTTGACTGGAGGGCGCAGCCCGGAGGTCTCAATCGGCTGCGCAGTTATGCGAGGCTCTGCCTCGCGCTCCGCCGGGGTCCGTGGCGGACCCCGGACCCCGCCTCGACATGA
>JBBRVI010000404.1:0-2902 GCA_038247025.1 Acetobacterales bacterium
CGCAGTCGCGATCAAGCGCCGCGCAGCCGCGGCAGTAATCAGGACCCGAGCCGAAGTGCCATTCGGCTCGGGCCCTTAACCGTTTCCCTCCAGGGCCACGGCCGCGACGGGGGCGGTGGCGCGGTCCCAGAAGGCGGCCGCCATTTCGTCCATGTCCATCAGCCGCTCGACCGCTTCGGGGGACAGCGGCAGTGGCTTGCCGGCAGTATCGCCGATCCCCTCCCACGCGGTCACGGCATGGCGGGCCAGTGCCTTGACCAGGAAAGCGAAGGCCAGACCGCGCGCCATGTCGGGGTCAAGATCGGCCTCCGAGGCGCGGATCGCCCCAAGGCGGCGCGCGGAGCCGGCCTGGGCCGCGGCCATCACCGCGGTGGTGACGGGGCGGATTTCCACGCGGACGCCGCGGGGAAGGTCGAGCCAATAGGGTTCGGTGGGAAGGTCGAGGGTGAGCATGGAAATTCGCCCCTTCATGGGTTATGTAAGTTGCGCAGTTTCAGGAGTACGACCGATGCCCGAGCCAATGCTCAAGGTGGGCGCTGCCGAGGCCCAGCGGAATTTCGGCCTCTACCAGGACAAGGCGCTGCTCCAGCCCGTTGCGATCACCCGCAACGGCCGGACCCGGACCGTGATGATCTCGATCGAGGAATACGAACGCCTGAAGCGGCGCGACCGGCAGGTGTTTCGGACGGAGGATATGCCGCAGGAGTGGGTGGACGCGATCCTGTCAGCCGAACCGCCGGAGGACGCCAAGCAGTTCAACCACGAGGTCGAATAGACCGGTGCCGCCGCTCATCGGCGACGTCTTTCGTTACGTCTACCTCTGGAGCCACGAGCACGACGCCGGCCGTGAGGATGGCTCCAAGGATCGTCCAGTCACGGTGGCAGCGGTGGCCGTGACGAATGAGGGGCGCGGCGATGTGTTTGTCTTTCCCATTACCTCGGTACCACCCTCGGAGCCTGGTGCTGGGCTGGAAATACCGGCTGCCACGCGAGCACGCCTTGGGCTCCAGGCGGAGCCAAGCTGGGTGCTGGTTTCCGAGGCGAACCGCTTTGGCTGGCCAGGACCTGATGTTCGCCCGATTGGGTCCGCCGATGGTTCGTTCATCTATGGCACCCTGCCAGAAGGCTTCATGCGACGCGTCAAGGAGGCTTTTGCGGCGCGACTGAAGACGCAAAAGACCAGGATCATCCGCCGTACCGAGTAGGCTTACGCGTATTCCGTCCCCGCCTGCTGGTTGCGCAGTACGGCCGTCATCATCCGCGTGGCCGTCGCATTGAACGCAGCCCGGAAATCGAAGCTGGCCTCCACCCCGGCCGGCCCCTCGATCGGCGTCTTGGCCAGCGCCAGATAGACCTCGTGCAGCGTGATGGTCAGGCTGCGGTTCGCATCGATCGTGAAGGCCAGCGCGAATTCCGCCGAGGTGCCGCCCTGCGCCTGCGCCAGCAGCGTCGTGTTCTCGAAGCGCACGGTGATCTGGCCGGTGCAGCGCGCAATGCCGGGATCCACCCCTTCAACGCGGCGATCGGCCCGGATGGTGCGCACGGCTTCCATTCCATTGGCGTAGGCAAGCCGCGCGCCGGTGACCTGTGCCAGCGCCGAGCCGCTGCGGGTGATGCTCCCCTGCGCCTTGTTGAACGCGGTGTAGGCCGCGCTGGTCGGCGTGCCGCCTGACGTGGCGCCCGTGCGCACCGAGCCCTGGCCCATGAGCCCGAAGGTCGCGGTGGCCGCGCCGGTCGGCGTGAAGTCCATCTCCAGCGTGTCGGCGCGCACGCCGGTGCACACGTCGAAGGACGGCACATCCGGATAGCCGATCTCCATCGCGTTGCTCGGCAGCGAGGCGGCACCCGAGGCGAAGGTGTGAATGAAGTTGGTGGTGCCAGTGGTGATGGGCGCGCCCAGCAGCAGCCGCAGCCAGTGGCCGATGTTGATCAGGTCCACCGGGACCACCGCCTGGCCGGCGACCGTCACCGTGTCGAGGAAGGGCGCGGCCGGATCGCGGTTGCTGCCCACGCCAATGACGTCGGCATCCAGCAGCGGCTGCTCCGCACCAAGGTCGCAGGACAGGAACGGCATACGCCGCCAATTCGTCCCAGGCGCAGAGCCATAGGTCACCTCGGGCAGCATGAGCAGGCGGCAATTCGCGCCGATGGCACGGGGCATGGGCTTTCTCCTGGAAGGGGATCAGGCCAGCGGCGAGCCGGCGACGGTGAACCAGAGGGTGACGGGGATGGCGGCGGCGCGAGCCGCGGCAGCGCCCTCGAACTCGACATCCTCGAAGGACGCGCTGCCGGGCTGCGCCCATTCGACGGCGCCGCCGAGGGTACGGTTGGCCGTGATGGCTGCGGCGATATCCACCAGCAGCGCATCGAGCAGGGTGTTGCGCGCGGCAGGCGTGGTACCGGCCACGGTGATCTCGATCTCCGCGCGATGCTCGATCTGCCAGGCAAGCGGGGAGAGGATGGGTGTCTCCTCCACCGCCTCGCCGTCGCGGACGACCACCAAGCCACCGGCAGGAATGCGCTGCGGCACGGTCTCGCTGCGGAGCACCACGGGCGGGGGGTTGCGCGAGGCCAGCGACATAACGAGCCGGCTGGTGAGCGCAACGATGGCGGTCTCACGCGCGCTCATGTCCAGCCAAACATCGAGGCGAAGAGGCGACCCGTGATCCAGGTGAGCGCGAGGCCGATGGGAACGACGGCCCAGGACAGCACGACGAGCCCGAGCAGCAGGAGGAAGCGTGCGTGCATGGTCATGCGGCCCGCCCGCTCTCGCGCTCCCAGGCCGCGACGAAGCGCCCTGGCAGGCGGCGCAGCCCGCGCTCAGCCGCGCCGCGCACGTCCAGCCGCTTGGCGAGCTTCACCTGGGGCAGCAGGAGAAACATCGGCACCATTCCCTGTTCCA
>JBBRVI010000405.1:0-2890 GCA_038247025.1 Acetobacterales bacterium
AAACGCTGCCAATCGCAATCCCAGCTTTGTCTGCGGCCGCCCTTACCTTAGCTGGGTCGATGTGGCTTGGATCCTCGATGGGGATCTCCACCGTATCGAACCCCCAACGTTTAAAAGTGGAAAAAAGTCGCGTGCTTTCGGTCGTGAAGGGCGATGTGAAGAGGAATGAATTAATGCCGAATCTCATGGGGTGAAAATGGCTCGCGGAATGCGAACCTGCGCACAAAAGACAGCCGGACCGCTGCGCTCAAGACAGAAGATGCCAGTAAGTTTTCGAAGGGCGCATCTGCCGGTTGTCGGTGATTATTCGGATTGCGCTGGACTACCAGGAAAATTCCAAGCAAGCTGTCGGGCATGCAATCGCGACAATGCATCCAAGGGCGGTTTGTGGGAGGGGAAGAGATCGACTGGCTGCGGGACTGGATCCTCGCGCATCCGCAGTGGAGCCGGAAGCGAATTGCGCGCGAGCTGTGCGCGGCATGGGAGTGGCGGGATGAGCGTCAGCGGCTGAAGGACTTTGCGGCGCGCAGTTTTTTGCTGAAGCTGGAGGGGCAGGGTAAAATCACGCTGCCGGCGCTACAGTTGGCGAAGCGGCGGCCAGCGCGGGTGGTGCGGGAGCCGTGTGGATGGCAGGCGCCGGCGCCGTGGCGCAGTTCTTTCCAGCAACTGGGCGGGGTCAGAGTCGAATTAATGCAAGCCGGCACGGCCGAGGCCCGGCAATGGGCGTTCTATCTGGATCGCTATCACTACCTCGGGCTGCGGG
Organism: Acetobacterales bacterium; assembly: GCA_038247025.1. Lineage (GTDB taxonomy): Bacteria > Pseudomonadota > Alphaproteobacteria > Acetobacterales > Acetobacteraceae > Roseococcus. The sequence goes on from JBBRVI010000405.1 coordinate 764, forward strand.
TGGTGGGAGAGAACGTGGGGTATCTGGCGCGGGACGAGCAGGGCCGCGACCTGGGCTGCCTCTTGTTTGGGGCGCCGGCCTGGCGCTGCGCCCCCCGGGACCGCGAGCTGGGCTGGACCCGCGCGGAGCGGCCCGCGCGCCTGCACGAAGTCACCAACAACACGCGCTTCCTGATCCTGCCGTGGGTGGACGTGCCGCATCTGGCCAGTCATCTGTTGGGCGCGGTGGCCCGGCGGATTGACGCGGACTGGCGCGACAAATACGGCCACGGTTTGCGCTGGCTGGAAACCTTCGTGGAACGGGATCGGTTTCGCGGGACGTGTTATCGGGCGGCGAACTGGCGCTGCGTGGGCCAGACCAAGGGGCGCAGCCGGCAGGACCGCGACCACGGCCTGAGCGTGCCGATCAAGGACATCTACCTGTATCGACTGCGCGGAGACGGCCGATGAACGCGTTGCGTGAAATCGAACAAGCGGTCCTGGCCGAAGGCCGGGAGTGGACGCGGCGCCGCCTGGAGGAAAAATTGCAGCAAGCGGCCCGCGCGCTGGAGTCGGTCTGTCCGCGCAGCGGCCGGCCCTTGCGCGACACCCGCTGGCGCGACCTGCAGTTGCACACCGTGGCCGGGGTAATCGAACTGCGCGTGCGCCACGGTTACAGCGCAACGTTGGATCAGTGGATCTGCCCGGCCCGCACTGCCTGGGGCTTGGCGGCCTACCAGCGGGTGAGCCCCGAACTGGAGGCGAGAGTGTGCTACACCGCCACTGCCGTCGGCTCCTACGAAGGCGCCGCCGCGCTGGCCCAGCGCTGGGGCAGCCCGGTCAGCGACGATCTCATCCACCACCACGTCCAATCCCGCGGGGCGCTGGCCCAGGCCACGCGCCGGCCGAGCCCGGTGGTCCCGGTCCGCGAACCCGCGTTCAGCCTGGTCATCATGATGGATGGCTGGATGGCGCGCGAGCGCGGCCCGGATTGGGGCGCCTCGCTGCGCAAGAAAGCCCCCGAGCGCATCGCCTGGCATGAAATCAAATCGGCCGTCATCTACCGGCTGGAACAACGCGCCGAGAAAGCCAGCGGCCGGGGCCTGCTGCTGGAGAAATTTATCGTGGCCTGCCCGCCCGGGACCTCCCCGGTGGACTTCGGTGCCGCGGTCCAGGCGGAGGCCCGGCGGCGCGGCCTCGGCCGAGCCAAAGTGGTCTACCTCGTCATGGACGGCGCCGTCTGGCTATGGGATTTGGCCGAAGATCGTTTCCGCGATGCGGTCAAGACCCTCGACTTCCATCACGCCAGCGAGCACCTGTGGACCGTCGGCCGCGCGCTTTATGGCGACCAAACTCCCCAAACTACCGCGTGGGTCGAAACGCTGCTGCACCGCCTGCGCCATGGCGGCCAGACCCGGGTCGTCCGCTGTCTCCAGGAACTCATCACGCCCGCCGACCCGCGCACCCCAGAAACGCAGCAACTCATCGAACGCGAAGCTCACTACTTCAAAACCCACGAAAGGCACATGAACTATAACGCGATCCATCGCGCCGGAGCCCCCATCGGCAGCGGCGCCGTTGAATCGCTCGGCGCGCAACTCCAGCGCCGCTTCCGCTGTAGCGGTCAGTTCTGGAAGCGCCCCGGGCTCTCCAACCTCCTCGCCCTCGCGGTCCTCTTCAGGAACAACGACGATTGCTATCTCTGGAACTGAGAATCACCGCCAACCGGCAGATGCGCCCGATTAGCCGGTGCAAAAAAGTTCTTCTCACTCATCCATGAAAAACTAAACTCGAACTACGGATTTTCATGGATGTGCCCATTACCGAAAAACGAATGTTGGACTATAACAAGTTGCGCAGGCCATAATTCAGCCAAAATTACGCTTGGCTTGTGTAAGCCACGTAACCTGGTCCGTAAGCAGGCACGCTGCCGGACGGGGTCGGCACGCTGCCGGACGGGTCAGCCTGTTGCAAGTTGCGTTTCTGGCGCAGAAGCTGAGCTCTCGGCGTTGATATCTGGCGCCAGGCTCGCCTTATCGGCGACCGGGCTGGTATTACTTTGTTAGGTACTGATTACGACAACATCTTCAAATCTGCTGCCGCAACAGAAGCAAGACCCGGTTGACCTCACCAGCGACGGACGGATCTG
>JBBRVI010000406.1:0-2862 GCA_038247025.1 Acetobacterales bacterium
ACGTTGGTCCAAGACAGCGCCCGCGCGATCCAGGTCGAGCCGACGCTCCAGCGCGGCCACGGAATCGGTCTGCTGACCGCACCACGCCCCATACCCCTCGGATTCGGGGATGATGTCGGCCAGCGTCAGCTGTTCCTCCTGGCCGGGCACTGCGTCGTCCAGAGATGCCTCATGCCGTTCGCGCCGCTCACGGCGAAGCCGCGTGGCAAGACGCGACGCCCGGTGCTGGAAGCAGACAGTGGCGAATGCCGCGAGCGTCCCGCGCGCCGGATCGTAGGAGGGCAGTCGGGTCAGTAGGTCGAGCAGCATGTCCTGCTCGATGTCCTCCTGCTCGTGGCTGGGCCGTCCCAGGGTGCGGCACAGCCGGCGTGCCTGGCACTGAGCAATCGGGTGGATAACGTCGAGGTCGGCGAGCGAGAGCTGGACGGGCATGGGTTTGGCTCCTGGTGGCTGGCTGTAACGTCCAGAAGCAACCACAGGATCGGCATGGGCGTAGGGGCGTAATGGGGCGGAATGGGGAATAGGACGAGGTTGGGATTTAATCCCCATCGTTAAATCAGGGACTTAGCGCTATTTGTTTGGAAATCCTGCGGATTTCTCGCGGATTTGCGCCCTATCCGATGGAAAGACGATCCTATCTATCATGGCCTGTGGATAGCGGGGATAAGCGAACACGAGGGGAACGTAGGTATTGACCAGAGACACAGCAGTTCACCATAATCCGCGCATGCCCATCATCATCGAGTACCCACATCACCCCGCCTCTGGCGCGCCTCGGCCATTGTCGGTCCAGACCCTCTGGGCGGTCGCCGCTCAGGTGCGCTGTCAGGCCATGACGGCGCAGAGTGGCTTTGCGCTGCCAATCGACGCACTGGTCGCCGCAACGCGGACCGTGTCGGCGAATGGCCGGGCTATCAAGGTTGCTTGGGAGCTTGACCATGCCGTGCACGATCCATCAGGCGAGGCTGTGCTCGGCGTTTGCGAGACGGATCCTGATATGCCCGGTATGGCGCTGGTCTTTGTTAATGCACGCATGGTGGCCGGCCGGCCGGAGCTCGCGGTCAGCACCGCGGCGCACGAGCTGGGCCATGTGGTGTTCGACGTGCCGGGCGCGCTCGACTCACCAGCGCGCCGGTATCGCTCAGTGACGGCCGGCCCAAATGCGCTGCTCGACCGGACCACAGCGGCGTCCGAGCGCCGAGCGAATGAGTTTATGGGCGCGCTGCTCGCTCCCCCGGTGCCGCTGCATCTTCGCCTCCTGGTGCATGCGCGGTCGGAGCGCCTGCGCACCATCCACGCCCCGCATCGGGGACGGCAGGGCAGTCGGGTGTTGGCATCGGACAATCCACCCGAGGTGATCGAGGGCGTGGTCGCCGCCCTGGCGGGTGATTTCGGCGTGTCGGAGCGTTTTATCACCGTGCGGCTGAGCCGCTACGGCCTGGTGCAAGGAGAACAGCGGTGAGTTTTGGGTCAGTCATTCGCGAGCGGCGGACTGCGCTTGGCATCGGCCTGAATGATTTCGCGGAGCGATTGGAAATCTCCGCGGCCTATTGGTCGCGCATTGAGCGCGACCAGGAGAAGCCGCCTCGCGACGACCTGATAGAGCGCGCCGCTGCCATTCTCGGCGTGCGGCTGGATGATCTGTTCATCGAGGCGGAGCGGCTTCCGCCCGATATGCGCAAGGATATGGCGAAGGTTGTGCAGGCGTATCGGCGGTTGCGATTTATGGGGAAGGGATGAACGTGGCAGGCCGAGTAACAAGGAAGCCCTGCTACGGGCTTGCTGAAGTCTGCGACCAGTGGGGTGTGACGGAACTGGACGTGGCCAACTTTGTCGCGGCCGATGAGCTCACGCTGTCTGTCGTCGTCTCGGGTCTTAAAGTCGAAAAGGGCAGTATCGAGGGAGTGGACGAGTGGGACTGGTACCGGGTCCCTGAGGACCAATGCTACCTGTCCGGTGCCGCAGATCTCCAACAGTGTCAGGCATGGGCCGCCCTGATGAATGGCCGGGAGACAATCGGCAGCTTCAAGGCCGAGCCTGGGTGCTACATCAGCATTATTGCCCGCAGCGAGGAGACGGGCACGATAGTGGTTTTGCGAGAACGGCTTGTGGTCAGGCACGCGGAGCGCGTTCGGTTTGAGGCGGCCCAAGAGATAGGTGCAGCGCCTGTCAGCGGTGTTGCGGTTTCTATGGCGCCGCTGCCGACAGGACGCGGGGCGCCCACGAAATATGACTGGGACGAATTTTCCTGCGAACTGGTGATCACGACGCAGATTGATGGATTTCCCGAAAGCCAAGCCATCCTGGTCCGGCGGATGGAGCAGTGGTTCGCGGCTCGCAACCAATATCCTGACCACAGCACCATCAAGAAGAAGGTCGCGCTGCTGTGGCGCCGGTATCACGAGGCGTTGGCGCGCCTGCCGGCCTGAATGGGACGGATCGTCGCGGCGGTGGGTAGGGCTAAGTATGAAGCCATTGTCCGCGGGGCCGAATCCCCACCTCCCGCCGCACCTCCGAGAGGTGTGCAGCATCCTCGCCGCAGGCTTGGTGCGGCTCCGCAGCCGCGCTGCCAAGGATCATGCGCGTGAGGCTGCGGACCGGGGAGAGCCGTTGCTTCACTTCCTGGCACCCCAGCGTGTCCATGCGAACCGGAAGAACCGGAGACTCGCATGACACGCAAAGCCAAACCTGCCACCACGCCGACGCCAACCATCCCGGCCATCCCGCCGGCCGACGTGCTGGGGCGGCTGGCGGCCCTGAAGACCGCCGCCACACCCGACCTAAAGCAGCAGTGGCGAGAGCTCTTCGCCGCCGAACCGCCGCCCTACAACCGGCGCTTCCTGGAAAGCCGGCTCGCCTATC
>JBBRVI010000407.1:0-2856 GCA_038247025.1 Acetobacterales bacterium
ACAGGGATTGAACCTGTGACCCCTACCGTGTCAAGGTAGTGCTCTACCGCTGAGCTAAGCGCCCGCCGGCCGGCGCGTCCTGCGCGGCGTTGGTGGGCGCAGTCTCTAGCGAATCATGGCGCGGGCCACAAGCCACCCTGGCTCACACCTGGGCCAAACCTGAATCACGACTCAGAGCCGTCAGGTTTTGGCGCTCACTTTGAGTCCGCCGCTTCGGGCACTGTGCTCACGGGTTCATTGCCGCTCTGGTCAATGCGCTGGCGCACTGCAGTATCGGCCAGAGCGGCAGGGCAGAATCGCGCTAAGCGCTGGCGCATCGCCATGGACATTCCAGGCGGTGAAAAAATCATCGTGCCGGTCGAGCACAACACGAACGAAATGCTGCTTTCGCTGATGAACCATGTGTCCACCCACCCGCCTGCGGCTTCGCCCGCCGCGGCTCCCTCAGAAGCCAAGGCGCTCCCGCGCCACATCGGCCAGCGATTGCAGCGCCCCCCCCAGCAACTGCCCCACATGCGCAATGCCTGCCGTGCCAAGGTCGTCTCGCCAAATCCGCGCCGCGCTTCGGCGAGCAGGCCTTCGCCCCGAAACCCGCCCCGACCGCTGCCGAACCTCCCGTGCGACAGCAGGAGCCTGTCCGGCGGCCCTTGCAAGCGAAACCGGCGCGGGCACATGGGGCGGATGGAAACCATTTCGCGCCTGATCGGCCAAAGCCTCGACCGCGCCACCTATGAAGGCTACCGCTGCGGCTTCGAAGCCGCGCGGGACGAGGCCGCGGTCCTGGCGGAACGTGCGGGGCAGGGGGCACTCGCCGCGCGACTTCGCGCCATGCGCCCGCTCCCCGACAATGGGGCAGCCCAGTGAGCCCCGACGAAGTGCGCGAATGCCCGCATTGTGGCGAACCGACCATGCCCAACCGCCTGCCCGACGGCAGCATGGTCTGTTCCTGCGCGGCCATGCGGCCGCTTGCACCCTCGCACAAGTTGAATCAACCTGCGCTTTCTGAGCCAGGAGCCGCAGCCATGATCCTCACCCAGGCCGAGGTGGATGCCTATGCCCAAGACGGCGCCATCCTGCTGCGCGGCGCCTTTCGCGAATGGGTGGAGCCGCTCTCGGCCGGCATCAGCGCGCTGATGGAAGCACCAAGCCCATTGGAGCGCAGCTATACGCCCAAGGATGGTTCGGCGAAGTTCTTCCAGGACCTGTGCAACTGGCAGCGCATCCCCGAATTCCGCGCCTTCGTGTTCGAGAGCCCGGCAGCCGGGATCGCGGCACAACTCATGGCCTCGCCCGTCGCGCGCTTCTTCCATGATCACGTTCTGGTGAAGGAGCCTGGCACCTCCATTGTCACGCCCTGGCACCAGGACAGCCCGTATTATTGTGTCAGCGGCCAGCAGAGCGTCAGCTTCTGGATTCCGCTCGATCCGGTGGGCCGGGAGACGACGCTGGAATGCGTGGCGGGTTCACATCTTTGGGGGGTCAACCACAAGCCCAAGCGCTTTGACGGGACGGATCTTTACGAAGGCGACACGGCCATCGAGATGCCCGATATCGAAGCGCATCGCGCCGATTACCGTATCCTCGGCTGGGCCATGGCGCCGGGTGATGCAGTGGCCTTCAACTTTCGCACCATGCATGGCGCGCCGGCCAATACCTCCCCCCAGCGCCGTCGCCGCGTGTTCTCCGCGCGCTGGGTCGGGCAGGATGCCGTGTTTATTGACCGCAAGGGCAGGGGCTCACCGCCGATGCAGCATTTGACACTGGCTGATGGCGCGCCTTTGGAGGGACCGGATTTCCCAGTTTTTGCCTCAGCTTGAGGCAAATCTGTCTCACTACCGTGGCAATCTGTCTGTGACGGCTTGGCAGCAGCGCCTTCCTGCTGTCAGTCTTTTGCGATTGATCATCGGAGGTACCCCCGTCATGAAGCGCCGCAATCTCGCCCAAGCTGCCGCCGTTGGAACGGTGGCGCTCTCCGCACCCGCCCTCAGCCAGGGGCGGATCGAGTGGCGCATGGTGACGATCTGGCCGCGCAACCTGCCCGGGCCTGGTGTCGCCGCACAACGCTGCGCGGATCGCATCGGCGCGCTCTCGGGTGGGCGGATCACCATCCGCCTCTTCTCCGCTGGCGAGGTCGTACCCGCACCTGGCGCCTTTGACGCGGTCGCCGCCGGCACGGCCGATCTCTATCATGGCGTTCCCGCCTTCTGGGTCTCGAAGTCACCCGGCATCGGCTTCTTCGGCAGCTTCCCCTTCGGCCTCACCGCCTATGAGCAGCAGGGCTGGATGATGCATGGCGGCGGGCAGGCCATGTATGACGAGATCTACGGCCGCTTCGGCATCAAACCCTTCATCGTCGGCAATTCCGGGCCGCAATGGTTGGGCTGGTTCCGCCGCGAAATCCGCTCGGTGGATGATTTCCGCGGCCTGCGCTTCCGCACGACCGGCCTGGGGGCGGAGATGTTCCGTCGCGCCGGCGCCTCGGTGGTGAACCTTCCCGCCGGAGAAATCTTCTCCGCCCTGCAATCGGGTACGATTGACGCGGCCGAATTCCTGGGCCCCTTCAGTGATGCGCCGTTGGGCCTGCATCAGGTGGCCAAGAACTACTATTATCCTGGCGTGCAGGAACCCTCCTCCGCCGAGGAGATCGGCATCAACATGGCGCGCTGGAACGCCCTGCCGGATGATCTCAAGACTATCGTGCGTATGGCCGCCTTGTCGCTCCACGAGGAGACGACCAGCGAATATGACGTGCGCCACCCCATCGCCCTGGCCGATCTCGTGACGCGCCATCAGGTTGTGGTTCGCGAAGCCCCGCGCGACCTGTTGATCGCCTTCGGCAACACGGCAGGCGAAATG
>JBBRVI010000408.1:0-2849 GCA_038247025.1 Acetobacterales bacterium
AGGGCGGGCTGAAAGGCCCCTGCCCTAACGGCCGGTTATGATCCTCTCGACCAATTCCTTCACGCTCGGCACGAAGCCGTTCGAATAGAAAGGGTCGGAGTGGAAGCGATAGGCGTTGTGCCCGGCGAACATGAGATTGTGTTCCAGACTTCCGTCATGCGCGATGTCCTGCAATGTCTTCTGTATGCAGAAGCTGCGCGGATCCGCCTTTTTGCCCGTGCTGAAATCAGGTTCGGTCTGCGTCCAGTTGCTGAAACGGCAATGGCTCAGGCAACCCATGCAGGCCACTTGATCGGCCACGATCTCCCGCGAATTTGCCGGAGTGACGAAAATGAGTGTGGTGTCGGGCGTGCGCATCGCCTCGGTGAAGCCGGCTTTGGTCCATGATTCGGCACGCACGCGATCTCCTGGCGTGAGCCAGACCAGACGCTTGCGGGGACCCACGCCAAATTCGGCCGTGTGCTCGCCAATCGGCTCGCTCGTATAGGCCACCTGGCGCTCGCTGCGGGCTTCAAGGTCCCTGAGAAACTCGTTGCGTACGGCCGATGAGTAGAAGCCGGTGGGTGAAAAAGGCTGCAGCAAGACATCCCCCGATTGCAGTTGCGTAAGCCGCTGCTTCCAGGCTTCGCTGATGGGGCTTTCGCGCGTCAGCAAAGGGCGCGTGCCGAACTGGAAGGCGATGGGGCCAATCTCGGGGTTGTCTATCCAGTCGGACCATTCTTCCAGCCACCACACACCACCCGCCATGATGATGGGCGTGGCATCCAAGCCGAAGGTGCGCATCTGCTCACGCAACTTGCGCACGCGCTCATAGGGGGCTTCGGGCTTCTTGGGGTCTTCGCTGTTGGACAGGCCGTTATGGCCGCCGGCCAGCCACGGGTCCTCATAGACCACACCGCCCAGCCAATCGCTTACCTTGCCGTAGCTGCGCTTCCAAAGCGCCGAAAAAGCGCGGGCGGAGGATACGATGGGGTAGTAATGCACGCCGAAATCCTTGGCGATCTCGGCGAGGCGATAGGGCATGCCAGCGCCGCAGGTCACTCCGTTGATCAGGCCTTTGGCCCCTTCGAGGATGCCGCGCGCGACACGCTCGGCACCGCCCATCTCCCAGAGGATATTTGCATGGATGCGCGCATTCTGCCCGCCTACGTCCCGCGCTTCCCGCGCCTGGGCGATGCCTCCTGCGATGCCATAGGCCACGAGTTCCTCGTGCCGGTCGCGCCGCGTCTTGCCAGCGTAAACCTGTCGGATGGTTCGGCCTTCATTGTCATAGCTGTCAGCATTCACGGCCGAGAAGGTGCCCACACCGCCTGCCGCCGCCCATGCACCAGCCGTCAGACCATTGCTGACCGCAACACCCTTTCCGCCCTCAACCAGCGGGAGAACGTCCACGCCGCCCATGCGGATGCTGTTGATAGCCTTCACTGCCGTTCCTGCCGTACCAAAATGCCGCGGTTGTTACATCATGATGAAACCGCCCGGCGCAAGAAAGCACCGGACGGTTTCTTCGTTCAAGTCAGACCAGCGAGGATTCCTCCCGGTGGCCTCAATCGTTATAGGTGCGGCGTGGAGCGCGCTCAGGGCGTCCCTCGCGACGGGGGCGCTCTTCGCCTTCACCTTCGGCGCGCGGGCGCCGTTCGCCCACCTGCTCGGAGATGTCGGCACCGGTCGCCTGGTCAACAACGCGCATGGAGAGCTTCACCTTGCCGCGATCATCGAAGCCGATGACCTTGACCTTCACCGCATCGCCGTCCTTGACGATATCGGTGGTGCGGTTCACGCGCTCATTGGCCAGCTCGCTGATGTGAACCAAGCCGTCCTTGGCGCCGAGGAAGTTCACGAAGGCGCCGAATTCGGCGGTCTTCACGACCTTGCCATTGTAGATGGCACCGATCTCGGCCTCGGCCGTGATGCCGCGGATGCGGTCAATGGCGGCCTGCGTCGCCTCGGGGTTGGACGAGGCGATCTTGATCGTGCCGTCATCCTCGATGTCGATCTTGGTGCCGGTCTGCTCGACGATCTCACGAATCACCTTGCCGCCCGTGCCGATCACTTCACGGATCTTGTCCTTGGGCACCTGGATCACGGTGATGCGCGGCGCGGTCGCCGCCATCTCGCCGCGAGCGCCGGTCAGTGCCTTGGCCATTTCGCCGAGGATGTGGAAGCGGCCATCCTTGGCCTGATCCAGCGCGGTGCGCATGATGTCGAAGGTGATGGAGGTGATCTTGATGTCCATCTGAAGCGCGGTGATGCCCGCCTCCGTCCCGGCCACCTTGAAATCCATGTCGCCGAGATGGTCTTCGTCGCCCAGGATGTCACTGAGCACCGCAAAGCCGCGATCCTCCTTGATCAGGCCCATGGCAATGCCGGCCACCGGACGCACCAGCGGACAGCCACTGTCCATCAGCGCAAGCGAAGTGCCGCAAACAGTCGCCATGGAGGATGAACCGTTCGACTCCGTGATCTCGGAGACAATCCGCATCGTGTACGGAAATTTTTCTTTTTCTGGCAACACAGGATGGATCGCCCGCCAAGCCAGCTTCCCATGACCGATCTCGCGTCGCCCTGGCGACCCCATCCGCCCGGTCTCGTTCACCGAGTACGGAGGGAAATTGTAATGCAGCATGAAGTTTTCACGGTAGTCGCCCGCGAGAGCGTCAATCATCTGCTCATCCTGGCCAGTGCCCAGCGTGGCCACGCAAAGCGCCTGCGTCTCGCCACGGGTGAACAGCGCGGAGCCATGCGCGCGCGGCAGAATCCCGACTTCCGCGAGGATGGACCGGACGGTCTTGGTGTCGCGGCCATCAATGCGCAGGCCGGTATCCAGGATGGCGTTGCGGACAACGTCG
>JBBRVI010000409.1:0-2841 GCA_038247025.1 Acetobacterales bacterium
GATGGACAGCGTGATCCTGGCCGCCACCCGCACTCTGCCGGAGGAAAGCCCGTCACTGGGGATGGGCCGCGCACAGGCTGCAATGGCGCAGCCCGTATGGGAGGCGCTGGTCGGGGCGCTGGCGGGGCGGGCGCAGTGCGTTGGCGCGTTGCGGGCGGCGTTGGGGCCGGGGGCACCGCATGGGAGGGAGTTGCTGGCCCTCTTGCTGGGCACCGAATACGCCATGCCGGTTTACCGGGGGCGGGGCACAGCGGCGGCCGCTTCCCGCTTCAACCGCACCGCGGCGGCGATCCACGCGGAAGGAGGCGCGGGGCGAGGACATTTCGCGCTCGCCTCGCCGGTTGCGGCGGGGGGGCTCGCCGCCAGCGCTTTCGAACTGACTTTGGTAAACGCCCTGCTGGAGGGCGCGGATGCGGATGATCCAGGGGAATTGGCCCGGCAATTGCGGCCGGAGGCTCCGCCAGACGCCTTGGACCGCGCCGCCGACCAGGTCGCTGCGACCCTGGCAGAGCGCATGCCTGTCTGGCAGCGCTTTGGTATCCTGTAGGACCGACTTCGGCAGATTGGCCGGCGGCCCTGCACTCCGAGACGGCAACGTCATAATGGGCTTCCCGTATCCTTCGGGTCCGCCTGGTGCCCAGCGAGATGCTCCGACAGGCGCTCGATGATCCCCATCATCTTGAGAATTTCCTGCTCGCGCAGTGAGTCAATCTTCGCGTGCAGCGCCTCGATCTCCAGCTCCGCCTTCACGTTGATGCGGTAGTCGGATTGGGCATTGCGCCGGTCCACCTCCGAAAGACGGTTCTGACTCATCATGATGATGGGCGCCGTGTAGGCCGCCTGGAAGGAGAGAACGAGGTTGAGAAGGATGAAGGGATAAGGATCCCAACGCTCGACAAAGGCGGTGATGTTGAGTGCGATCCAGATGGCCAGCAAGGTGGATTGGATCAGGATGAAGCGCCACGAACCCACTGTCGTCGCCACCCAATCGGCGATGCGCTGGCCGGAGGCCATGGGCATGTTCGCCACATTGCGGGCAGGCCGCTCAGCGCGAAGCGCGAGAAGTGTCTCTGCCTCGTCGTCGGTCATCGTGAGTCGGGGCATGCGCGTTATCCTCTTCGGTCTGGCCGAGAGGATAACGCATCATGCGGGATATCAGAGGCTGGCGAGAACCGTTTCGGCCTTGCTCACCTCAAACGCGCCTGGTTCTTCCACGGCGACATGCGTGACCACGCCGTTTTTGGCGACGAGGACGAAGCGCTGGCAGCGCATGCCGAGGCCGCGGGCCGTCAAGTCGAATGCCAAGCCCATCGCCTCGGTGAGGGCCGCACTGCCATCGGCCAGCATGGCGACCTTGCCGTCCACGCCCTGGTCCTTGCCCCAGGCGCCCATCACGAAGACATCATTGACCGCGATGCAGGCGATCACGTCCACGCCCTTGGCCTTGAACTCGGCCGCGTGGTTGACGAAGCCAGGCAGATGCTTGGCCGAGCAGGTCGGCGTGAAGGCGCCGGGCACGCCGAACAGCACGACCGTCTTGCCGCCGAAGAACTCATCCGTGGAGACCTCCTGCGGGCCATCGGCCGTGGCCTGCATCAGCTTGGCCGAGGGGAGCTTGTCGCCGACCTTGATCGTCATTGCGGGATTTCCTTCGAGGGACAGGGAGATTGAGGTTTAGGGGTTTCTGCCAGGGCTGTCACGCTTGCGGGCGCAGCAGTCGCACGCCACATTCGGCCTATGCCTCGTCTGAATCGCAAATCACCCAAGGGCGGCCCAGTCAGTCCTTTGACCGGTCAGCTTCTGATCGCGATGCCGCATATGCAGGACGCGAATTTTGCGGGAAGCCTCATTTGCCTTTGCGCACATTCGGCCGATGGCGCGATGGGCCTGATCCTCAACCAGCCCATCCCCAAGCTCAGCTTCGAAGCCATGCTCAAGCAGATCGGCGTCGCACCTTTGCCGCCGGCGCGCAGCATTCGCATGGTCAATGGCGGCCCGGTCGAGGAAGGCCGCGGCTTCGTGCTGCACAGTGCGGAATGGACGGCCCAGGGCTCACTCAGCGTTGCCGGCGATTTCGCCCTGACCGCGAGCCTGGACATCCTCAAGGCGATTGCCGAGGGCGGCGGCCCGCGCCAGGGCCTGCTGGCGCTGGGGTATGCCGGCTGGGGCGCTGGACAACTGGACCGTGAGATCGCCCGCAATGACTGGCTGCATGTTGCCCCCGATGAGGACCTGATCTTCGGCGGCGAGGATGCGACGCGCTGGCGCCGCGCGCTCGCCAAACTCAAGGTGGACCCCCTGCTGCTGGCCCGTGAGGCCGGCCGGGCTTGACGCTCATTTTGCCTTGACGCTCATTTCTCATAAAGCCGCGCCAACCGCTTCGGCGACACACCCAGGAACCACAGCGCCAAAATGCCGAGATTGCGGGCCGAGCGCGCCCACCACCCATCTCGCCGCCAACGTTCGGGCGAAGTGATGGCGCGGGCTGGCAGGGCGCTCAGCCGTGAACGGCCCAGCCGGCGGACCAAATCCACATCCTCCATCAGAGGGATGGGCTGGAAGCCACCCACCGCCTCATAAAGCGCGCGGGATATGAGCAACCCCTGATCGCCATAGGGCAGCGCCAGCCAGCGGCAACGCCAGGCCACCATGGCCTCCAGTCTCCGCGCCTGAGGCGAGGAATCATCCAGCGCGAAGCGAAAATAGGCGGCGTGACCGGGGGCTTGCATGGCGGTGCAGACCACAGCCTCCCAGCCCAAATCCAGCCGCGTATCGGCGTGCAGAAACAGCAGCCAATCGCCCTGCGCCGCGGCCGCGCCGGCAATCATTTGCTCGCCGCGC
>JBBRVI010000410.1:0-2832 GCA_038247025.1 Acetobacterales bacterium
CGCATCGCCGGCAAGCCGCGCGGGCGCCAGCCGATTGCAACGCGCATCGCAAACGCCGCGCGCCTGCCGGAAATCATTGCCCGGATGCATGATGCGCTTCAACGGGGAGAACGCGCCTATTGGGTGGTGCGCGCCATTTCCGGCAGCGAATATGATGACAGCATCGCCGCCGAAACCCGTTTTGCCGAACTCTCCGAGCTGTTCCCAGGACTGGTCGGCTTGGCCCATGGCGAGCTGGATATGGAACTCCGCGAGGGCGCGCTGCGCGATTTCGCGGAAGGCCGCACGCAAATCCTGGTGGCAACCACCGTGATCGAGGTGGGGGTGGATGTGCCCGAGGCCACCATCATCCTCATCGAACAGGCCGAGCGATTCGGGCTTTCCGCCCTGCATCAGCTGCGCGGGCGGGTCGGGCGGGGCTCGCGGCCCTCCTCCTGCCTGCTGATCCATTCCGAATCCCTCACCGAGCGCGAGCGCGAGCGCCTGCTCATCCTGCGCGACACCGAGGATGGCTTCATCATCGCCGAGGAAGATTTGCGCCTGCGCGGCGGGGGTGAGGCGTTGGGCACCCGACAGGCCGGCCAGGCCATCTTTCGCCTTGGCCTGCGCGGCGAGGATGAAGCGGCGGCCAGCCGCGCCGCCACGCGCCAGAACGCGCTCATCGCCATGGCCGCCCAGGATGCCGAGGTGCTGCTGACCATTGACCCCCGGCTGGCATCGCCGCGCGGCTTGGCGGCAAGGCTGCTGCTGCGGCTGTTTGACAAGGACGCGGCCGAAGCGCTCCTGGCGGCCGGGTGACTTGAAAATTGACGCATTGCCTGTCATTTCGCCTGCCAGACCGGGAGTTTCCGCGTGACTGCCCTGATTGAGATCGAAGGCCTGACAAAGCGTTTCGGCGGCTTCATTGCCGTGGATGATGTCAGTTTCACCGTAGCCCGTGGCGAGGTTGTGGGGTTTCTTGGCCCCAATGGCGCGGGGAAATCCACCACCATGCGCATGCTGGCCTGCTTCATGCTGCCGAGTTCCGGCACGGCGCGCATCTGCGGCGAGGATGTCGTCACCCGGCCGGTCCAGGCCAAGCGCAACCTGGGTTTCCTGCCCGAAGGCGCGCCCACCTATCCGGAAATGAGCGTCACGGATTTTCTGGATTTCTGCGCCCGCATCCGCCGCTTCTCAGGCGCCGAGCGCCGGAATCGGGTGGATCACGCCATGGCGTTGACCCAGTTGGAAGGCGTGCGGCTGCAACCCATCGAGACGCTCTCCAAGGGCTTCAAGCGCCGGGTGGGCTTGGCCCAGGCTCTGCTGCACGGCCCGCCCGTGCTGGTGCTGGACGAGCCGACCGATGGCCTCGACCCCAACCAGAAGCATGAGGTGCGCGAATTGATCCGCGCCATGGCATCGGAGAAAGCCATCATCATCTCGACGCATATCCTGGAGGAGGTGAGTGCCGTCTGCACGCGCGCCATCGTCATCGCGCGCGGCAAGGTTCTGGCCGATGCGACGCCGGCGGCACTCGTCGCCGATGGGCGCAGCATGGAGGAGGTGTTTCGTGCGCTGACCTTGGGAGAAGCAGCATGATGGCCGCCCTCACCGTCGCGCGCCGCGAATTCGCGGCGTATTTCGCAACGCCCGTCGCCACGGTGTTTATCGTCATCTTCCTGGTGCTGTCGGGCGCGCTGACCTTCACGCTGGGCGGGTTTTTCGTACGGGGCCAGGCGGATCTCCTGCCGTTTTTCGGCTTCATCCCCTGGCTGTTCCTGTTCCTGGTGCCCGCACTGACGATGCGCCTCTGGGCCGAGGAACGCCGCCTGGGCACTATCGAATTGCTGCTGACCCTGCCCATCACGCCAGCGCAGGCGGTGGTGGGGAAGTTCCTTGCCGCCTGGGTGTTTTGCGGGCTGGCGCTGCTGCTGACCTTCCCGCTCGCCATCACGGTCAACATCCTGGGCGAGCCCGATAATGGCGTGATCCTTACCGGCTATCTCGGCTGCTTCCTGGTGGCGGGCGCTTATCTGGCCATCGGTGCCGCGATTTCGGCACTGACGCGCAATCAGGTGATCGCCTTCGTTCTCGCCGTGGCGGGATGCTTCCTGTTCGCCGCAGCGGGTTCGCCCGTGGTGACGGAATTCCTTTCCTCCAAGCTGCCCATCCTCGCCGAACTCGCCCGTGCGGTGAGCGTGGCCGAGCGCTTCAACGGCTTCACCCGCGGCGTCATCGCCGCCCGCGATTTCGTGTTCTTCGCGACCTTCATCGGCTTCTGGCTGTTTGTGAATGCGGCCATCCTCGAACACAAGAAGGCGGATTGAGCCCATGCGGAATCGTCGCCTCGCCTTCTCCACCCTCGGCGTTGCCCTCGCTTTGCTGCTGGCCATCGGCGTGAACATGCTGGCGGACCGGCTGCTGGGTTCAGCCCGCCTCGATCTGACGCAGAACCAGCTCTACACCCTCTCGCCCGGCACGCGGCAGGTGATCGGTGGTTTGGCCGACCCCATCACGCTGCGCCTGTTCTACTCGCGCAAGCTGGGCGCCGAGGCCCCGCAATTCGGCGCCTATGCCGAGCGCGTGCGCGAGATGCTGCGCGAATATGTCGCATCCTCCAACGGCAAGCTCCGCCTGGAAATCTTCGACCCCGAGCCCTTCTCCGATGTGGAGGATCGCGCCATCGCACTGGGGATGCAGGGCGTGCCGATCGATCAGGGCGGCGAGCAGGTGTATTTCGGCCTCGCCGCGCGCAACCAGGTGGATGAGGAGCGCACCATCCCCTTCTTCCAGCCCGAGCGCGAACGCTTCCTGGAAGCCGACCTCACCCGGCTGATCTTCGAGCTCTCCAAC
>JBBRVI010000411.1:0-2813 GCA_038247025.1 Acetobacterales bacterium
GCCACCGGCCAAAGGATATGAGTCGCACCCCCGGCCATCGGCACGAACGCACGCGCGCCATCGGCACTGGCGGCCAGCGAAAGCGTGTTTGCGCGATCCTGCCAGGCGGTCAGCACCACGGCCTCACCGGCGAGGAGTTGCGCCAGAAGCGCGGTCTCACCGGCAGCGGCCAGAAGATGGGCGGAGAGGGCGCAGCCGATCACCGGCTCAGGCGCGCAGACCCGCCCCATTTCCTCGGCGAGGGCTACCATTTCCGCCATGCCGAGGCCGGTGCCGCCCGCATCTTCGCTGATGGCCAGGCCAATCCAGCCCGCCTCTCCCATCTGTCGCAGCAAGCCAGGGTCAAAGCCAGGCTCGCTGAAGCGCAGCTTGCGGATGCGCGCCATGTCGTGGCCCAGCAACCCACGCGCGGAATTGCGGATCATGCCGATGCTCTCGGCACGATCCTCCGCGAAGGGCGCGACGCCGCTCACGAGCTGGTATGGAGCTTGGCGCCACTCTTGGCCTGCAACTCCTCCAGGCTCAGCCCCGGCGCGATGTTGCGCACAACGAAGCCCAGCCCCGGCACCACATCCAGCACGGCAAGGTTGGTATAAACACGGCTGACCGAGCCGAGAGACGTCAGCGGATAGCCGCAACGCTCGACGATCTTGGGGCGCCCATCCTTGGTGGTGTGGTCCATGACCACCCAGACCCGCTTCGCCCCCGCGCCCAGATCCATCGCACCGCCCACGGCGGGTGCGGTGTCATTCTCGGAGGTAGCCCAATTCGCGAGGTCGCCATTCTCGGCCACTTCGAAACCGCCCAGCACACAAAGGTCAATATGCCCACCGCGGATCATGGCGAAGCTGTCGGCATGGTGGCAGATGCTGCCGCCTGGCCGCATCGTGACCATCTGCTTGCCGGCATTGATCAGCCAGGGGTTCTCCGCGCCCTTCTCGGGGGCAGGCCCCATGCCGAGCACGCCATTCTCGGATTGGAAAATCACCTCCCGCGTGAGCGGCACCTGGTCGGCGATCAGGGTGGGCATGCCAATGCCCAGATTGACCACCCAGCCTTCGGGGATGTCAGCGGCGGCGAGGGCGGCCATGTCGGTCCGGCTATAGGGCTGCATGATGTTTCCTCCTGTGCTTCGACGTTAAACCCAGGGTGCCCCGCGGTCCACACGGACCACGCGGTTGACGAAGATGCCGGGTGTGGCGACCTTTTCTGAGTCAATAGCGCCCAGTTCAACGATGTGCTGGACCTGCGCGATGGTCAGATCCGCCGCCATGGCCATCACCGGATTGAAGTTCCGCCCCGAGAGATTGTAGGTCAGGTTGCCCCAGCGATCCCCCTCCCACGCCTCGATCAGCGCGACATCGGCTTTCAGTGCGCGCTCCATGACATAGTGCCGGCCGTCGAATTCGCGCTCCTCCTTGCCCTTCGCCAGCAGCGTGCCGTGCGAGGTCGCGGTGTAGAAGGCGGGAATGCCGGCACCGGCGGCGCGCATGCGCTCGGCCAAGGTGCCCTGCGGGACGATCTCCAGCTCGATCTTCCCCTCGCGGTAGAGTTCCTCAAAGACGGTGCTGCCGGCGCTGCGCGGGAAGGAGCAGATGATTTTTTCCACCCGCCCGAGTTCCATAAGCCGGGCGAGGCCGACGCGCCCTGTGCCCGCATTGTTTGCCACGCAGGTCAGACCCTTGGCCCCCTGCTCGATCAGCGCCTCCAGCAGCGCGTCCGGCTGGCCCACGCTGCCAAAGCCGCCAATGAGAACGGTGCTGCCATCCTTCACCCCAGCCAGCGCATCGGCCAGCGTGTTGACGATCTTGTTGATCATGAAGTGTTTCCCGCCCTCAATTCGTGGCGGATATTGCGGTGCCGGTTCTTATTCGGGAAGGGGGGGCAGCAGCTTCGTGATCTCGGCGGAAGTCGGCGCACCGGCCATGAAGTCGAAATCCCCCGCCTTCAACTGGCGCGCGGCGGAGACCAGCGCACCCATGGCGTGACGATACAACACGCTGCCGAGGGAGACGCGCTTCACCCCCGCCGCCTCCAGCACGGCAAGCGGCACCGGCCCGCTGCGCGGCGCATAGACCACATTCACCGGCAGGGGTGCGACCGCGCGCACCACCGCCTCGATGCTCGCCATATCGGGCAGTCCGGGCGCGTAGAGCACATCCGCCCCCACTTGTGCGAAGGCGACCAGGCGGCGGATCGTATCCTCCAGATCGGGGCGGCCTTGGAGGTAATTATCGGTCCGCGCGGTGAGCAGGATGCGGCCCTTGGCAGCCTTCGCGGCGGCCGCGATGCGGGCCACGGCATGGTCGAAATCATGGATGGGATGGGCTGGGTCCGCCGTCGTATCTTCGATGCCGAGGCCCGCGAGGCCGGCTGCAATCGAAGCCTCGACAGTGAGGGCGCAATCCTCGGGCGAGGGGCCGAAGCCATCCTCCAGATCGCCATTCACCGGCAGGCCGGTGAGGCGGCCGATCATGGCCGCATGCTGTACGGAAAGGTCGCGGCCGAGGGCTGCCGCGCAATCGGGCAGGCCCATGCCGAAGGCGAGGCCGGCGGAGGTGGAGGCCAGCGCCGAAAACCCCTCGCGCGCCAGGATCAGGCTGGAGGCGCCATCCCAGGGGTTGGGCATGACGAAGATGCTGCGATGGAGGTCACGGAAGGTTTCATAGGCGGCGCTCATCAGGGCGGGTCCTTGTGTGGGAGGGCGGCCCCTCAGGCCGGTTGGCGCACCAGCAACCCCTGGCGGTGCATTTCCTCGGCGATCTGGATGGCGTTCAACGCCGCACCTTTCCGCAGATTGTCGGAAACGCACC
>JBBRVI010000412.1:0-2806 GCA_038247025.1 Acetobacterales bacterium
CCTTCCACACACGAAAAATCCTGGTTGCAGCCGGATTGATCAATGCGGCGCTTGCGGCCCCAGCCCGTCTCGATGGGCTCGATGGCGATGCAGTTGGACGCGGCCGAGCAATCGCCGCAATCCTCGCAGATGCGCGGGTTGATGACGACGCGCTTATTGGCCTTCGGCGCCAGGTCACGCTTGCGCTGGCGCCGCTTCTCCGTCGCGCATTGCTGGTCATAGATGAGCACGCTGCAGCCCGGCACCTCGCGCAGCATGCGCTGCACGGCGTCCAGTTCAGCGCGCGGGAAGAAGGCGATGCCGCGCGGGATCAGCGGATCGCCGCGATGGCGCTCAGGGTCATCGCCCACGATGACGATGCGGGTCGCACCCTCGGCTGCCATCTGTGCGGCGATGCGCGGCACCGTCACCTCGCCTTCGGCAGTCTGGCCGCCGGTCATCGCCACGGCGGAATTCACCAGGATTTTGTAGGTGATGTTGGCCTTGCTTGCGATGGCAGCGCGGATCGCCAGCACGCCCGAATGGCCATAGGTGCCATCGCCCATATTGGCGAAGACATGCGGCGTTTGCGTGAAATGATGCTGGCCCATCCAGGCCGCGCCCTCACCGCCCATATGGCTGAATAGGTCACTCTCGCGGTTCATATCCTTGGCGAGGTAGTGGCAGCCAATCCCGGCCAGTGCGTGGCTGCCTTCGGGCACGCGGGTCGAGGTGTTGTGCGGGCAGCCGGGGCAGAAATAGGGCTGGCGGACGTCCAGCGGTTCGGCGGCGGCGGCGGCCAGCGCGTCCAATTCGGCGAGGCGCGCGGCGAGGCGTTCGGTGCGCAGCGCTTCGGGCAGCGTCCGGGCCAGGCCACGCAGGATGGCGGAGGCGTCCAGTTCGGTGAGGTCGCTCAGCACATCCTTGCCATGGATGCGCGGGCGCACAGCTTCGGCATAGAGCGCCTCGCGCAGTTGGGACTCCAGAAAGCTGCGGCGGTCTTCCACCACCAGAACGCTCTCCAGGCCGCGGCAGAAATCACGCGCGGCGTCGGCATCCAACGGCCAGGCCAGGCCGACCTTCCAGATGCGCAAGCCCCCCATTCGCGCCAGTTCCGGCGAGATGCCTCCATCCGCCATGGCCTGCTTCAGGGTGGACCAGGCCTTGCCACGCACGGCGATGCCAAAGCGCGCGGCAGGCGCGTCCTGCATGATGCGGTTGAAGCCATTGAGGCGCGCGAAGGCCAGGGCGGCGGGCAGCTTGAAATGCCGCACCCGCTCCTCGATCGGCAGGGCGGCGTCCTTCAGCCGAATATGCAGCCCGCCCGGCGGCATGGTCACGCCATGGGGGGTGAGCGTCATGAGCGAGGTGGGGTCCACCGTCAGGCTCATCGTCGCATCCATGGTCTCAGCGACACATTTCATGCCGACCCAAAGCCCGCTGTAACGCGAAAGGGCGATGGCCTTTACGCCATATTCCAGCACCTCGCCCACATCGGCGGGGTCGAGCATGGGCATTTCGAGATCGGCGAAGGCGTATTCCGAACCGCTCGTCACGGTGGAGGATTTGGAGGCAGGGTCATCGCCCGCCAGCGCCAGCACGCCGCCCAGCGGGGATGTTCCCGCCCCATTGGCATGGCGCAGGACATCGCCGCTGCGATCCAACCCAGGCCCCTTGCCGTACCAGATGGCGAAAACGCCGGCGTGCTTCGCGTTCGGGTAAAGCCCGACCTGCTGCGAACCCCAGCAGGCGGTGGCGGCGAGGTCCTCGTTCAGGCCCGGATCGAACACAATACGATGCTCGGCGAGGCGCGCCTTCTGCTTCCACAATTCACGGTCATAACCACCGAGCGGTGAGCCGCGATAGCCGCTGATATAGGCGGCAGTATCCAGGCCCTCGGCGTCATCGAGCTCGCGCCGCAGAAGCGGAATGCGCACCAGCGCCTGGGTCCCGGTCAGCAGGGTTTCGCGCCCGGCCGCCTCCCAACGCTCCTCCAGGGAGATATCGGCGCGGATGATGCTGTTCATGATGGTCTCCGTTGGGCCAAGGCTGGAAGATTGCCCTGGATCGCGCAAGGGTTCCTGCCGCATTCTCTGCTGCATCGCCGAAATCACGGAAGAATCTGCCGCCATGGACGCCATCGATCGCCGAATCCTCCGCGCCCTTCATAGCGAGGCGCGCCTGACCAATGCGGAGCTGGCCGAACGCGCCGGCCTCTCGCCCTCGCCCTGCTGGGCGCGGGTGCGGCGGCTGGAGCAGGCGGGCGTGATTCGCGGCTATCGCGCCGAATTGGACCAGGCGCTCCTGGGTCTGCCCGATACCGTCATCATCGAAGTGATGACCGAAACACACGACGAGGCGCAGTTGAAAAGCTTCGAGGCGGCCATCGCGGAAATGCCCGAGGTGATCGAGGCGTGGCTGGTCACCGGCGAATACGACTACATCATCAAGGCGGCGGTGGGCGGCACGGCAGGCTATGAGCGGCTACTGCGCGAGAAGATCTACCGACTGCCCGGCGTGCGACACACGCGCACCGCCTTTGGCATTCGCTGTCTCAAGCAGGTGTTCACGCCGCTGCCCGTCTAGAGCGTTTTCCGTTCCCAAGGGCTCACTCCAAACGCTCTAGCCCATTGTTTTTTGAGCATCTTTATCCGCTCAAATGATTCCCTTTGAGCGGATGATGCTCTAGGCGCCTTCGGGCACGCGCGTCGCCTGACTGGCGGCCAGCACCCATTCGCCATTCACCCGCGCCATCATCTGCACCCAGCGCACCTGGACCACGCGGTTTTCGCTGATGCTGCGGATCGGGCTGCGGGCGGTGATGACC
>JBBRVI010000413.1:0-2794 GCA_038247025.1 Acetobacterales bacterium
GGGCCAAGGGCTTTGTCGGCACCGCGACTGACAGCACGGCCCATTGGTTCGGCGAGACGGCCGGGCGCGGAACCATGCCGCATGCGCTGATCGGCTATGCCGGCTCCACCCTGCGCGCTGCAGAAATGTTCCACGAGACCTATCCCGATGAGGGGCTGACGGTGCTGGTGGATTATTTCGGCCAGGAGGTGACGGATGCGCTGGCCGTTTGCCACCGCTTCGCGGACCTCGCGAAGGCCGGGCGCATGGCTGTGCGGCTGGATACGCATGGCGGGCGTTTCCTCGAAGGCCTCGACCCCGCCGAGAGCTTTGCCGTGCTGGAGCGCCACGCGCCCAACGCCATCCGCCGCTTCCGCAGCGATTCCGAGTTGCGCTATCTGGTGGGCACCGGCGTTTCGGCTGCCGCCATCTGGCGTGTGCGTGAGGCGTTGGATGCGGCGGGTTTCCTCAAGGTTCGCATCGTGGCCAGTTCCGGCTTCAGCGTGGGCAAGTGCCGCGTGATGAACGAGGCCCATGCCCCGGTGGATGTGGTGGGCACGGGCAGCTTCATCCCCGACATCTGGAGCGAGACCTACGCCACGGCCGATATCGTCGAATATGACGGCACCGCGCGCGTGAAGGTCGGGCGCGAATTCCTGCTGCGGCAGGAGGGGCGGCGGCGGAACGGGCAAACGCCATGAGCGACAAGGACTGCGGGGTGGCTTCCTGACCTCGGTGCCGATCTCAGCCGCGTTGACCCTGGGGCGGTGGGCCCTTACTTCCCACACATGACAAATCGCCTTCGCATCGCCCTCGCGCAGATGAACCCGCATGAGGGGCAACTTCGCGCCAATGCCGCGAAAATCCGCGCATTCCGGGCCGAGGCCGCCGCCGCCGGCGCTGATCTTTTGGTCACACCCGAATTCAGCATTGCCGGCTACCCCCCCGAGGACCTGGTGCTCAAGCCTGCCTTCCAGGCCATGTGCGACGCCGAAATCGCAGCCCTGGCGGCGGAGACGGCCGATGGTGGCCCTGGCCTGATCGTCGGCGGGCCGTGGCTGGACGGCGGAAAACTCTACAACGCGGCATTCTTGCTGGATGGCGGCAAGATCGTGACCCGCCGCGCCAAGCATGAACTCCCCAACTACGGCGTGTTTGACGACAAGCGCGTCTTTGACGCCGGCCCCGCCCCTGGCCCGGTGGTGTTTCGCGGCATCCGCATCGGGTTGATGATCTGCGAGGATTGGTGGTTCCCCGCCGTTTCCGAGACATTGAGCGAAAGCGGCGCGGAAATCCTGCTCTCCATCAATGGCTCGCCCTTTGAGGTGGAGAAGGCAGAGGCGCGGATTGATCTGGCCGTCTCCCGTGTGGTGGAGACGGGGCTGCCCTTCGTCTTCCTCAACCAGAATTGCGGCCAGGATGAGTTGGTGTTTGACGGCGCCAGCTTCGTGCTCAACGCTGATCGCAGCCTGGCCATTCGCGCGCCCTCCTTCACGGAGACGCTGATCCTCACCGATTGGGAGCGCGGCGAGGATGTCTGGGTCTGCGCGAAACAGCCGCTGTTTAAGCCGCTCACCCGGCCGGCGGAGATTTATCACGCGATGATGCTGGGGCTGCGCGATTACGTCGAGAAAAACGGTTTTCCCGGCATCGTGCTCGGGCTGTCAGGCGGCATTGATTCCGCCATTTCCGCCGCCGTCGCCGCCGATGCGCTGGGGCCAGAGCGGGTGCATGCCGTGATGATGCCCTCGCCCTATACCAGCCAGGAAAGCCTGGAGGATGCGGCCGAATGCGTGCGGATGCTGGGCATCCACTACAAGACCATCCCCATCGGCCCGGCCATGGCGGCCTATGAGGCCATGCTGGCCCCCGCCTTCGCCAATCGCGCGCCGGACACGACCGAGGAAAATCTGCAATCGCGCATTCGTGGCGCAACCCTGATGGCGCTCTCCAACAAATTCGGAAACATGCTGCTGACCACCGGCAACAAGAGCGAGATGAGCACCGGCTATGCCACCATCTATGGCGACATGTGCGGCGGCTATTCCGTCTTGAAGGATGTGTACAAGACGGACGTGTTTGAAGTCTGCCGCTGGCGCAACGTGAATTTCCCGTCCGGCGCGCTGGGACCAAACGGCCCGGCAATGCCCGAGCGCGTCATCACCAAACCGCCATCGGCTGAGCTGAAACCCGACCAGAAGGACCAGGACACGCTGCCCCCCTACGAGATTCTGGATGCCATTCTCAACGGGCTGGTGGAGCAGGAACTCAGCGTGGATGACCTCGTGGCCCAGGGCTTCGAGCGCGCGCTGATCCTGCGCGTGTGGCGGATGCTGGACCGCGCGGAATACAAGCGCCGCCAGGCGCCGCCCGGCGTGAAGATCGGCCAGCGCGCCTTTGGCCGGGACCGCCGCTACCCCATCACCAATGGCTTCACGGGGCTGATCTCTTGAACGAATCCCTCATCGCGCCGCCCGAAGGGCTTGAGGTGCGCATCATGGACCTCTCCGATCCTGATGGAACGGAGCCGACCGAATCGGTGCGCGGCTTCACCTCGCTCGCCCATGCCAATGAATTTGCGCGCCGCTATGTGCGCGACAGCGTCGAGCGCTGCCGTGTGCCCCGCGCCTCAGTGGCCGAGGTGACGGCCGCCTGGTTCGCCTTTGGCGAGGATGCGGTGGTGGAGGGCACGCCCGAAGGCGCCTGGGTCAGCGCCAATGACCTGCCGGGCTTCGCCGCCGCCCCCCCGCGCGACCGCGAGTCGCTGAACTGGCGCATCATTGATCCCCGCCGTCTGGCGGAAGATGACGACGAC
>JBBRVI010000414.1:0-2786 GCA_038247025.1 Acetobacterales bacterium
GGCGATCCATTTTGAGGTCGAAACTCTGCAAGACCGCCTTGAACGCGGCACCGAAGACGGCATTGCCTTCACCGATGATATTCTCGGCCCCCTGTCGGACGTCACCCGCGTCGGTCCCGGCCTGACCCTCGGCCATGCGTCCGTTGACCTTTTATATTCAACGCGTCCGCGAAGCGCGCGAAAACCCTTCGCCTGCCGCCGATCAGGCCGCACATCGCGCCCTGTCAGATGCGATCATCGCCGACCCACAAGCCAACGGTCCGAACTCCATCGCCATGGAAAGCCGGCTCAAAGCGTTGGAGGATGCAAGCCAAACTCAGGCGGGCCGGATCGCAAAGCACAATTGGCTGGTTTGGGTCGTCCCGAGCTTGATTGCGCTGACAGACGTCGGTGTTGACCTCTCGGTCGGCCTCGTGGTCCTTAACTACGGGACCCCCCTCACAAACTTCATCGCCACAAACGCCACCCTTCTGTGGGAAGTGGCCCTGACCTATGGCTCGAATTTCGCCGGATGGTTCGCTTCTGTCATGCACCCCGTCTTTCAGGCTCTGGGCGCAGGCCAAGACATCCTGAGCCGTCTACGACTGCGCAAGTAACCCTCAGGTTGGGGCTTGCCCCGACTCTCCCTGTTCCCCGGACCTTAACAAACCCTTAAACCCACACCCCAACCCCCTGATAATAAGAACAAACAACCAAACTCCCACAGTGGCCCCCCTCACCCAGCCCCCGATCAACACCTCGCTTCACCAGTCACGAACGGCACATTTACGCCTTCGAGCACATTTTCGACCGGATCTGCGACGAGCATGAGATCGAGCGATCCTCCGCGGCCGGTTCGGCGAACATCGGCAAGGCCGCCACGCTTTCGGGCACCACCGGGTTCCCTTTGCGTTTCTGCTAGCGCCAATCGTAAATCTGCCAGCGTGTCGTGCCGTGCTTGCGCGCAATGTCGGCCACGATCCCCCCGGGCATCATGCTGTCCGGCGCGATCCGCGCCCGCTTAGCCTTCGTGCGTCGCACCTCTTCCACCTCGCTTGTGCTGCCGTTCTCGCAATATCTGAGCACTGTTCGGGCGTTAAGGCTGCCGCTCTGCCAGCGCCACCCGCTTCGCCACACCTGCCCAATAGATTTGTTCGAAGGTCATTGCGCCGCGTCTTGGGGGATAAGAATGCGATCGCTTTCTGAACACCTTGCCCCGCTTTCATGCCAATTGGTGTCGGTGTTTCATCCGTCTTCTTCCGCTGCTAAGGTCCGTCTGAACCAATCCGGATTTCCCATGGCATCGAAGACGACCCTGAACGCAAAGAACCTCGAGACGCTGGGCGCCGTGCGCCTGGCCGAATTGCTGATCGAGATCAGCACCGGCTCTGCCGTGGCCAAGCGACGGCTGCGGTTGGAGCTGGCCGGAGCACAAAGCCCGAAAGAGGCGGGGCGAGAGGTAGCCAAACGGCTGAGCAGCATCGCGCGGGCGCGCAGCTTCGTGAACTGGCAAAACCGCAAGCCGCTTGTCACCGATCTGCAAAGCCAGCTCCGGGCGATCAAGGAGCAGATCGCACCGACCGATCCGACCGAGGCGCTTTCGCTGGCTTGGCGCTTCATGCAGGTGGCAACGCCGCTGTTCGAGCGATGCGACGACAGCAGCGGTATTGTCATCGGGGTGTTTCATGATGCCTGCGCGTTGCTGGGCGAGATCGCACTTGCCGCCGGGACGCCGCCGGAAGCATTGGCTGATGCGGCGATTGATGCGCTGCGCGATAATGGCTACGGCCAGTATGACGGGTTGATCGCCATCCTGACGCCCGCGCTGGGCGCCGAGGGGCTCGCCCATCTCAAACAGCGGATCGAGACGCTGGCCGCGACGCCGGTTCCCGTCCCCCCGAAAGGAGAATGGGAGGCGGTGGGGTATGGCAGCGGCGGTGCAACCTATGCACATCAGATGGAAGAACGCTCCCGGCAAAGCATGGTGGAGATGGCGTTGAAGGACATCGCCGATGCCATGGGCGACGTAGATGCCTTCATCAGTCAATACGATCCGAAAACGCGAAAGGTGCCACAGATCGCTGCCGAAATCGCGGCGCGTCTGCTGGCCGCTGGCAGGGCAGAGGATGCGCTCGGTTTCATCGAACGCGCTGATATTGGCAAGGACAGTTGGGTGCCCCGCGAGTGGCAAGATACCCGCCTCGCGGTGCTTGAGGCGCTTGATCGCAAGGAGGAGGCGCAGGCATTTCGCTGGACCTGTTTCGAGAGCACGCTCGAGTCCGACTACCTGCGCGACTTTCTGAAGCGGCTTCCCGATTTCGAAGACATCGATGCCGAGGAACGGGCCATGGACTTCGCAGCGGCGCTTCCGCGCGTGACGCCGGCCTTGGGCTTCTTTCTGGAGTGGCCGTCGCCAGACCGCGCCGCCCGGCTTTTGATCGCCCGCTATGCCGAAATCAACGGCGACCATTACGAAATTCTCGTGCCTGCGGCTGAGGCCCTCTCAGAGCGCCACCCGCTTGCCGCGACGCTGGCTTTGAGGTCCATGATCGACTTCACACTGTCGAAGGCCAGATCAAAGCGTTACGGCTATGCTGCCCAGCACCTGGCCGAATGCGCGGCGCTGGCCGACAGGATCGAGGATTACGGGACGTTTGAGCCTCACGCCACCTATGTCGCCCGGCTGAAGCTGGAGCATGGCCGGAAGTCGGGTTTCTGGGGGCACTTAGCATGACAGCGCACTACGACATCATCCCCGATATTCATGCGGACATCCGTTGCCTGACGCAAACGCTCTCGACCCGCGA
>JBBRVI010000415.1:0-2785 GCA_038247025.1 Acetobacterales bacterium
CCGCCGCCGTGACCCAGCGATTGGCCTTGGCCTTTTGCGCGGCAATCCAGCCCGGGCGCTGCGCGGCCCTCACCTGCGGGGCACGCTGTTCACGCCAGCGCAAGCCCATCGCGACCAGGATCGTCAGCACCACCATCAGCAGCAGCGAGGCCTTCACCATGGGTACAGCAGCCAGCCTGCGGGGTTGCGCCAGCCATCCAGCGCGAAGCTGATCGGCCAGAACAACCCGCCCAGAAACCCCTTGGAGAGGAGAAAGAACACCTCCGTCACCGGGTAGTTGGACACAATGGCCGGGCCAAAAAGCAGATAGGCGCTGACGGTCACCAGCCGCCAGACGGTGAAGCCCAGCGTGGCGATCACGAAATACCGCAGCGAGGATTGGCGCGCGGTCACATCACCTCCACGGTGAAGCTCTCGATGACGGTGTTGGCGAGCAGCTTGCGCGCCATCTCCTCGCCGGTGGCGCGCGCTGCTGCGGCGTCACTCTCGGCGAGTTCCACAATCATCACTTTGCCCACCCGCACCTCACCCACGCCCGCGAAGTCGAGCCCTGCCAATGCACGCTCGATAGCCTTGCCCTGAGGGTCCAACACACCCGCTTTGGGAAACACAGTCACTTTCAAACGCGCCATACATCTCTCCAACCCGCCAAAAGGATCAGCCCCGCGAAGATCAGGAGCCAACCCGAGGCTCCCATGCAAACGCCCTTTCGGCGTTTTCATGGGGAACTACTGCACCATCTCCGGCCCCTTGAGGTCTCGCACGCCGGCTTCCGGAAGAATGCCAAGCCGCCGCGCCACCTCCTGATAGCCTTCCTCGACACGGCCGAGATCCCGCCGGAAGCGGTCCTTGTCCATCTTTTCACCCGTCTTGCTGTCCCACAGGCGGCAATTATCGGGGCTGATCTCATCCGCGATGACGATGCGCATCTCCTCATCCTCGTACAGGCGGCCGAATTCCAGTTTGAAATCCACCAGGGTGATGCCCACCCCCAGCATCAGCCCGGTCATGAAGTCGTTCACGCGGAGCGTGAGTTGCACCATGTCGTCCAGATCATGCGTGGCGGCCCAACCGAAGGCGGTGATGTGTTCCTCGCTCACCATCGGGTTCTGCAGCGCGTCGTTCTTGTAGTAGTATTCGATGATGCTGCGCGGCAGGCGCGTGCCCTCGGGGATGCCCAGGCGCGTGGCGAGCGAGCCCGCTGCCACATTGCGCACCACGATCTCCAGCGGAATGATCTCGACTTCGCGCACCAATTGTTCGCGCATATTCAGGCGGCGGATGAAATGCGTGGGGATGCCGATCTCGCCCAGGCGCGTCATCAGATATTCGCTGATGCGGTTGTTGAGTACACCCTTGCCGGTGATCGTCCCCTTCTTCTGCGCGTTGAAGGCGGTGGCGTCATCCTTGAAATACTGGACGATGGTGCCAGGCTCCGGCCCCTCGAACAGAATCTTGGCCTTGCCTTCATAAATCTGCCGGCGGCGAGCCATGGGATGGTCCTTTCGGGAATTGTCTCCTGACATAGCAGGCTTGTGCATGGGAGGCACGCGCCCCCCGCGCACGGCTGGTGCGACCGGGTGTGGACACCCCGCTTGGGGGCAGCCTCAGCCAATGCCCCCGGCTCACTTGAGGCTCAGATATTCCGGGCGGTTCAGCGGGCCGGGGGGCGAAGTGTCCTTGGCGCGAACCTGAGGCGCCGAGCGCCTTCAGGGAGGACAGCCCGTGCCGAAGCCGCCGGGCGCCGCCGTGTCAGTGCTTCTCCCGACCCACCCGTTGAAGCAAACAGAGGCCCGGGCCAGACCTCAAATTGGGGGATTCGGGCGTAGGGGTCGAGACAGAGCACGGCAGATGCCCGTCGGTGCGCATGCTCATCAGGTCATTGAGGCGGCCGAACCTGACCCTTGTCGGTATCGTCAGGCGCCTTTGCTGACCGGCTTCAGATTGTTGGGGCTACCAGTGTCGGCGATGCCCATGGGGCCGGCCGTAATAGGGGCGCGATCCGTAGAAATCGCGGGGCGATCCGTAGAAATCGCGCGGCGGCGCGTAGAAGGCGCGCGGCGGAGGCGGATGATAAAAGCGCTGCGGCGGTGCATAATACACCGGCGGCGGGAGATAAAACCGAGGTTGCGGCGAGAAGATGATCGGCGGCGGTGGGCCAAACCTGTATCCGCCGCCAAAGCCTGGCTTGTCGAAGTACTGCGCCTGGGCGGCCCCGGAGATGGCCAGGAACGCAACGCCCAGCGCCATGCCCTGCATCAGCTTCCAAAGTTTGGGCATTGCAAATGTCTCCTTGTGTGCATGGATCATAAACCTGCCCTCATGGCAGCGGAGCGGCGGATTGATGCCCTAATGACGGCGCCAATGCCGACCGCCGCCGCCGTGAAAGTCACCGCGAAAACCACCATGCCCGCCGCCGTAAAAGCGCGGCGAGGGACCGAAATGACCAGGTGACGGCCCATGGAAGCGCGGGCCGGGCGAGAAATGGTGCGGCGGCCCATAGCCAAAGCCTCTGCTGTGCCCAAAGCCTCTGCCGTGTGCAAAGCCTCTGCCGTGTGCAAAGCCTCTGCCGTGTCCAAAGCCTCCGCCGTGGCCGAAGCCTCCGCCTTGGCTTAAGCCGCCGCCATGGCCGAAGCCACCGCCATAGACTGGCCCGCCGACAAATCCCGGCGCGCAGCCAACCAACGAAACCAACAATCCCAAAACCGCGAAAATCCGAAACCTGCGCACGGCAAGGCTCCTTTCGCCGCTTCGCCAGCATTCCGGGGGGGGGGTCCCGAGGGCG
>JBBRVI010000416.1:0-2785 GCA_038247025.1 Acetobacterales bacterium
GGCCCGGGCTGCCGATCCGGGCCTTTTCAACATGTTGCGCGCCATTGTGCTGGGCGCGGGGGCCGGTGGTGGCTTCCCGCAATGGAATTCCTCTGGCCCAGGCTGTCAGCGCTCCCGTGGGGGCGACGCAGCGGCCAAGCCTCGTAGCCAGGCCTCACTGGCGGTCAGCGCCGATGGGCTGCGCTGGCTCCTGGTCAACGCTTCTCCCGATCTGCGGTCTCAGATCGCGGCCACACCCGCTTTGCATCCCCGGGCAGAACCGCTTCGCAACTCGCCCATCGCGGCCATTGCGCTGACGGGGGCCGAGGTGGACACCATCGCGGGGCTTTTGCACCTGCGCGAAAGGCAGCCCTTCCGGCTTTATGGTGCGCCGCAAAGCCTGGTCGTGCTGGAGGAAAACCCGATCTTCCGGGCGCTCCACCCCGATTTCGTGACGCGCGAGGTCATGCCACTCAGCGTGCCCTTCGCGTCGGCGGATGGCGCGGGCGCGCCTCTGGGTCTGATGGTCGAGGCCTATGCCGTGCCCGGCAAGGTGCCGCTTTTCGCCGAAGCCGGTGCAGATCCCGGCCTGGTTGAGGATGGCGAAGCGGTGGGGCTGGCGATTTCGGCGGGAGGTGCCACGCTGCACTACATCCCCGGTTGCGCCATGATGACATCGGCCCTCGCCAGCCGTTTGCGCGGCGCGGCCTGCGTCTTCTTCGACGGCACGCTATTCACCGACGACGAGATGATCACGGCCGGGGCCGGCCCCAAGACCGGGCGGCGCATGGGCCACATGCCCATCACCGAGACGCTGGAGGCCTTCGCCCCACTGGGTGTTGCTCGGCGCATCTTCATCCACCTCAACAACACCAACCCGGCTTTGCTGGATGACAGCCCCGAACGCGCGCAAATCGCCGCGGCCGGCTGGGAGGTCGCGGAGGATGGCATGGAGATCACGCTGTGACGCTCGCCTCGCCTGATGGATTCGAAGCGGAACTGCGCGCGATCGGCGCCGAGCGCTATCACATCCTGCATCCCTTCCATCACCTGCTGCACAACGGAAAGCTGACACGCGGACAGGTCCGGGCATGGGCACTGAACCGCTACTATTACCAGGCAAGCATCCCGGCGAAGGACGCCTCGCTCCTGGCGCGGCTGCCCACCACCCAACTGCGCCGCGAATGGCGCCGCCGCATCGAGGATCATGACGGCGATGGCAGCCAGCCCGGCGGCGTCGAGCGCTGGCTGGCTCTGACCGACGGTCTGGGCCTGGACCGCGACTACGTCACCTCGCTGGCCGGGCTGCTGCCCGGCACGCGTTTCGCGGTGGATGCCTATGTGCATTTCGTGCGCGAGCGCAGCGTGCTGGAGGCTGTGGCGTCGTCGCTGACCGAGATGTTTTCCACCAACATCATCCAGCAGCGCGTGGCCGGCATGCTGCGCAATTACGACTTCGTGCGCGAGGAAACGCTGGCCTATTTCAAGCCACGCCTCACGCAGGCGCCGCAGGATGTGGATTTCGCGCTGGGTTATGTGAAGCAGCACGCCGATACGCGTGAGAAGCAGGAGCAATGCCTGGCCGCGCTGCGCTTCAAATGCGACCTGCTTTGGGCCCAGCTCGATGCGCTTCACTTCGCCTACGTCGCGCCCGCCCTGCCGCCGCCGGGCGCGTTCCGGCCATGACGCCACGCTTTGCCCCCGGCGTCCGGTTGCAGGAGGACAAGGCGCGCGGCCGCTGGATCGTGATGGCGCCCGAACGGATGTTCATCCCTGATGAAATCGCCCTCGAAGTGCTGCGCCTGGTGGATGGTTTGCGCGATGAAGCGGCGATCATCGCCACGCTCGCGGAGAAATTCGCCGCCCCAACCGAAGTGATCGCTGCGGATGTGCGCGTGATGCTGGAGGACCTCCGGGACAAGGGCGCGTTGATATGTTGACGCGGCCGATTCACGCATTCAGCGATCGGATTGGTACATTTACGCGGCCGATTCACGCCTTCGGCGATCGGACGCAGCATGATTGACGCCCCGCTCGCCCTGTTGGCCGAACTCACCCATCGCTGCCCGCTGCGCTGCCCCTATTGCTCCAATCCCACCGAATTGACGCGCGCCTCGGGCGAACTCAGCACGGCCGAATGGGCGCGTGTCTTCCAGGAGGCTGCGGCGTTGGGCTGCCTGCAAGTCCATCTCTCCGGCGGCGAGCCCACCGTGCG
This sequence comes from Acetobacterales bacterium, assembly GCA_038247025.1. Taxonomy (GTDB): domain Bacteria; phylum Pseudomonadota; class Alphaproteobacteria; order Acetobacterales; family Acetobacteraceae; genus Roseococcus. The sequence continues at coordinate 2,195 of JBBRVI010000416.1, forward strand.
GCGCGACATCGTGGAGATCGTGTCGGCTGCCCGCGCGGCCGGGCTCTACACCAACCTCATCACCGCCGGCGTGCTGCTGGATGCGGCGCTGATGGCGCGGCTGGTGGAGGCGGGCCTCGATCACGTTCAGCTCTCCGTGCAGGACGCCGATGAGGCAGGGGCCGAGCGCATCGGCGGCATGAAGGGTGCGCAGGCCAGAAAGCGCGCGGCGGCGGCGCTGGTGAGTCAGGCGGGGCTGCCGCTCACGCTCAATGCCGTGGTGCATCGGCAGAACCTGCACAATCTGCCGCGCCTCATCGAGATCGCGCTGGAATGGGGGGCAGGGCGGCTCGAAGTCGCGCATGTGCAATATTATGGCTGGGCGCTAGCCAATCGTGATGCACTGCTGCCCAGTCGCGCGCAGTTGGACGATGCCACGTACATTGTGGAAGCCGCGCGAGCCGCGCATCTTGGACGCCTGGTCATTGATTACGTTGTGCCAGATTACCACGCCGCACGGCCCAAAGCCTGTATGGGCGGCTGGGGGCGGCGCTTTCTCGCGGTCTCGCCGGCGGGGAATGTGCTGCCTTGCCATGCGGCGGAATCCATCAC
>JBBRVI010000417.1:0-2779 GCA_038247025.1 Acetobacterales bacterium
GCCTTCTTCAGGCGCGAGCGGCGGATGACGTCGAGGTCCGGAAAGTGAGCCAGCAGCTTCATGCCGGTCCTGTCGTTGTAGCGCTCGATCTGGTCTACATCCTTGGACCGGTTGGCGATGACACCACCAATACGCACGCCATAATTCTTCGCCTTCGCCTGGATGGCCGTGACAATGCGGTTCATGGCGAAAATGCTGTCGAAATCATTGGCCGCAACAATCAATCCGCGGTCGGCATGAAGCAGGGGTGCTGCAAAGCCGCCACACACCACATCGCCCAACACGTCGAAGATGACCACATCCGTGTCTTCCAGCAGATGATGCTCCTTGAGCAGCTTCACCGTCTGGCCCACCACATAGCCACCGCAGCCTGTACCAGCGGGCGGGCCGCCGGCCTCCACGCACATCACGCCGGCATAGCCCTCGACCACGAAATCCTCGGCGCGCAGCTCCTCGGCGTGGAAGTCCACGCTTTCCAGCACGTCGATCACGGTCGGGATCATCCGCTTGGTCAGCGTGAAGGTGCTGTCATGCTTCGGATCGCAGCCGATTTGCAGCACGCGCTTGCCCAACTTGGCGAAGGCGGCGGAGAGGTTGGAGCTGGTCGTGCTCTTGCCGATACCTCCCTTGCCATACACCGCGAAGACCTTGGCCGTATCGATCTTGGCAAGCTGGTCCATATGGACCTGCACGCTGCCGAGCCCATCGCCGACCTTCGCGGTATTGGTGCCGCGGATCGTTTCCGTGCGGGTGAGTACACTCATGCGGCCATCTCCGGTGTGATGCCTTCCAGGCGGTCTTCAAGTTCTTCACCTGCGCGGCGAAGCGCCTCAAGCGTTGCGGCATCCGGCTTCCAATAGGCGCGCTCAGTCGCCTCGATCAGCCGGTTCGCGATCTTCGCCGATGCAGTCGGGTTGAGGTTGGCGAGGCGCGCCCGCATTTCCTCATCCAACATGTAGGTCTGCGCCAGGTGCTGATAGACCCAGGGCTCCACCTGGCCGGTCGTGGCCGACCAGCCCATGGTGTTGGTCACGTGCTCCTCGATCTGGCGAACGCCTTCATAGCCATGGCTCAGCATCGCTTCGAACCACTTGGGGTTCAGCGCTCGGGTGCGACTTTCCAGATTCACCTGCTCGGCCAGTGAGCGGATGGTCCCTGCCCCCTTGGTCTGGTCGCCGATGAAGACCTGCGGCTCCTGCCCACGGTTGCGCAGCACCGCGCGGCTCATGCCGCCCAGGCTGTCGAAGTAATGGCTGATGGTGGTGATGCCGCTCTCGACGCTGTCCAGGTTCTGATAGGTGCATTCCACCGTGCTGAGCACGTTGTTCATCACCGCATCGTTGCGCCGCGGGCGGCCATCGGCGCCATAGCCGAAGCCTTTGCGCTTCACATAGGCTTCGGCGAGCTCATCCTCATCCTGCCAGCTGCCATTGTCCACGATCTGGTTGACGTTGGCGCCATAAGTGCCGTCGGCATTGCCGAAGATGCGCAGCGCGGCATCCTCGATGCAGCCGCCATTCTTTGTCATGAAGGCAACGACGTGCTTGCGGATGAAGTTCATCTCCTCGGGCTCATCGGCCTGGGCGGCGAAGAGTGCTGCTTCGGCGAGGAGGCGCGTCTGCAAGGGCAGCAGGTCGCGGAAGATGCCCGAGAGGCTGATCATCACGTCAATGCGCGGCCGGCCGAGTGTCTCCAGCGGGATGAGCTTCGCGCCGCATAGCCGCCCGTAGGCGTCATGCCGAGGCTCGGCACCCATCAACCAGAGCGCCTGGGCAATGGGCCCACCCTCGGTCTTGAGGTTGTCCGTACCCCAGAGAACCATGGCGATGGTTTCAGGCATGGCAGCGCCATCGGCCGTCAGGCGCTCCAGCAGACGGTCGGCCTGTTGTGCCCCATCGCGCACCGCGAAGGCGGAGGGAATGCCGAAGGGGTCAAAACCGTGCAGGTTGCGCCCTGTCGGCAGCACGTCGGTCGTGCGCAGAAGGTCACCACCTGGTGCGGGCTTGGTGTAGCCGCCATCCAACGCGTGCAGGATCGCGGGGATTTCATGCTCGGTCGCCAGCAGGTCATCGAGGCGCGCGCGCTCCGCCGGATCGGTGACCCCAGCGGCATCCAGCATCTCGATGCGCTGTTGCTCGTTCATCTGCTTGCCGAGGGCGTGCAGGCCATGCGGGATGAGGGTGTATTCCAGCTCCAGCAGTTCGGCCGAGAGCTTCATCATCCGCACTTCGTAATCCGCGGATGCCCATGCCGGTGCTGCCGGGCATAGCTCCACCGAAGACGCCTGGGCCTGGATCAACTCGGCCATGGAAACGCGCATCGCAGCATCCGCATCCGGCTCCAGCGCGCGCCAACGGTCCAACGTACCCTTGAGATCCACGAGGCCACGATACAGCCCCGCACTCGCCACCGGCGGGGTGAGGTAACTGATGAGCGTGGCACCGGCGCGGCGCTTGGCCAGCATCCCCTCGGAGGGGTTGTTGGAGGCATAAAGGTAGAAGTTCGGCAAATCACCAATCAGGCGATCCGGCCAGCACGCGGCTGACATGCCGGCCTGCTTGCCGGGCATGAATTCCAGCGCGCCGTGGGTCCCGAAATGCAGCACCGCATCGGCCTTGAAATCCTCGCTGAGCCAGCGATAGAACGCGGCGAAAGCATGCGTCGGCGCGAAGCCATGCTCGAACAGCAACCGCATCGGGTCGCCCTCATAGCCAAAGCCTGGCTGCACGCCGACAAAAACATTGCCGAACTGCTCGCCCAGGATATGCAGGCTCGCGCC
>JBBRVI010000418.1:0-2769 GCA_038247025.1 Acetobacterales bacterium
CGCGGCCGAAAACCTTGCGGATGCCGCGCAGAAGGCCGTTGCGGCCGTGAAACACGCTGATAGCGGCTCCGCCGCTGGGGGGGCCTGAACCATGGCAATTCTCGTTGACAAGAACACGCGCGTGATGACGCAGGGCTTCACCGGCGCGCAGGGGACCTTCCACGCGAGCCAGGGTATTGCCTATGGCAGCACCTATGTGGGCGGTGTGACGCCGGGCAAGGGGGGCACCATGCACCCCACGCTCAACCTGCCGGTCTTCAACACGGTGGCCGAGTGCCGGGATGCGACCCAGGCAAACGCGTCCGTGATCTATGTGCCCGCGGCCTTTGCAGCGGATTCCATCCTGGAAGCCATTGATGCCGAAATCCCGCTGATCATCTGCATCACCGAGGGCATTCCGGTGCTGGACATGGTGCGGGTGAAGCGCGCGCTGGATGGCTCCGCCTCGGTGCTGGTCGGACCGAATTGCCCGGGTGTCATCACGCCCGATGAGTGCAAGATCGGCATCATGCCTGGCCATATCCATCGCCGTGGTTCGGTGGGCATCGTCTCTCGCTCGGGCACGCTGACCTATGAGGCGGTGGCGCAGACCACGGCCGCCGGGCTGGGCCAAAGCTCCTGCGTGGGAATTGGCGGTGACCCGGTGAAGGGGATGGATTTCATTGATGTGCTGGAGTTGTTCCTGGCGGATGACGAGACCAAGTCCATCATCATGATCGGCGAGATTGGTGGGCAGTCGGAAATCCAGGCGGCGGAGTTCCTGAAGTCGGAGAATTTCGGTCCCGGCAAGCCGAACAAGCCGGTGGTTGGCTTCATCGCCGGTGCCACCGCGCCTCCGGGCCGGCGCATGGGCCATGCGGGCGCGGTGATTTCCGGCGGCAAGGACACGGCCGAGGTGAAGATGGCCGCAATGGCCGAGGCGGGCATCCATGTGGCCGATACACCGGCGAGCCTGGGTTCGACGATGGTGAAGGCGCTGGCCGGGTAAGCGCGCTCTTCATCGCCCGGAACCCTGATTTCCAGGGATCACCCATGCGGCGGGGGGCTGCCCTGGCTCCGCCCTTACGGGTATGTTCATTCCAGTCGCTGGACCTTGCTTCGACGACTTCTGCTGTGGAAACAAAAGGGCCGGGCCGCCGCAAGACGGGCCCGTGGGACAAAAATGGCCGGAGTGGACATCCTCGCAAGCGCGATGAACGGGGCCAATGCGGCCTATCTCGCCGATACCTATGCCCGCTGGGTGGAAAACCCCGGCAGCGTGGACCCCTCCTTCGCCGAGCTTTTCGCGGCACTCAATGATGATGCGCGCTCCGTGCTCACCGATGCGATGGGCGCCTCCTGGGCGCCGCGCCCGCGCGGCGGCTTCGCCCCGCCCGAGGATGCGAAGCCCGCCGCCCCCAAAGGCGTACCCGCCGCGCAACGCAACACCGACCCCGAGGAAACCCGCCGCGCCGTGCTGGACAGCATCCGCGCGCTGATGCTCATCCGCTCCTACCGGGTGCGCGGCCATCTGGAGGCCAAGCTTGACCCCCTCGGCCTTCAGGTCATCCCTTCCCACCCCGAGCTTTCCGCCGCCTTCTGGGGCTTTACCGAGGCCGATCTCGACCGCCGCATCTTCATTGACAATGTGCTGGGCCTGGAGACGGCCACCATCCGCGAGATCATGGGCCGCGTCCGCGCGACCTATTGCGGCCCGATCGGCGTGGAGTTCATGCACATCCAGGACCCGGAGCAGAAATCCTGGATCCAGCAGCGTCTGGAAGGCGCGCCCTGGGTCACCGCCTTCACCCCCGCCGAAAAGCGCCAGATTCTGCTGCAACTGACCGAGGCCGAGGGCTTCGAATCCTTCTGCGCCAAGAAATATGTCGGCACCAAGCGCTTCGGCCTGGAAGGCGGCGAGAGCACCATCCCCGCCGTGCAAACCGTGATCGAAGTTGCGGCACGCGAGGGCACGCGCGAAATCGCGATCGGCATGGCCCATCGCGGGCGCCTGAACGTCCTCGTGAACGTGGTGAAGAAGCCCTACTTGCAGGTCTTCTCCGAGTTCAAGGGATCAAGCTTCAAGCCTGATGACGTCCAGGGCTCGGGCGATGTGAAGTACCATCTCGGCACCTCCACGGATGTGGAGATCGAAGGCCGCCAGGTCCATCTCTCGCTCCAGCCCAACCCCTCGCATCTGGAGGCGGTGAACCCTGTCGTTGCCGGCAAGGTGCGCGCGCGGCAGGATATGGCGGGCGACACCAAGACGCGCGGGTCGGTCATGGGCATCCTGCTGCATGGCGATGCCGCCTTCGCCGGCCAGGGCCTGGTCTATGAGACGCTGGCCATGAGCCAACTCATTGGCTACCGCACGGGCGGGACGATCCATATCGTTACCAACAATCAGATCGGCTTCACCACCGTCCCCGCACATGCCTATTCGGGGCTCTATTGCACCGACGTGGCCAAGGCCATCCAGGCGCCGATCCTGCATGTGAATGGCGATGACCCCGAGGCCGTGGTCTGGTGCGCGCAGCTTTGCGCCGAATACCGCATGCGCTTCCAGGCCGATATCGTGCTGGACATCGTCTGCTACCGCCGCCACGGCCACAATGAGAGCGACGAGCCCGCCTTCACCCAGCCCACCATGTACAGCCGCATCCGCCAAATGAAGACAACTCGCACCCTCTATGCCGAACGTCTGGCCGCCGAGGGCAGCGTCCCGGCCGAGGACGCGCAGGGCATTCTGGACGCCTTCAACGCCAAGCTGGAGGACGCCTTCCAGGCCGC
>JBBRVI010000419.1:0-2763 GCA_038247025.1 Acetobacterales bacterium
GAGCTTGTTCGGGCGCTTGTCGAGAATGGCGGTGCGGACCTCTCCGGGGCACATCACCGTGCTGCGGATACCATGGCCGCATTCCTCCATGTTGATGGAATGGCTCATCGCCACCACGCCGTGCTTGCTGGCGGTGTAGCCCGCGCCGCTCAAGGGGCTCACGAAGCGGCCGGCCATGGAGGCGGTGTGGATCATCAGCCCGCCCTTGTTCGCGCGCATGATCGGCAGGGCCGCCAGCACGCCATGGAAGGCGGAGATCAGGTTGCCGTCCACCAGCTCCTTGACGCCCTCGGGCTTGAGGTTGGCCCAGGTGCGCTCGGTGATGTTCAGCCCTGCATTGTTCACGAAGACATCCAGGCGGCCGAGCTTTTCAGCAATGAAGTCCGCCACCTTCTGCACGGCTGCGGCCTTGCCCATATCGGCCGGTTTCACATGGGCTGTGCCACCCATCGCCTTGATGCGTGCCGCCACCGCGTCAAGCTTGGACTTGGTACGGCCGGTGAGAACGACCACCATCCCCTGTTCGGCCAGGGCGATGGCCGCAGCCTCACCAATGCCGCTGCCCGCACCCGTGATCCATGCGATTTTTTTCATGATGTCCGACCTCCCTGCCCGATGATGCACAGTTTGCCGCATGGCGGCGGGATGACAAGCCTGCGCTTGCCGCATCCCGGCGCGCATGCTTCGCTTGTTCCACAATCCAGGGAGAAAAACGCCAATGGCGAAGTTCCGCATCGTCACCCCCGCGGGGGCCAGTTTCACCGTGGCCGGTGGTGGCTATGATTTCGAGATGGAGGCCCTGAATGGCCTCGACGCCGAGATCGTGGAAGCGCCAACCGATACCGCCGGCTTCATCGCCGCCGCCAGCACGGCGGATGCCATTTATGCCAAGGGCATTCCCATCACGGCCGAGATCATCGCGGCCCTCAAGAACTGCAAAGCGATCACCCTGGGTTCCGTCGGCGTGGACAGCGTGGATGTGAAGGCGGCGACGCGCGCGGGCATCCCCGTGACCAACGTGCCCGACACCTTCATCGAGGAGGTGGCGGATCATTGCATGATGCTGCTGCTCTCCACCTTCCGCCGCACCCTCGAACAGGACCGAATGGTGCGCGAGCATCGCTGGGCGGAAGGTCGCCCCGCGCTGCTGCAAATCCCGCGCCTGATGGGCCAGACGCTGGGCTTCATCAGCTTCGGCCGCGTGGCCCGCGCGGTCGCCCGCCGCGCAGCACCCTTCGGCCTGCGGATGATTGCCTATGACCCGTTCCTCGACGAGACACTCTTGAGCGAATACGGCGTGCTGCCCGCCACCATGAACGAGGTGATGAGCCAGTCCGACTTCGTCTCCATGCATGCGCCCGCCCGGCCAGAATGCACAAAGCTGCTTCAGGAAAAGCACTTCCGCCTGATGAAAAAGAGCGCGATCTTCCTCAATGTCGGCCGCGGGCCGACGGTGGACGAGGCCGCGCTGATCAAGGCGTTGACCGAGGGCTGGATCGCCTATGCGGGCCTCGATGTGCTGGAGGTGGAGCCACCCAGCCACAACAACCCGCTGCTGAGCATGGAGAATGTGATCCTCTCGGCACACACGGCCTCGGCCTCGGCGCGCTTCGATGAGGCGCGCAAGCGCCGCGTGGGCAGCGAGTTGGCGCTGGTTCTGCAAGGCAAATGGCCAATGAGCTGCGTGAACCCGGCCGTGCTGCAAAACACCGCCTTGCAGCGCTGGCAGCCCATCGGGCTTGGGCGCGGGCCGAACAGCTGACGCGGGAAGTTCAGGCCACACCGCCCTCGCGCAGCTTCTGCGCGAGGAGCGCCTTGGGCACCTTCCCATAGGCGGATTTCGGCAAAGCCTCCCAGAAGACGAAACGACGCGGGTGCTTGTAGCGCGCGAGGCCGCCTTCCAGATGCTGCAACAAAGCCTCGCCTGTTGCTGGCGCGCGGAGCACCACACACGCCACCCCCGATTCCCCCCAACGCGGATCGGGCATGCCCACCACGGCGCATTCCAGCACGGCGGGGTGCGTCAGCAGCGCCTCCTCCACCTCACGCGGATAGATGTTGGAGCCGCCGGAGATGAACATGTCGGACGCGCGGCCGGTGATATGCAGGAAGCCGCGCGCATCGAGAAAGCCCAGATCACCCGTGTGGAACCAGCCATGGCGGAAGGCTTTGGCATTGGCTTCGTCATTCCGGAAATAGCCGGCGAAGACGCCCTGGCCGCGCACGCCGATTTCACCGCGCTCGCCAGGGGGAACATGCACGCCCTGCTCATCGAGGATGGCCACATCCATCCCCGTACGCGGCATGCCGCAACTGCCGATACTGGGGTCCGAATCATCCAGGCTGTGCTGGTCCGGGCGTAATACGGTGATGCAGCCCGTCACCTCACCGAGTCCGAAATACTGCACCAGGCAGGCACCCAACCGCTCCAGCGCGCGCTTTTGGTCAGCGCGGTACATGGGCGCGCCCGCATAGATCACATGGCGCAGCGCATGGGGTGCCGCGCGCCCATCCTCCACCAACATGTTCAGGATGGTGGGCACGGTGAACATGTTGGTGACGCGGTGCTGCGCGATCAGCCCCCAGGCCACCCCCGTATCCAGCCTCTCGCCTGGCAGCAATACCGAACACGCCCCACGTGCCACCTGGACCAACGCATGAATCCCCGCCCCATGGCTGAGCGGCGCCACCACCAGCGAGACGTCGCGCTCGGTCAGGCCGGGCATGAGGTCAGCCAGGTGATTGGTGACGATGAAAGCCATC
>JBBRVI010000420.1:0-2732 GCA_038247025.1 Acetobacterales bacterium
CAGTATGACGGTGGTAGGCGCGGCCTCGCTCGGCCTGCCGCGTCCGCCGCTCGATCTGCTCAAGGTGCGCGACAAACAGGGCGAGGCCCGGCGCGAGGCGCATCGGGAGAACCTGGCCCGCCTCATGATCCGCGACGCCGCGCGAATCGACGACACAGCACTCGATATCCAGGAGTTCAACACACAGCACGCCAGGCTGCGCTCGCGCGGCTTCGCATCGAGTGCGATGCTGCGGGACGCGCTGATGCTGGTGCGCGCGCCGCTGGCCGGCATCTGGGGCGAGTTCGACACGGTCGCCTGGCCCGATGTGCGTGCGCGCCTGGAAGTGCTGCGCGGGATTGACCCAGGATTGCTGGAAGCGGTGATCCCCGGAGCCGGCCATTGGGTGGCCTATGAGGCGGCGGAGAAATTCAACGCCGTCCTTCTGGGGATTCTGGCGCAACGCGCAGCATGAACAGGGCGGCCAGGGCCAGCAGTGACATCGCAGCCGTCAGCCACAGCGCCTGGGCGCCATAGCCCTCCACCACGAAGCCAAACAAGGCTGGCGCCAGCGCTCCCAGAAAACGCGCTGGGGCCACGATCATGCCCTGCCGCGCCCCATAGCCGGCCGCACCAAACACCGCGAGCGGCAGCGTTCCGCGCACAATGGTGTTGATGCCATTGCCCGCCCCGTGCAGCAGCACGAAGGTGGCGGCGAAGGGCGCGCCGAAGAACAAAAGAATCGCGGCGCCGATCGGGTGCGTCACCTGCGCGAGCTTGGCCGAAAGCAAAGGGTGCGCCCGACGAAGCAGGGTGAATTCCAGCACGCGCGCTGCCACCTGGGCCGGCCCCATCAGCGCTCCGGCGGCAATGGCCGCGGCGGGTGTCGCCCCGGAATCCACCAGCAGGGCTGGCAAGTGCGCCGCGAGTGCCGCTGCCGAAAACCCGCCCGCCGCAAAGATGAAGGCCATGAGGACGGCGCTGCGGCGGCCATCGCGCGCGGCTTGCGCTGTTTTGGGCGGCGGTGCGGCGGCACTGGCGCCGGCCGATTGCGTGCGCGGCAGTAGCGCGTTCAGCGGCAAGGCCACCAGCAGGTTGATCGCCGCCCAGCCCCAGCACGCCCCACGCCAACCAAATTCCGAGAGCATCAGCCCTGTCAACGGCCAGCCGACTGTGCTGGCAAAGCCGGCAATCAGCGTGATGCCGACAATGGCGCTGCGCGCATCGCCGCCATAAAGCCGCGCCAGCGTGGCAAAGCCCGCATCATAGAGCCCCATGGCCATCCCCAGCCCCAACACCAGCCACGCCGCGAACAGCATCACCGGCCCTTGCGCCATCGCCAGCAGCGCAAGCCCCGTCACAAAAACCAGGTTGGAGGCCATCAGCACGCCGCGGCCGCCATATTGATCAATGGCCCGGCCCACGCGCGGTCCCAGAAAGGCGGTGAGCAACATGGCGGCTGAGAAGGCCACGAAGATGGTCGCGGTGGAGACGCCGAGGTCGCGCGCCATGGCCCCGGCGAGAATGGCCGGGATGTAGTAGGTGCCAGCCCAGGCCAAAGTCTGCGTCGTGCCCAGCAGGAAAACGACGCCGCGCTTGGTCACGCCTCGCGTCCCGGATAGAAGATCCGCACCACTTCAATCTCCTCTACACCAGCGGGCGTGCGCAGCTTGACCAGATCGCCCACCTGCTTGCCCAGCAGCGCCCGGGCCACTGGCGATACCCAGGAGATGCGGCCCTCTTCGGCCACGGCCTCCTCCATGCCCACGATGGTCACCGTGGCTTCGGAGTCGTCCTCGCGGGCATAGGTGACGGTGGCGCCAAAAAACACCTGGTCGCGGCGCTTCTGGTCACGCGGGTCCACCACCTCGGCCCGGTGCAGCCGGCGTTGAATGAAGCGCACACGCCGGTCGATCTCGCGCAGGCGGCGCTTGCCGTATTGGTAGTCCGCATTCTCGCTGCGGTCGCCCAGGGCCGCCGCCCAGGAGACGATCTGCGTGACCTTCGGCCGCTCGCCATGCCACAGCGCGTGCAACTCGGCCTGAAGGGCCGCCTGCCCATCGGGCGTCATGTAGAAGGGCGTGCCGGGGGGAACGCCGGGCGGGCCTTCCTCCTCGTCATCATCATCGGGGGCGCTCAAGGCATCCACAGCCCGCCATTGATGTGATGCACCTGGCCGGTGATCCAGCTCGACTGCTCGGAAGCCAGGAAACAGGCCAGATCCGCAATATCCGAGGGCTGGCCGAGCCGCGCGATCGGGATGGTCTTCACCCGTTCGGCGATCTCTTCCTCGGTGTTGCCATGGCGCGGCTGCGCCGTGTCGGTCAGGCCAGGCGCAATGGCATTCACGCGAATGCCATGCGGCGCCAATGCCAGCGCCATGGCGCGCGTCAGCCCCAGAATCCCGGCCTTGCTCGCCGAATAATGCGCCCCACGCGGATCGCCGCGCACCGCCGAGGAGGACAGCGTGATGGCCACCCCCGGCCGCTGCGCCGCGACCAACGCGCGGGCAAAAAGCTGTGTCTGGAAGGCGGTGGCCTTGAGGTTCACGCCCAGCACAGCGTCCCAGGTCTCCCCGGTCAGTTCCAGGAATTCGGCGCGCGGAAAAATCCCGGCATTGCAGACGAGGATATCCGGCAGGCCGAGCGCGCGTTCGGTCTCGGCCTGCAAGCCAGTGCGCCCGGCCGAGGTGGAGATATCCGCCTGGATGGCCTCGGCCCGCACGCCCTCGGCACGGCAGGCGGCGGCCACCG
>JBBRVI010000421.1:0-2730 GCA_038247025.1 Acetobacterales bacterium
CGGCGATGATTCGTAAGACTCTGAATTGCCTTGCTCCGAGTCCGAAAGCGGTCCGGAAAGACTTCTCCACAAGTTTCTGGCGAATCGAGACAATCCAGTGCTTGTGTGTCAACCCTGTCTTTTGCTACTGTATGTGGTATCAGGGATGGGGGACATGATTCTATGGACTGGACCAGTGAAGCCATCGACCGCCTGCGCGCCTTCTGGGCGGAAGGGCATTCGACCGCCGAGATCGGTCGCCGAATGGGCATCTCCAAGAACGCCGTGGTTGGAAAAGCGCATCGGCTGGAACTGCCGGCACGTCCAAGCCCCATCAGGCGCGATCCCGGGGCGCCCCGTGCCGTAGCTGCTGGCCGCCGCCCGACGCTGCCGCCGCTGCGCGCGGCCTTGCCCATCATGATCCGCCGCGAGGAGCCCAAGCCAGCCGCACTGGAAGCGCGCGTCACCGCCGTCGTCCCAAAGCCGCCCTCCATCCTTCGCGCCTTCCCGCGCGCCAGCGCGAAGAATTGCTGCTGGCCGATCGGCGAGCCGGGCACCAAGGGTTTTCGCTTCTGCGTGGATCCAGCCATGGGCGGGAAACCCTATTGCGCGACCCATGCATCGCTGGCCTATGTCCGCGTCAAGGATCGGCGCGAAGACGCGGCCTGAACCGGGGCGGCCGGAACTGGGCTGCCTTGAGCCGGGGCAGCCTGAACTGGGCAGGGCAAGCTTCGGATTTACTGCAAGGTCAGGCCTTTGGGCCTGAGGCCTCGTGCATTACATGACGGGCGTTTTGTTCCAGCTTGGCGCGTTGCTCCTCTTTGTCGTGATGGACACGCTGCTGAAGGTGATGACGGCGGATTTCGCGGTTCTGCAACTCATCTGGGCGCGTTTTCTCTTCTCCTTTCTTGCCGTCGCCCTGGTTTTGCGCCTCAGCATGGGGCGGCTGCCCTGGCGTTCGCGTGCGCCGGGGTTGCAGGCCCTGCGTTCCCTGCTTCTCGCGGGATGCAGCATTCTTTTCACCTCCGCACTTGCTCACATTCCGCTGGCCGATGCGACGGCGGTGGGCTTCGCCTCGCCGCTCATCACCGTAGCGCTGGCGGCCGTGGTGCTGCGCGAGCGCGTCAGTCCGCGGCGTTGGTTCGGGGTTGCAATTGGCTTCATCGGCGTATTGGTGGCCCTTCGCCCACCTTTCCTGACCGGAGCGCCGTTGCACTGGGCTTATCTGCTGCCGTTGGGGACGGCCTGCATGTTCGCTGTCTATCAGATCCTCACCCGCCGCCTGGCCGCGCTGGATGACAGCCGCGTTACCATCCTTCACACCGGCCTGGCCGCTTCGATCGCAACATCCCTTGCGCAGCCTTTCGTTTTCATCGCTCCTGACACATTGCAATGGAGCATTCTCATCACGGTTGGCCTGCTCGGCGCGCTGAGCCATGGGATGCTGGTACTTGCCTATGCCCGCGCACCGGCCAGCCTTCTGGCCCCGCTTTCTTACAGCCAGCTCATCTGGGCAACCTTGGCGGGCATCCTGGTCTTTGCGGATTGGCCGGATGCAATCACGCTGCTTGGGGGCGCCATCATCGCTCTGGGCGGGGTGCTGACCGCCCTACCGCAACACCCTCGTCCCAAAACCGCAACGTGATTTCAACAAATCGCCTTGCGCCCGCCTTTCTCCCGCGCTAACCAAACTTTGCTCGCAAGGGAATTGTCACATTTCAACCTTCGGCCTCTCGGAGGGCGACCGCGCCCATCCTCGCGCCTCGCTTGACGCAGCTTCGGTCCGGAACGCCTATCGTCGTTGGGCGGGGGTGTATGATCTGGTCTTTGGCGGGGTTTCGGCCTTTGGCCGGCGCAGCGCCGTGGCGGCCGTCAACCGCATTTCCCAGACCGCCGGGCGGCGCATCCTCGAAGTGGGTGTGGGCACGGGCTTGGCCCTGCCGCACTACCGGTCGGATCTGGATGTCGTCGGCATTGATCTCTCCCGCGAAATGTTGCTCAAGGCGAAGGAGCGCGTGGCTGCCGAATCCCTCACCGCCTGCCACGGCCTGATCGAGATGGACGCTGAAAACACAGCTTTCGCCGATGGCAGCTTCGATATCGCAGTGGCCATGTTCACCGCTTCCGTCGTGCCCGATGCGAAGAAGCTTTACGCTGAGATGTCGCGCGTGGTGCGCCCCGGTGGGCATTTGCTTTTCGTCAACCATTTTGCGGCCGATGACGGGTTTCGCTGGTGGCTGGAGCGAAGCACGGCGCCACTCGCCCGCATTCTCGGGTGGCACCCGGATTTCAAGCTGAGCGACTTGCTGGGCGAAGGTGAGACCGAGATCGAACGGATGGAATCCTGCCCGCCGCTCGCGCTTTTTACTCTGGTGGAAGTTAAGAACTGATCCTGGCGCTTTGGCCCATTGCGGGCCACATCCGCCTGGCATGAGCCCTCCCACGCCCCCTGAACGTCCGATTGGACATAGTCCGATTGGGCGACGCTTGAATTGGCAACGCCTGATTCTCCCGAGTTTCCTCGCCCTTCCCATCCTCGCACTTATGCTGACACTTGGTTCCTGGCAGATTCAGCGCCTTGCCTGGAAGAACGGCATCCTGGCAGAACTCGCCGCAGCCCAGTCGCGTCCGCCGGCGGAGGCGACGGCTAACCCCATTCCGTTTGCGCACCTCACCGCCACCGGCCGCTTCCGCCCAGGTGCCGAGGCCTTGCTTGGGCTTGAAGTGCGCGGGCCGGTGCTGGGTGCCAGC
>JBBRVI010000422.1:0-2727 GCA_038247025.1 Acetobacterales bacterium
AATCCGCCAGGTAGGCGAGTTCCTCGGCGGTGGACACATGCAGGATGTGGGCCGGACGCCCGGTCTTGCGGGCAATGGCCATCAGGCGCCTGGTGCCCAGCATGGCGCATTCCACATCGCGCCATTCCATGTGGTTGCGGTGGGCCATGCCGGAGGTATAGGCAGGCTTGCGTGCCTGGAGGCGATACTCGTCCTCGGAATGGTAGCAGATGCGCCGGCGGCCGGAGCGCATGACCGCCTCCAGGCTTGCATCATCCTCGATCAGCAGGTCGCCCGTGGAGGAGCCGGCGAAGACCTTGATGCCGCAGACATTATCTTCGACCTCAAGTGCCGCGAGCTCTGCGATGTTCTTCTTGGAGGCCCCGACGTAGAGGCCCAAGTCGCACCATGCATGTTCGCCCACATAGGCGCGCTTCCAGGCGAGTTGCGTGGAATCCGTGATGGATGGTGCGGTGTTGGGCATGTCGAAGACCGCGGCCAAACCGCCCAGGACGGCGGCCCTGGTGCCGGTGGCGATGGTTTCGACCGCCGCGTCGCCGGGTTCGCGCAGATGCACATGGGCATCAATCAGTCCGGGCAGGACATGCAGATGGCGGCAATCCACCTCGCTTGTGCCCTCGCTGAGCCGAAGATCGCCCATGGCGGCGATGCGCCCATCGCGCACGCCAATATCGAGCGGCTCTATCCCCCAAGGCAGAACAGCAAGGCCGCCGCGCAATATCAGGTCGAAATGGGGCATGGGACAAACTCCTCAGAGCGGGGCAGCGATTTGATCATTGTGCCGCTCGGCGCCGGGTCGCGGTCAGGGCGAGAAGCCGACCGTGTGAGGCCACAGCCCCAACCTTGTTCTAGAACTCGCGCCGTGCCGGCCGCCGATCCCGCGGCGGGGGCGCTGGCTGGGCAAGGTCGGCCTCCAACTCCTTGATCTTTGCCTTCACTGAATCCCGCAACGCGGGTGTCGCATGCGTCTTCATACCCGCCATCACTTCCTTCAGGTCTCGCAACTGCTTCTCCTTCTCGATGCGGGTGCGGGAGATGGGGCGATTGTCGCTGAGCTGGCCTTCACGTGAGCGCATCGCTCAAACTCCCAGCATCAGGCGGCGCGGGTCTTCGAGGGCTTCCTTGACGCGCACCAGGAAGGAGACGGCCTCCTTTCCATCCACGATCCGATGATCATAGGACAGCGCGAGGTACATCATCGGCCGGATTTCGACCTTTCCGCCCATGGCCATTGGCCGCTCCTGGATCTTGTGCATGCCCAGAATTCCCGATTGCGGCGGGTTGAGAATGGGCGTGGACATCAACGAGCCAAAGATACCGCCATTGGTGATGGTGAAGCTGCCGCCGGCCATCTCCTCCAGCTTGAGCTGGCCGTCACGAACTCGCTTGCCGAAATCGGCAATGCCCTTTTCGATCTGCGCGAAGCCCAGTTCATCGGCGTTGCGCAGCACGGGAACGACCAGGCCCGAAGGCCCGCCCACCGCGATGCCCATATGCACGAAGTTGCGATAGATGACCTCGTCGCCGTCAATCTCGGCGTTGACGGCAGGAAATTCCTTCAGGGCAGCGACGCAGGCCGTAACGAAGAAGGACATGAAGCCGAGCTTCACGCCATGGCGCTTTTCGAAGGCGTCCTTGTACTCGCCGCGCATGGCCATGACCGCGCCCATATCCACCTCGTTGAAGGTGGTGAGCATGGCGGCCGTGTTTTGTGCTTCCTTCAGGCGGCGGGCGATGGTCAGGCGCAGGCGCGTCATCTTCACGCGCTCCTCGCCGGCTTCCAGCGCACGGGCAGGCCTGGCGGCGGGCGCTGCTTTGGGCGCGGTGGGCTGGCTCAGGAAATCCAGCACATCGCCCTTGGCGATCCGGCCATCCTTGGCGGAGCCAGCGCCGATCTGGGCGGGGCTTACGTTGTTCTCAGCCATGAGCTTGGCGGCGGCTGGCATGGGCGCATGGCCGCCCGGCGCCGCACCATGGGCTTCCGCGGCGGCGACGGAGCCACCGGCAGTGCCAACAGGCTTTGCGGCCGCCACTGGAGCGAGCGCAATGGGCGTCTTGGTGGCCACGCTGCCGCGTCCCTCGCCGATGCTGCCGAGGATGGCACCTGGCTCGACCTCTGCCCCCTGCTGGGCGGAGATCGCTTCCAGCACGCCGGCGGCCGGCGCGTTCACCTCAACCGTGACCTTGTCGGTTTCAAGCTCGACCAGCGGCTCATCGGCCGCCACGGCCTCGCCGGCCTGCTTGAGCCAGCGCGCGACGGTCGCGGTGCTGACGCTTTCCCCCAGGGTAGGCACGAGAATGTCGGTTGCCATCGGTTTCGCTTTTTTCCTGGGCTTCTGCTTAGCCCAATTCGCCCCGGGCCGTCAGCCGGTGACGGCGATGGCCCAGGAAATTCATCAAATCCGGAGTTACAGGCCCAGAGCCTGGCGCACCAGCGCCTCCTGCTGGGCCTGGTGGACCTTGGCGAGGCCGGTGGCCGGGCTCGCTGCTTCCTCGCGACCGACAAAATCGGGGCGGGTCGCCTTGATGCCGATCTCCTGGAGGACCTTCTCGATCCGGCGATCCACGAAATGCCAGGCCCCCATATTCCCGGGCTCCTCCTGGCACCAGACCACCTCAGCGTTCTTGTAGGGGGCCAGCGCCGTGGACAGGCTCTTGACCGGGAAGGGGTAGAGCTGCTCCAGCCGGATCAGCGCCACGTCCTTCACGCCCTTGTCGCGGCGTTCC
>JBBRVI010000423.1:0-2720 GCA_038247025.1 Acetobacterales bacterium
CTGCTCGCACCAGGCGGTCAGGGTGGCGAGGAAACCCCCATAGGCGTGGGAGCTATCGGTGCTGACATGCCGCCTCACTTCTTCAAATGGGATGCGGGTCAGCCCACCGGAGAGACTGGCGATCTCCGCCAGCCAACGACGGAAGCGCAGATAGCGCATCCCCCCACCCTCGAAGCGGCTGGGCTTGAAGCTGATGGTGCCGGAGGTGATGCCGCCATCCTGGCCGCGCAGGGCCCAACCGGTGGTGGTGCCGAGGTCGAGCGCCAGCACGGCGTGATGGGCGATGGATGGTTCTGGCGCGGTCATGATGGGCGGGCCGCTTGCATGCGCGGCGGGCATGGTGAGAGTCGCGAAATCCATGGTGGTCTCCGAGAGGGGATGATCGTGGTGAGGGCGGCGACGGCGCGGTTCTTGGCGGAGCTCGCTGTCGCTGCCCGGCTTGGGGGCGGACCATGTTGCCGGCGGGCCTGTGGCCGGCCAGCCTTTGCGCTGGCAGCGCGCAGTCCCACCTGTCCCGCTCTGTCCCACCTTGGAAAAACAGGTGGGACAGGAATTCTGATTATGCTTCAATAGGTTGACGCGATCTGTCCCACCTGTCCCACCAAACAGGGCCGCCCTATACCCCCTATAGGAAAATGTATGTCCTGGTCTGCCGACCAACATCCCGCATCTAGGTTTCAGACCTAGTGGGACAGGTGGGACAGTGGGACGGACAGCCGGAGTCCCGCAGAATTTGGGGGTTTTTTCTTGTCCCACCTGAGCCGTCAGCGGCGTCCAGGTGGGACAGTGGGACAGGTTCGGTGGCGAAATGAGGATCATGGCGTGGGCGCCACCGGGGCTGTGCGGCGATACCGCCACTCCCGCTCGATACCGTCCTTCATCGAGCCCTTGGTCTTGTAGCGTTCCCACTTCTTCGCCTTGAAGAAGTTGCCCACCCGCATCTGATCGCCCTTGGTCCACTTCGCCGGCTCGATGCCCAGCGCCTTCTCCAGCGCCTCGCCAACGGAAATGTCTGTGAGCGGTTGAGGGCGGGGTACGTGGCGGTCTTGCCAGTCTTCGTAGGCGCCGAAGCCTACGTTCACACGGGACCTCTCGCAGGCCAGCCAGCGCTCGATCAGCGCGTCCCACGCATCTGGCTCGTAGCGGGCTTCCTGCTCCGCACTGGCGGAGGCGATGAGGTCGCGGTCCTCCAGCCACCAGGGTGCGCCGTCGTTGAAGCGACTGATGGCTTCCGCCCAGAGCTGGTCGCGATCGCGACGCAGCCCGTCAAGATCAATCTCCCCGCAGCGCAGAGGCCAGAAGCGCCGATTGCCGGTTTCATCGCGCAGGTAGGTGTCGGGATTGACACTGCCGGCAAAGACGCATTGCCGCGGCACGGTGACGACGTAGCGCTCGTAGGGTGGCCGATAGCGATCCGAGGTGCGCGTCAGGAAGGCCTTGATGCGCGACACCTCGGCCCGGCCGATAGCATCGAGCTCAGCCATTTCAATGATCCACACGCCACGCATTTGCTGCGCGGCGTCCTTCGAGCCGATCTCTGCCAGTTCGTCGGTGAACCAGGCATCGGAGGCGAGCACCTTCAGCGCCGTGGATTTCCGGATCCCCTGCGGCCCTTCCAGGATCAGCATGTGGTCGGCCTTACAGCCGGGCCGCATGATCCGCGCGATCGCCGAGATCATCCACAGCGACGCCATGGCCCGGTTCAGCGGCGTGTCGGTGGCGCCGAGATAGGTCACGGCCCAGGCGTCGAGCCGGGGCGTTCCGTCCCAGGCCAGCGCGGTGAGGTAGTCCCGCACCGGGTGGATGCGGATGTTGCGCGCGACGGCCACGACGCTGCGGCCCACCAGGACGGGTGGCACGTTGATCTCGTGCCGCTGGAGCCATTCGGCACAGCGCACGTCATCGGCATCGCCCCAGGCGCGCGGCAGGGCGGTCTCAGCTGCTTCCCAGGGCAGCGCCCGGGTAACCAGGATTTCCTGCGCGAATTCGTCGAACACCAGCGCGCCGGCGAAGGCGGCATCGAGCGAGAGAGCCGTGATGACGTTCGCCTCATTCCTCTCCGGCGTACCGCCCGGGTCGAGGCGCAACAGAGCGGCCCAACGCGGTTGGGTCCGCGGCTGGTTCACATCGCCGGTGCTGTTGAAGCGCCGACGAAGTTCGCCGAGATGTTTCTCCAGGATGGAAACAGCAATGCCGGTCGCGGATTTGATGGCGCCCAGGACTTGGCGCTCCGGCAGTGGTTCGAGGCGCAGTGTGACCAGCCGACCCAGCAGCTGCGATAGCGGCACCATGTCGGGCGGATTGGTGAGCGTGGCCGCAATGGCCAGCAATTCCTCGGCGGTGGCAGGCGGCGGGATTTGCTCGCTCGCCGCCGGGGTCGCGGAATAGTCCGCCGCGGTCACGCCATGCTGCAGGTCATCGTTGAAGTCGTCCCCGTGCAGCGGCGCGACGATGCGGGAGGGTATATTGGCCAAGTTCAGCTGGTCGGCGAGCGTGGCAGCGGCCTGCATGCCAGGGAGGCCCGCATCTGCGAAGATGGTGACGTGGGTGGTGCCGCCAGGCCACCTCCACCGCCGCAAGCCATCCGCGGAGAGCGCCGCCATGGTCGGCACGCCGAAGATCGCCTGCGCCGAAAGCGCGGTCTCGATGCCCTCGGCGACGCCGATGCGACCATCAACTGGGAACGGCGCCAGGCAGACCGAACCGCCAGCCACCGGCCC
>JBBRVI010000424.1:0-2714 GCA_038247025.1 Acetobacterales bacterium
CACTCGACCTGTTCCTATCGCCGGCGCGGCCTTCGTGGCGCTGGCCATGGCAGCGCATGGAGAGTCCACCTGGCTCGAGGGGCTACCGCTGGTCAACGTCTGCATCATGCTTGGGATAGGCCTTTTCTTCTTGGTCTCTGAATGATGAGCGCGAGGCGCGAAATCACGCACCGCGCAACGGCGTCCGGTTTGAGCGAAAGCCGAAACTTTCCGTTTTGCGCCCGCACCATCGCCCAAGTCATGCAGGAGTATCAGCGCTTGCCACTGCGACCCGGTGGGCTTCCAGGGCGGCAATGTCGGCGGGGTCTGCGATGCCCAAACGCCCCGCCGACAGGGCAAGAGCTGCATGGCGGAGCAGTTCTGCCCGCCGCTCCGCACGAGTTTCAGCTGCGATCACCCGCCCGAGCATGTCCAGCATGCGTATCAGGACTGCCGGTGACCCCGCAGCGTTCTGCCGGATCATGTGGAACATGGCGTCGCAAAGCCCGGCATAGTCCGTCACCTGGCGATAGAGCACCACCTTGCCGCCGCGCTCGACCATGGAGCTGGGCAGGCGACGCGGCGCGATCTCGCACAGCGCCGCGCCCAGACGGTCGAGGACGGCAATGGCGGTGAACGGATCGTTGATGCCGGGCGACAGCGCCCGCAGCGCAATCTCCACCAATTGTCGCACAGCAAACTCCGGGTCCTGCACGGCCGCCTGCCTGGGCCCGAGGGAGAAGGCTGCGCGGATGGCCTCCGACGCATCCTTATCCACTCGCCCGCCTACGACTTCGGCGATTGCCGTGCCGGGAAATAAATAGGCGCCGGGGCGCACCAGCAGCACCACGATGACGCCTGCCCCCTCCGCCCAATCGGCCAGGTCCTCCTCATCCACCGAACGGAGGTAGCCTCGCTCCGCCAGGGACACCTCCACACCGCGTGGTGGAGCAGAACCGGCAACGACCGCTGGCTGATCGGGATCAAGGCGGCTGATCGCCTCTGACAGCTCGCTGTGCACGCCGTCGATGACAGTCTCGACGTTGATGCCAGTGGCCACGTGGTGGACGAACCAAACCAGGGTGCCCACGGAGAGCAGCGCCAGGAGCAGCGCGCCGGTGACGCCGAGGTGAGGCACGAACTGTACCTCTTCGACAGAGCGGACGGTACGCAGCACCACCAGTGCATATGCAAAGGTGCCCAGAAAAATACCGAGCGCATACTGATTGCCACTGTCGCGCGCGAAGTTGCGCAGCAGTCGCGGCCCCATCTGGCCGGAGGCGAGGGCCAATGCGGCCACGGTGATCGAGAAGGTGGTGCCAGCGACACCGATGGTGGAGGAGGCCACCGCGCTGAGCAGGGCCCGTGCCCCGGCCTCACCCCCGGTGTAGACCCATCCATCCGACACCCACGGCAGCTTCGTACCGGTCTGCTCGGCCAGGACGGCTGCCTCACCCAGCAGCACCCCGCCCAGAACAAGCAGGCCCGGTCGGATCCAGAAAATGTCTCCGAGCGCCTCCATCCATACACGAAAGCGGCTGGTCACGGCCGATCTCCGACTGGGCACTTTGCGGCGTCATGCTCGGGCTTCCAGCGCGGCCGCAGCACAATGCGATTCGCGGCTGGCCAACCTTCGCGTTTCCGGGCAAGAGCGTCATCGAACATCATGCACGCATGACTATGGTGTTGTGGCGCGGGTTGCTGTGTCGCTCCGCTGCTGTGGCGCCTGCGTCAATGTGCGGCGCGGTGGAAGATCAGGCGCATCTGCGGCGGTCGGCTCGCGCTCCAGCGCGGCGATGAAGCCGCGCATCTCCTCGATCTCGCTCACCTGCGCCTCGATGATCTGGTCCGCGAGCCGACGCACGCGCGGATCCCTGATGTGGGCCCGCTCGCTTGTCATGATCGCGATGGAATGGTGCGGCACCATCGCTCTCATATAGGCCAGATCGCCGACCGTTTCCTGGCTTCGCACCAGCCAGAGCCCTCCTGCGAAGACCACGACGCTGGCTGCAAGTATGGCTGCGTTCGCACGTGCATTCCGGTACATGGCCAGCATGAACAGCAGCATGATGACAGCCATGGCCGCGCCCATCACGACTGCCATCCATGCGCGGGTCTGGCTGAAGAGGACATGGTCGAGAGCATAGGTGTTCAGATACATCAGCCCGAACATCACCAGCGTGGACGTGAGGATCATTGCGCCGAAGCGGAGATAGCTCATCGACCATCTTTCCTTTTCTAACGTGTGGATTGATCAACGCCGCAGATCGGCCTCGCGTTGCGATGACATGCGTGCAATCGGCGCGTTTCTGCAAGGTCGAGCCAGATATCAGGCTCGTGCTGCCCCCAACGCCCGTGACGCGAACCCTTGATCATTCCGCAACGGCGGGGCGGGGCCGGAACCTTCGATTTACGGGGTAACCATCCGCTGCGCTGTGCGTTCGAATGGCGGGGCCGCGTTAAGCCGTCACCGGCCATTGACGACTGGCGAAATTAAGGCCGAGGCGCCAAGCCGGTGATGGCAGCCTGAACAAGAGTTGCTTGCGCTACGACATCGAAAGCACACCGCCCGGAGCGACCGCCCCATGAACGCGCCAAGATGCAATCGCCGCCACCTCCTGGCCAGCACCGCGCTGCTGGTCCTGGTCGACACCCCATCCCACTCCCGCGTGATCCGCGGCGCGCTGCCTTGGTCCCCCAACGAGGCCTATCCGCCCGAGCGCGTGCTGCCTGGC
>JBBRVI010000425.1:0-2712 GCA_038247025.1 Acetobacterales bacterium
ACCCGCCGCCGATACCGTCGCGGCGCTGCGATACCGTGCCCACCACCTCATAACCGAGCGTTTTGACCAGCCGGCCCAGCTCCTCCAGGCTGGCTGCGTGCGCGACGTCATCAACCTCGGGCGTTTGGATGCCGACAAGAACGGCGAGTGGGACGGGGGGCTTGGTTTCCATGGCGCTGGCCTAGCACGGATGCCACGGACCTACATGCGCATTGACCACAGCGCAGGACGATCAGGTTTGCATTGTCGGGAAGGGCATCGAGCCATGGGAGAAGGATGGCATGATCCCAAAAATCCAGTGCCGGGCCATGGTGGAGCTGAGGGGAATCGAACCCCTGACCTCGTCATTGCGAACGACGCGCTCTACCAACTGAGCTACAGCCCCGCACCACGCCGGTCGCAGCGCCCACGCCACGATAGCGGGGCGCGTCATGCGGGATGGGTGTGGGGGTGTCAAGCTCCCAGCACCTTGCAATGCCGTCACCCCTTGCCCGTTTGGCGCCCATCCGCGACAAGGGTCCCCTTACGCCGCAACATCCGGAGCGACGCCGCCGATGATCCTCGATGCCTTCTTTTTCCTCATCCAGGCGGGGTTGACCCTGTTTTTCTGGGCCATCCTGATTGCGGCAATTCTCTCGCTGCTGATCAGTTTCAACGTACTGGACACGCGCAACCGGTTCGTCTGGGGCATCTCCGACTTCTTCTACCGCGTGACGGAACCTGTCATGCGCCCGGTCCGCAACCGGCTGCCCAATCTGGGGGGGATTGATATCTCGCCGCTGATCGTTCTGCTGCTGGTGCAGGCCTGCATGCTGCTGGTCAACGCCGTCAAGAACTACATGATGGCCTTCGGCGTGTATTTCTGAGCCATGACGCTGGTCCTCGACGGCAAGGCAGTGGCCGAGCGGCTGCGCGCGACCCTCGCCGCGCGCATCGCCATGCTGGATTTCAAACCAGGCCTTGTCGTCCTGCGCGCAGGCGAGGACCCAGCCAGCGCGGTTTATGTGCGCAACAAGGACAAGGCGGCGACAGCGGCCGGCTTCGCCTCACGCACCCGCCATCTGCCCCAAAGCACGACCGAAGCGGAACTTCTGGCCGAAATCGCCGCGTTGAACGCGGACCCTGAGGTGGATGGCATCCTCGTCCAACTGCCCCTTCCCGCACATATCCGCGCCGAGGCCGCCATCTCGGCGGTGGACCCGGCCAAGGATGTGGACGGCTTCCACCCCATCAATGCGGGGCGCCTCGCCTCGGGCCTGCCGGGCCTCGTGCCCTGCACGCCGCGCGGTGCCATGCATCTTCTGCGCGAAGCGGGGGCCAAGCTGAGCGGCGCGCGCGCCGTGGTGGTCGGCCGCAGCCAGATTGTCGGCCGGCCCATGGCGCAATTGCTGCTGGCGGCGGATTGCACCGTCACCATCGCCCATTCCCGCACGCAGGACCTGCCGGAAGAATGCCGCCGCGCGGATATTCTCATCGCTGCCGTGGGCCGCCCCGAGATGATTCGCGGCGACTGGGTGCGCGAAGGCGCCATCGTGATTGACGTCGGCATCAACCGCCTGCCGGATGGCAAGCTGGTGGGCGATGTCGCCTATGCCGAGGCCTTCGCCCGCGCTTCGGCCATCACACCCGTACCAGGCGGCGTGGGCCCCATGACCATCGCCTGCCTGCTGGAAAACACGCTGGAAGCGGCTCTCGCCCGGCGGAAATGAGGAGGCGCGGATGATCCTGCACCGCACGCTGCAAATTCTGGGTACCGTCGCGCTCTTGGCGTGCTTTGAGCTGGCCTGGCGCGCCACGCCCTGGGGGGGCGACGGTTGGTCCCGCACGCGGATGCTCTACGCGGGCGCAGGTGGTGTGTCCTCGCTGGCGCTGATCGCCATTGGCGGGCTCGGCATCGCCCTGCGCCGCCAGCAGGCCACGCTGGCGCGCATCGAAGCGGCCTTGCGCGAACGCCAGGGCTAGGCAGCCTCTCATCAATCTCCTCATCGCCTCAGCCTATGTGTTGATGTGGGGCTCGGCCTTCAACGCGGCGCGGGTGGTGGCGCTGGAATGGCCGCCGATCTGGGCGTTGACCATTCGCTTCGCTGTTGTGCTGCCGCTGCTGTGGCTCGTCTGGCGCTGGCGGCGTGTTCCCTTTCCGGCTGGCGAGGATCGTTGGCGGCTTGCGGTCATGGGCGGGCTTGGCATGGGCGGGTATCTGGCCTGTGCCTGGGTGGCCTCGGTGCATGTGCCCTCCGGCCTGGTGGCCTTGCTTGCCGCCACATCACCGCTGTTTGTGGCGCTGGGTGAGGCTTTGCGCGGCCAACGCCTGGCCCCGCTGGGCTGGTTGGGTCTTGCGCTGGGTTGGCTAGGGGTGGCCACGCTTGGCCTGCTGCGCTCGGCCGATGGGCTTGAGGCGGCCGAGGCCTGGGGTATCGGCCTCACCCTCTTCGGCGCCTTTCTCCAGGCTTTGGGGCTGCTGGCCTATGCGCCGGCGCGGGCGCGGATGGACCCTTGGGCGGCCAATCTCGGCCAGACGGCCGTGGCAGCCGTGATGCTGATAGTGCTCGCAGGGGTGATCGGCGGCGCGCCGCCGCAAACAGCGAGCCCCGCCGTGATCTGGGGCATGATCTATTCCTGCCTGGTGGTCGGCATGGCGGGGTATGCACTGTTTTTCGTGGCGATCCGACGCTTTGGCGCGCCCAATGCTGCGGCCCTGCAACTGCTCGCCCC
>JBBRVI010000426.1:0-2701 GCA_038247025.1 Acetobacterales bacterium
ACATTCTCGTGGACGAAAATCACGCAGTTGGCGCCAAAGCGCTGCGCCCCCCAGGCGACGGAGCGGCCGTGATTGCCATCGGTCGCGCAGGTGACGGTGATCTGCTCGGTCGCATGGGCGTATTGGCCAGATTCCAGATCCACACCCTTGGCGTTATTGGCCGTCCCGCGCCGGGCCAGTTCCGCGCCCAGCAGCTTGCAGACGGCATAGGCCCCGCCCAGCGCCTTGAAGCTCCCCAGGCCAAAGCGGCCGCTCTCATCCTTGAAATGGACCGAGGCCACGCCGGGGATGTTCAGCGCATGCAGCGGAGTGGGCGCATAGCCCGGCCAGGAGGTGATCTCGGCTCGGGCGCGGCGATAGCCGGCCTCCGGGAGCACGATGATGCCGGGGGTGCCGTAATTGCGATTCAGGACGAGGCGGAAAGGATGCATGAAGGAGAGCTTGGCGGGGCGCGCGCCCGGGGGCAATCTGCCAAGCATGCAGATCACCATTCTTGGCGGCGGGGGTTTCCTTGGCCGCAGATTCGCCGAGCGGCTTGCCGCCCAAGGCCACCTCGACGGTCGCCCCGTCACCAGCCTGGTCCTTTTCGACCTGGCCGAGCCAAGGCCATTGGCCGCACCCTTCCCGGTGACCTGCCTCGCCGGCGATGTCGCTTCGGTCGCGGATGTCAGCCGCGCCATCCCGCCCGGCACCGGCCTGGTCGTGCATCTGGCCGCAGTGGTGAGTGCCGCGGCCGAGGCGGATTTCGATCTCGGCATGCGGGTCAATCTTCATGGCACGCTGGCCGTAATTGAGGCCTGCCGGAAGCTCGCTGCCCCGCCGCGTGTCCTGTTTACCTCCAGCGTGGCGAGCTTCGGCGGCGGGCAATCCGCCTTCCTGCCTGATGATGCGCGGCAAATCCCCACCAACTCCTATGGTGCGCAGAAGGCGGCCGCGGAATTGCTTCTGCAGGATGCCAGCCGCAAGGGGTTCCTGGACGCAGTTTCCATCCGCCTGCCGACCGTAATCGTGCGGCCGGGCCGGCCCAACAAGGCGGCCTCCTCTTTCTTCTCGGCCATTCTGCGTGAGCCGCTTCTGGGCCTTGAAACCCCCCTGCCGGTGGACGAGGCCTTCCGCGTCTGGGTCGCTTCACCGCGCCGGGCGGTGGATTGGCTCTTCCATGCGGCAGTGATGGACACCGCCCCGCTGGGCGTGGATCGCGGCATCAACCCGCCTGGCCTCGCCATCAGCGTGGGCGAGATGCTGGCAGCGCTGACTCCGGCTGAGCGCGCCTTGGTAAATGACTCGCCGGATGCTGCCGTTGCCGCCATCGTGGGCGGCTGGCCTGCCGAATTCCAGGCAACACGCGCCCGCAGCCTCGGCTTTATGCCACAGGAAGGCGTTGGCGAAATCCTCGCCGCCTTCCGCGCCGATGACCTGGAAGCCACCCGCGCGGAGCGAAGGGCTTGATCGAGCGCTTCGTGCTGGGCGATGGGCCCAAGCGCGTCGCCCCCTTCAGCCATGCCGTGCGCGCGGGAGGTTTTCTGTTCGTCACCGGGCAGATGCCGACCGACCCTGCCGACAATACGCGCTGCGTGGAGGGTGGCATCGAGGAGCAGACCCACCAGGTCATCACCAATCTCAAATCCGTTCTTGCCGGTTGCGGCGCGGATTGGGAACACACCGTGATGGCGCGCATCTACCTCACGCATTTTGACCGCGACTACGCCGCCATGAACGGCATCTGGGAAGTGAGTTTCCCCGAGGGCTACCTGCCTGCGCGCACCACTATTGGGGTGACGGGGCTTGCCCTTGGCGCGCTTGTCGAAATTGATCTGGTGGTGGCAGGTTAGCGGCACATTGCATCGGAGACTTTCTCGATGTTTTGTGTTGGTAGCGAGGGCGAGGCGGCAGGGTGCACGCGAGTCGGCGATTGATCCTTTTCCGCCTGTTGCTGAGGCCGCTGTCGAGGTTGCGCTTGGCCCGGATCTGCGGTGCCTCCTGCCCGATAGGTCTGGATTCTCAGGTGCGTGGATCAGATTATAGGCGGGGCGATGGCCACCATAGTGCGCACCATTCTCAGGATGAACCCGGCCGTGCGTGCCCAGCGGCGCGGTGCGCCACAGCGACCGCGGCAGCCAGGATCCTGAGCTCGCATGTGACCACGAGTTGCCCGGGCCAAGCATGGGAAGCCAAAAGGGCTTGCCCCGCTGACAGGCTGCGGAAATTCGGCTGGTCGAATCGGCCCTGATCTGATTCGTTGTTTGCGCGGATTGGGGAGTGTTCTGTTGCGCGGTGCGGATCGTCAGACGGGTGCGATGTTCAGTTATTTGAGCCCGGAGGCGATGGTGCCGGCGGGCCATCCGCTGCGTCTGATTAGGCCGATCGTGAATGCGGCGCTGGAGCGTCTGTCGGGTGAATTCGACAAGCTTTACGCGGCGGGCGGTCGTGATTCGATTGCGCCCGAGAAGCTGCTGCGCGCGCTGCTGCTGCAGGCGTTTTATTCGGTGCGGTCGGAGCGGCAACTGATGGAACAGATCACCTACAACCTGCTGTTTCGTTGGTTTGTCGGGCTTTCGATGGACGCGGCCGTCTGGGACGTGACGGTGTTCACCAAGAACCGCGAGCGGCTGGTGCGTGGCGACATTGCGGCCAAGTTCTTCCAGGCTGTGCTGGCGGCGCCCGAGGTTGCGCCGCTGCTGTCGTCGGAGCATTTCTCGGT
>JBBRVI010000427.1:0-2696 GCA_038247025.1 Acetobacterales bacterium
CTGGCCACCTGGCCGGAGTTCAGCGCCTCCAGCAGCGCCGCTTCGTCATGGATCGAGCCGCGCGCGGTGGTGACAAAAACCGCGCCCGGCTTCATCGCGGCGAAGGCTGCGGCATTGATCATGCCGCGCGTGGCAGGCGTGAGCGGGCAATGGACACTGACGACGTCGGCCTGCGCCAAAAGTTCCGCCATCGCCACCTTCTCGGCACCACTTCTCGCAATGGTGGCCGCATCGAGGAAGGGATCGCAGACGATCACACGACAGCCGAAGGCAAGCTTGACGATCTCAGTGACGCGCGCGCCCACATTGCCGCAGCCGATCAGCCCGACCACGCGGCCGCGCAACTCACGCCCCAGCAATGTCGCGCGGTTGCGCGCCGTGCCGGCGATCATCGCCGCATGGGCTTCGGGCATGCGCTTGAGGCAGGCGAGCATCATGCCCACCGCGTGCTCGGCCACGCCCTGAGCATTGCCGCCCGCCTGGTTGATCAGCAGCACACCCGCTTCGGTGCAATCCTCGGGCGAGCAGGTGTCGTAGCCGGCGCCATAACTTGCGGCCATCAGCAGGTTCGGCAGCTTGGCAAGCAGTTCGGCGTGGACATGCAGCGGCACAGGAACCTCATCGCGCGCGGCCATCACGTAATAGCCATGGCAGGAGGAAAGCGCCTGCACCGCCTCGCCCGTGCTGAACTCCAGCGGGATGTGCACCACCTCCAGCGCGGGATCCTTCGCGCAGGTCTCCAGGAAA
Source organism: Acetobacterales bacterium (assembly GCA_038247025.1). Lineage (GTDB taxonomy): Bacteria > Pseudomonadota > Alphaproteobacteria > Acetobacterales > Acetobacteraceae > Roseococcus. Next base: position 748 of record JBBRVI010000427.1, read on the forward strand.
TTGGGGTGCGGCACGAAGCCGACATAGCCGATGCGGAATTTTCCCATACATGTCTCCCTTGTCGGCAAGGCTCGCGCAACGCGTGCCGCTTGGCTAGCCTGCCCCACAACAAGGGAGATCCAGATGGGTGCGGGACCACTTGCGGGCATTCGCGTGCTCGACATGACGACGGTGCTCTTTGGCCCCTACGCCACGCAACTCATGGGCGAAATGGGCGCCGACATCATCAAGCTCGAAGCGCCAGAGGGCGATGTGACACGGCACACGGAACCGGCGCGGAATCCGGGCATGGGGGCGATCTTTCTGACGCTCAACCGTGGCAAGCGCAGCCTCAGCCTGGACCTGAAGCAGCCTGCCGCGCGGGATGCCGCGCTGGCCGTGGCGCGCGGCTGCGACGTGGTGATCAGCAATGTGCGCCCCCGCGCGCTCGCCCGGCTGGGGCTTGATTCCGCAACCCTGCGCGCAGCCGATCCGCGCCTGGTCTTCTGTGCGCTGGTGGGCTTTGGGCAAAGCGGGCCTTACGCGCAGAGCCCCGCCTATGACGATCTGATCCAGGGGATTGGCGGCCTGGCACATCTGGCCGTCGCGCAAGGGGCGGTCGCCCCCCGATACGCGCCGATGGCTCTGGCCGACCGGATGGCCGGGATGCATGCGCTTTCCGCCATCCTCGCCGCGCTGCTGGAGCGTTCGCGCACGGGCCTCGGCCAGGAGGTAGAGGTGCCGATGTTCGAGGTGATGGCCAGCATGGTGCTGGGCGACCATTTGGGCGGGATGGGCTTCGAGCCGCCGCTGGACGATGGCGGCTATGCCCGCCTCATCAGCCCCGACCGCAAACCCTACGCGACGCAGGACGGCTATATCGGCGTGGTGATCTACAACCAGGCGCAATGGGAGCGCTTTTTCGCCGCCATCGGCACGCCCGAGCGCATGACGACCGACCCGCGACTGCTGAACCACACCACGCGGCTGCGCCATATAGACGCGATCTATGCGGAACTCGCGGCAATTTTCGCCAACCGCGGCACGTCGGAATGGCTCGCGCTGCTGCAAGCGGCGGACCTGCCCTGCGCGCCGGTGCATGACCTGCCGGCTTTGCGTGCAGACCGGCATCTGAACGAGAGCGGCTTTTTCCAGAGCGAGCAGCACGCCAGCGAAGGCGCGCTCACCCGCATGGCCGCGCCCGTGCGCTTTTCGGCGCATGATGAAGTGCCGCGGTTGCCCAGCCCGCGCTTGGGCGAGCATGGGCGCGAAGTGTTGGCTGAAGCGGGGCTGGATGCGTCGGCAATCGCGGCGCTCGTCGCGGCCGGCGGGCTGATCTTGCCCGACAGCGCATAAATCCATTGCCGGCAGCGCTTTTGCTCAGCACCATGCGCAACACACAGAACGGAGCCCCCCGATGACGGACCTCGCCCGCCGCTCGCTACTCGCCGCGCCTCTCGCTTTGGCCGCCCCCGCCATGGTCGCTGCCCCCGCCATCGTGGCAGCCCAGGGCGCGCGCTCGCTGCGCTTCGTGCCGCAATCCGACGTGACCGTGCTGGACCCGCTCTGGTCCACCGCCTTCGTCAGCCGCAACCACGCCTATCTCGTCTATGACACGCTCTACGGCTTGGATGCGGACTTCAACCCGCAGCCGCAAATGGCCGAGGGCCATGTGGTCGAGGATGGCGGCCTCACCTGGACCATTACGCTGCGCCCGGGCCTTCGCTTTCATGATGGCGAACCCGTGCGCGCCGCCGATGCCGTGGCCAGCCTGCGCCGCTGGGGCTCGCGCGATGCCTTCGGCCAGGCGCTGTTTGCCGCGACGGATGAATTGGTGGCCCTTGATGACCTCCGGCTCCGCTTCCGGCTGAAGAAGCCCTTTCCCCTGCTGCCCGCAGCGCTGGGCAAAACCACCGTCACCGTCCCCTTCATCATGCCCGAGCGCCTGGCCCGCACCGATGCCGCAACCC
>JBBRVI010000428.1:0-2690 GCA_038247025.1 Acetobacterales bacterium
GGTGGGGGTGCGACGTGCAGCAGTGCAACTGGCAATTCCGTCCGGTGTCGCGACCGAGGGGCTGCATCCGTATTTGGCGGACTCAGCCCGCGAGGTCAGGCGCGCAACGGCGACGGCGCTCGCCGAGGCCGGCGAAACGCTCGCTCGGGATCCCCTGCTGTTCGAAATGCGTGTTCGGCCTGATCGGGCCGGGCTTGAGGCCCTCAGCTTCGTAGCCGATGACGATGTCGTCATACGGCTGGGGCAGATTGCTCGACAGCATCCTGCGTGGTGCGGGATCGTCATCGAGGTCCTTCAGACGATCGACCACCCCAGAGCCGAGCGGGTCGCCAACGGACTGTCTGGCTAAACAGGCGGATGGCGGTGATGTCACGCGGCCCTTGCATTCAGCCGCGAGGCAATCTTGGTCAGCGCAATCTGCCAGCGCCGCCATGCGGTGGTACGATCACAGCCAAACTCAGCGCTGATGTGTTTCCACGGCACACGTGCCGCGCGTGACCGCACGAGCCTACGCTCCGTCACCTCGATCCACAGCACCCAGTCAGAGGTCTGTTCAAGCCGGGTGATGGCTGCAGCCGAAGGCCAGACCCGCATGGGCTGCGGATCCATCGCCGCGATCTCCTTGGTCGACCTGACAAAGTCAGGCCAGGCGCTGTAATACCCGCGGGCCTTGACCGGTGGCAGCTTGCGCAGGGTGCGGAACGCCTCCTCGAAATGATCGGCCACGCAGTCGGCCGTCCAGATGCGGTCAGCCATGCCGGACCTCCTTTCCCATCGGGCGTCGCCCATACAGTTTCTCGCCAAGCTGGCGGACCAGTTCGCGCTCGGGCCATGTCAGCCGCAGGTCGTCGGCTGAGACCGCCAGCACACCCTTTTCCTGCCAACCTTCACGCTTGACCTGGTCGGCGTCGCGACGCTGGCCGCCGTAGTCCTTCGGCATGAAGTGCGTCCCGGTCATGCCAGCCCTCCCTCCGCAACGCCCGTTTCTATCGGGGAGAAATCGACGCCTGTGTCATTTGGCACCCTACCCCCATCAAAAGCCGAGGCTTCGATTTGGCTCCCTGTTTTCTGGGCAACCGTCGGCTCTGACGCTCCATTGGGGGCAAGTCGAGCCCGCAAAACGGCGCGCTCTTCTTGATCCAATTTTCGGCGCCACGGGTTCTTGCCCATCCGGAACGGCCAGCTGGGGCAATCCAGCGCTGTGCACAAATGCACCTCCTGCGCAGAGCCATTGCAGCAATCGAGGCATTTTAGCCGCAGCGCCCGCAGCGGAGACATCCGCGCATGACCCAATTGCTCCAACTCATTCGACGACATTGATCGCGGATCGCGGCACGCGTCAAAGCCGTCGAGGCGATCAAGACCGATATCGCGATGCGGGTTCATGCCACACCTCCATTTTCGGCCTTGGCGACTGCCTCGCGATACCGCGTGGCAGGGCGCTGATCTTGCTCGAGGTCGATCTCGCTTTGCCCCGTTTCACGTTCGATTTGCTTCCCCTTGCCATGGCGCGCCCAAGCAGTGAATGCGCGGGTCAACTTGCGCTGCTGCGCCGAGGATGCTGCCTGCGCGGCGGCAAAGATCAGCGGCGTGATGTGTTGGGTGAAAAATGGCAACCAGTCGGTTGGGTTCGGAACAAGGACCTGTTCGATGATGCCGGCTTCCGTATCGATCAGCACGAACGTGCCGACTGTCGTGCTTGGCCAGAAATGCACCTCGATCCAGCCACCCTCGCAGCCGTCATCCGTGAGCGGCACGCTGTAGCAGCCCAACACACGCGTGAACGAATGATGCCAGTTGACGCCCTCTTTTTGGAAGAGCCGGTCAGCCTCATGATTGAACCGCCCCGGGTTTACCGGAGGGCAAAACTCTCGGAGAATTGCCCATTATGGAACAGACACAAAAGAAGAAGACCGCGAAGCCGTATTCCCCCGAGTTCCGCGAACGTGCGGTGCGGCTGGTTATGGAACACCGCGATGAGTATCAGAGCGAAGCTGCGGCGCTGACGGCGATCGCAGGCAAATTGGGTTGTTCGCCGGACAGTCTTCGCGTTTGGGCCCGGCAGGTCCAGCGTGATGGCGGCGACCGGCCAGGCCAGACAAGTGCCGAGAAGGCACGGATATAGGAGTTGGAGCGCGAGAACCGGGAACTTCGGCAGGTCAATGAGATCCTGCGCAAAGCTTCAGCGTATTTTGCTCAGGCGGAGCTCGACCGCCCGTTTCGCAAATGATGGATTTCATTGAGGAAAGCCGAGAGGCATTCGGGGTCGAGCCGATCTGCAAAGCGCTGCAGTTTGCCCCTTCCACCTATTATGACCGGCGCGCCATTGTGCGTGACCCTGAGCGGGCATCGCGCCGAGCAAAGTCCGACGCTGCAATGAGCCTCAGGATCGATGGGGCCTGGGAGGACAACCGCAAGCTCTATGGTGCGCGCAAGATTTGGCATGTCTTGCGCCGCGATGGCCAAGACGTTGCCCGCTGCACGGTGGAGCGATTGATGCGCGCCTTGGGCATCAGGGGTGTGGTTCGGGGCAAAAGGGTCATCACCAAGAACCCGGACACGTCACTGCCCTGCCCGGACGACAAGGTGAACCGGATCTTCAAAGCGGATCGGCCAAACAAGCTGTGGGTTTCGGACTTCACTTATGTGCCGACCTGGTCGGGGACAGTCTACGTAGCCTTCGTGATCGA
>JBBRVI010000429.1:0-2684 GCA_038247025.1 Acetobacterales bacterium
CCTGATGGTTCGGCGCCGAGGTTGGACGCAGCCCCAGGCCTTGGCGAGCGCTGAGGGATACGGCACGGGATGGATCAACCGTTCCGTGCGCTCTCCACCATCGCGCCATACACCAGGTTCTTGAACACCATGCGCGTATGGGTCCGGCTGGAAGGACCCTGCGCCATGAACACGCCCACCAGACGCTCGGCGCGATCAATGGTGAAGCTGGTGCCCCAGGCGCCCGCCCACATGGCATCCCCAGGCGAGCCGGGGGCCACGGCGATTCCCTGCTCGCGCCGGATGGCGAAGCCCAGTCCGAAGCCATAGCCCGGCCCGGTGCTGGCCGCCGGAGTGCCGCCCATACTGCCCATATGGTCGGAGAGCATGTAGTTCACCATCGGCGTGGACAGGTAGCGCCGGCCCTCGAAGCTGCCGCCATTGGCGACCATCTGTGCGAAGCGGAAATAGTCGCTGCTGGTACCCACGAGGCCGGCGCCGCCCTTGAGATAGCTGGTATCGCCGGGGTCCTGCTCGATTCGGTAGGAGCGCCACATGGAGGCCGAAAGCGGGTCGGAGGCGATGCTCTCCGCCACGCGGGGCCGGCGTTGCGGGTCCACCCACCAGACCGTGTCGGCCATGCCCAAGGGGCCGGTGAGGCGCTCGGCGATCAGCCGGTCCAGTCGCTGGCCACTGACGCGCTGCAGCAGCAGCCCCAGAACATCCGTGCTGATCGAGTAGAAGAAGCGCTCGCCCGGCTGGAAGGCGAGGGGGATTGTGCCCAGGCGGCGCAGCATCTCATCCGCCGAAATCGGCCCCTGGCGCGCTTCGACGTCGGTGCTTTCATACATCTCGCGGATGCGCGGGATCGCGGTCGCCGCATAGACGAAGCCCGAGGAATGCCGCAGCAGATCCTGCACGGTGATGGGGCGCGTGAGAGCCACATCGCCCTGCGGGGTCGCCACCTTCAGGTCTCGCAATTCGGGCAGCCATTGTGTGATGGGGTCGCCGATCTTCATCCGGCCCTCCTCCACCAGCATCATCGTGACGACAGAGGTGAGAGGCTTGGTCATGGAGGCGAGGAGAAAGATGTTTTCGCGCGTCATCGGCACCCGGCGCGCATTGTCCTGATGGCCATAGGCTTCGTGATGGATGATCTGCCCGTTGCGGGCAATCAGCGCGACGGCGCCGTTGAAGCTGCCGCGCTCCACCTCGCGCGCCATGCTGGGGGTGAAGCGTTCGAGGCGCGCGCGGGAGAAGCCCTGTACGAGGTCCTCGCGGCGCTCCGCTTCCTGAGCAAGCGCGGGGGCGATTGCGGGGCTGGCCAGAAGCCCGCCGGAGATGAGGGCCAGTTGGCGACGTTCGAGCATTTGGCGTTCCTCTATTTTCGAGGATGCTGCCCGGGGTTTTGGCTAGACGCAAGGCCGCCCGCACTCACAAGGCGATGCGATGCCCCGCATTCAGCGGATGGACGGAAACCATCTCAGCCGCGGCCCAGAAAACCAGCAGCGCGAAGACCGCTTCCTTCCAAATGGACCGCGCCAAAGCGGTGCGCGCGGCGGGATCATCCGTGCCGAGGGCAGGCACCAGTCGCAGCCTGTGCCAGGCGCCAAAGGAGATCAGGCCCCAGACCAGGACGAGTTTGGCGATCATGGCCCAGCCATACCAGGAGGCCAGGAGCAGGTCCCATCGCCTCACCAGAAGCCAGGCCGCCACCAGACCCGCGCAGGCAACCACTGCGACAATACCCAGCGCTACCCGCGACCAGGCAGCGATCAACGCCGCATCACCCCTGCGTGCCGCCTGCGCCAGCGGGGGAGGCTGCCGATCCAGAAACCCACAGCCAGCAGATGCAGCGTGACCAGCGCGGATAATTCCTGACGCGGACGATAAAGCGTGGAATGGCCCATCGCCGCGTAGCTCGCCGCCGTCATCAACGCGCCCATGGCGGCGAGGATGACAGCCACACGCCAGGGCATGGCGGCGAAGGCCAGCAGGCAAAGCCCGGCCAGGCGCAGCCAGAAGGCATCCCCGATGCGCGAGATCATCATGGCCTTCCAGATCTCCGGGTCCGTGAAGCTCTCCCCCGCGCTGAGGATCAACGCGCGCAGGACCAGCGCCAGGACGGAAGTGCCGATGCCGATCAGCGCGGCCCCCAGCAGCCAGCGCCGCAATTGCGCCAGGGTCAGCGTATCCATCCGATGGCCAAAGCCGCCCAGGAATAGGCCAAGCCCCACCGCGCCCAGCGATGCGGCGTAGTAGGCGGCGCGCAGCATCACGCTCACCCCATCGAGCAGGCTGGGGTCAGGCTGGAGATATTCCAGGATCATGGGGCTTGTACCGTGAAACGCAGCGTCCCGCCGATCGGGTGGCCATCCGCCGAAATCGCGCGCCATTCGAGCCGAAGCGCCCCGGTCGGCGCGGGCGTGGCCGGCGCGGGCGTGGTCAAGGTCGCGCGCTCCTCGCGGGAGGGCGCGGGGTCCCCATCGCGCCGAAGCGGGATGGTTTCGCCCGCGGCGTTCAGCAGGCGCATGATGGTTACCTGCACGGGTTCGTTGAAGCGGAGGATGACTTCCGAAGGGGCCGCAGCGAGCGTGGCACCATCCTGCGGCGCGCTGCCGCGCAATTCGGAATGCGCGGCGGCTGGGTTCGCCATCAGAAGCAGGATCAGCAAGCTGCGAGGTGAGAACATTCCCGGAGGATCA
>JBBRVI010000430.1:0-2635 GCA_038247025.1 Acetobacterales bacterium
AGGCGATTGCCCGCCGGCATAATCGCGAAAAATCCGCCGGATGATGGCGGCCTGCTCATCGTCGATCTCCAACTCGCCAGCTATGGGCGTCCCGTCGGGCCGGAACCCCTTGCGGACGCGATAGCCAAAGCTCAGCCCGCCACCACTGCCGCCGGCCCGCACCCGTCCCTCCAGGCCGCGATGGGTCTTTTGGGCGAGGTTCTGCAGAAACAGGGCGGACATGGTCCCGCCAAAGCCGATATGCATCGGCGTGATGGCGCCCTCGGCCACCGTGGAGAGCGAGACGCCCGCGAAGGTCATCTCCTTGTGGAATTTGGCGATATGCTCGAGGTCGCGACTGAAACGATCCAGCGCCTCGGCCAACACCGCCTGAAAGCGGCCTGACTTGGCATCGGCCACCATCTGCTGAAAACCAGGACGGGCCGCGGTGGCACCGCTCATCGCGTAATCCGCATAGACCTCAATCACCTGCCAACCCTGGCGCTCCGCCCAGGCCCGGCAGGTCCGGGTCTGATCCTCGATCGAATGCTCCGACTGGGCGTCCGAGCTGTAGCGGGCGTAGATCGCAACGCGCATGACTTCGGTATCCTCTGCGGGATCACGGAAAAATCCTCCCCCAACTGCCTCAGCCGCTCCGCCATGGCCCGCTCGGCGATTCCCTGCGTTAGTCCCCGCAGCTTGCCGACATGGTCGCGATGGCGCAACGCCGAATGGAGGTTGTTGGCCTCGGTGTAGCTCGCCACGGAGACCTCCATCGAATGACCCAGCACCTCGGCCGCATCGAGGGCCAACTCCGGCCCGCGCCGCCCGGCGGTCGAGCGAAGCCACTTGCGACATGCATGCGGGCCGTGTGCCTGGCCAAACCATTCCAGCGTGCGCTGCCGTGGGACGAGTTTCAGCCCATTGATGGTCATGGGGCCACGCATGCCCATCCAGACCCGCTCGGACAGAGCGGCGCCGGGGAAGTTGGGACGAGCCAAGCGGAGATAATCGGTCACCATCTTGGAGGCCTCTGCGTCGAGCGGGTATTCCAGGCGCCGATGATTTTTGGTGTCCCCGCTGGCAAAGCGCATACCCCAGCTATCCTCGGCATTCTGCCAGAGGTGTTGACCGAGAATCATTCGGCTCACACTGCCGACCCGTGTGCCACGCGTCAGAAAAATCGCCATGAGGGCGGCGTCGCGCAGGGCACACCAGCGGGTGGGCCCAGGTGCGGCGGCCAGGCCCCGGGCGTGCAGCTTGCGGACATGCACCAGGACGTCCGCGACGTCGCGCACGACAAAGGAACGCGCCTTGCCCGGGATCACTTTGTTGAGCGGCCGCCCGCCCGGCCGTGTCAAGAATGTCAGATCGGCCTGCGGGTCCATGAGCCGAAGGATGGCGCTGAGGTTGCGCAACATCTGCCGGCGTGCTGTGGGCGCCATGTTCCTGTCGCGGTGTTCTGCCATCCACCGCGCGAGTCTATCCCGTGTTGGGCGGTCGGAGGGCCCCTCGTTGGGGGAAAGTTCGTCCTCGCGCACGAGCCAAGCCAACCAATCCCCGTAAGACCTGACATACGATTGGCGCGTATCCGGCCGCAGGCGCTCCGCAGCACCCTCGGTGAAGAACTCGTCATCGGGATCGAGAGCCTGCTGCCAGAAGCCGGGTCAGCCAAGCTATGTCGCGCCCACCTGCAATGATTAAGCCCTGAACGGGTGCTATGCCGGCACGCAAGTCCAGGTCCTCCTTTATCAGCGAGATTTTCAGGAGGAGGGCGTCGACCGTCTCGCGCCATTTCGAGTCATCGCTGCCCTTGGGAATTCGGCCAATTGTCGCCAGCAGGAATGCCGGGAGTTGTTCGTCCGGCGTGTCTGCGGGCAGCCCTCACCCTGGGACAGGAACCAGAGGTGGCGCCTGTCGGAGGGGGTTGCGACCTCGACCGGCGTTGGGCCGAAGAGTTCGGTGACACGCGTCAGGGCCGTCGGGTCATCCACGTCGACAACGGTGATCGGATACTGTCCCACGCCGGTCAGGACCCCGACGCCGGCACTGCGGAAGGCGTCATTCTGGAGCAGCCCGGTCAGGAAGTTCTGATTCATTCGCTCGGCGAGGTTCCGATAGGGGATCAATGGCTTCTTGCCGGTCTCGCCGCCGCAAGGGACGGGGACCAGCCTTGCGGTCAGCAGGGCCTGCGCCGCCGCGCCAAACGCACCGCGGCTTGGGCTGTCCACCTTGTGCGATGGAGGCGAAGGCCCTCCTCGCATTTTATGTGCTGATCTTGGCTATTCGGGGGGCTTGGTTCTCATCGCCGCAGGACGGGCACAACTTCGGTGTCATCAGGTTTCACCCCAGGGCGGATTTGCGAAACCTTGGGCCTTCGCCGCCCTCCTCGGCACGCGCGCTGCATGACCGATAACTGGAGTAGATGAATCCATTCGGCTGTGTCGTAGCAATCCCAGCGGTTGAAGTAGCCAAACAGTGGACTGCGTGAAGTGGATCCCTGCGGGACTTGGGGTCTTATACCAATCCGCTCAGACACTGACACGCGCCCATTCGCGTGTTCCGATGGATCGGATGCGGTCTGGATCGTTGATCAGGAAGTGCCAGGCAGCGACGCATGCTTCGACGATGGCGTCGTAGCTGTCCCAGACCAGTG
>JBBRVI010000431.1:0-2629 GCA_038247025.1 Acetobacterales bacterium
CCAATCCGCTCGATGTGATGGTCTGGGCGCTGCAGCAGAAGTCGGGCCTGCCGCCGCATATGGTGGTGGGCATGGCGGGTGTGCTGGACAGCAGCCGCTTCCGTCTTTTCCTGGCGCAGGAATTCAACGTGTCGGTCGAGGATGTGACGGCCTTCGTCCTCGGCGGACATGGCGACACGATGGTGCCGCTGACGCGCTACTCGACCGTCGCCGGCATCCCCGTGCCCGACCTCATCAAGATGGGCTGGACCACGCAGGAGAAGATCGACGCCATCGTGCACCGCACCGCCAATGGCGGCGGCGAGATCGTGAAGCTGCTGGAGCGCGGCTCCGCCTTCTACGCCCCCGCCGCTTCGGCCGTGGCGATGGCTGAATCCTTTCTCAAGGACAAAAAGCGCGTGCTCCCCTGCGCGGTGATGCTCAATGGCGAATATGGCATGCACGACTTCTATGTCGGCGTGCCGGTCGTCATCGGTGCGGGCGGCGTGGAGAAAATCGTCGAGGTCGAATTCCTGCCCGAGGAAAAGGCCGCCTTCGGCAAATCCTGCGACGCGGTGAAGAAGCTGATCGCGGATTTCAAGGCGCTTGGCGTCTGAGCATGCGCGTTGCCGTGATCGCCGATGTTCATGGCAACCGCCTGGCGCTGGCGGCGGTTCTGCAATCTGTCGCGCAAGCCGCGCCCGATCTGCTGATCGAGTTGGGCGACGCCGTCTCCGGCCCGCTCTGGCCGGCTGAATGCTTCGAGATGCTGGAAGCAAGCGGCGCCGTGAGGCTGCGCGGCAATCATGACCGATGGGTGGCCCTCAAGCCGCCCGGGAAGCTCGGCACGACCGATGTCTTCACGCAAGCGCGGCTGAGTGCCCTACAAAAGGCGGCGCTGGCCGAACGACCGGTCTCCTGGCGGGGCGAGGGCATTCTGGCCGCCCATTCCCGCCCGCAGGATGACCTGACCTATATCCTCCACGAATCCACCGAACACGGCATTCGCGAGCGCCTGCCCGCCGATGTGGCCGCACTTCTGCCTGACTCGGAGGGCGAAAGCCTGGTGCTGACCGCGCACACCCATCGCGCCCATGCGCTCAGCCTGCCCGATGGGCGGCTGGTGGTGAATCCCGGCGCTGTCGGCCAGCCGGGCTACACCGACACGCAGCCCTTCCCGCATGTGATGCAAGCGGGCACGCCCCATGCGCGCTGGGCGCTGCTGGAACGGCGTGGCGCCACATGGCGCGCCAGCTTCCACGCCATAGAGTATGACTGGGATATTGCCGCCGCTGAAGCGGCCAGTCACGGCCGACCTGACTGGTCGCGCGCACTTGCCACTGGCACACTGAACTGACCCTGAGGGAACCCCACGCATGAACATCCACGAATATCAGGCGAAGGAGCTGCTGCGCCGCTACGGCATCGCGGTTCTCGACGGCCATGTGGCCTGGAATGGCGATGAGGCCGAAGCGGCGGCGAAGAAGCTGCCCGGCCCGATCTATGTGGTGAAAAGCCAGATCCATGCGGGTGGGCGCGGCGCCGGCCGCTTCACCAATGACCCCGACGGCAAAGGCGGCGTTCGCCTCGCCAAGAGCCCGGAGGAGGCGAAGGCCGCCGCAGCCGCGATGATCGGCAGCACGCTGGTCACCAAGCAGACCGGCCCCGAGGGCAAGCTGGTCAGCCGCGTCTATGTCGAGGCCGGCTGCGATATTGGTCGTGAATTGTACCTCGGCCTGCTGGTGGATCGGGACAGCTCTCGCGTGGTCATCATGGCGAGCACCGAGGGCGGCATGGAAATCGAGGAAGTGGCCGAGAACCACCCCGAAAAGATCCTCAAGGCCATCATTGATCCTGCTGCGGGCTTCTCGTCCTTCCAGGGCCGCAAGCTGGCCTTTGGGCTGGGGCTTGAGGGCAAGCAGGTCGGCAGCTTCGTGCAATTCGTGGAGGCCATGTACAAGGCCTTCATCGAACTCGACTGCGCGATTGTGGAGATCAACCCGCTGGTCGTCACCAAGGCGGGCGATGTTGTGGCACTCGACGCCAAGGTCAGCTTCGATGACAGCGCGCTGTACCGCCACAAGGACCTCGAAGCGCTGCGCGATGACAGCGAGATGGACCCCAAGGAATTGGACGCCACCAACCATGACTTGAACTACGTCGCACTCGATGGCGAGATCGGCTGCATGGTGAATGGCGCGGGCCTGGCCATGGCGACGATGGACATCATCAAGCTCTATGGCAGCAGCCCGGCGAACTTCCTCGATGTGGGCGGCACGGCCGACAGCGCGCGCGTGACCGAGGCCTTCCGCATCATCACCAGCGACGTGAATGTGAAGGCCATCCTGGTCAATATCTTCGGCGGGATCGCGAAATGCGACATGATCGCGACTGGCATCGTGGAGGCCTCGAAGAACCTCAAGCTGAGCGTTCCGCTGATCGTGCGGCTTGAGGGCACGAATGTGGAGCAGGGCAAGAAGATCCTGGCCGAAAGCGGTCTTGCGATCATCGCGGCCGAAAACCTTGCGGATGCCGCGCAGAAGGCCGTTGCGGCCGTGAAACACGCTGATAGCGGCTCCGCCGCTGGGGGGGCCTGAACCATGGCAATTCTCGTTGACAAGAACACGCGCGTGATGACGCAGGGCTTCAC
>JBBRVI010000432.1:0-2618 GCA_038247025.1 Acetobacterales bacterium
CCAGGTATTCGCCCGCCATGGGGCTCGCAGCCTCGATGGCGGCAATCTCGTGCTCGTCGGGATCAATCACGCCCCATCTCCTGCAGAGCGCGCTCATGCAGCGCATGGAACAGGCAGGCAGCGGCTGGCTGGCCAGAACGCGCGGATCGAACCAGCCAAAGCCGCGGGCGGCGCGGAGGCGACATGCGGCGCATCTCACACGAACCTCGCGGCGGCGATTTCGGTGTACTGGCCGGCTGGCCGCACCTGGATCGCAATGGGACTGCGCAGATCACCAAGCTGTTCGAGCGCCTGCTCGACCGTCGCTGGTGGCGGCAAATTGCCGGCGCGCCGCCGCCACCAGCCCACTGCCTTGTCGCGCGGAAAGCCAGTGTGTTCGAAGCAGACCCACTCGCTGTGCCGCGCCAGGCCGCATTCATAGGTAACGCGCAGAGACGCGGGCTTGCCGGGCTTTTCGTGCCGCGCATAGGTGACGCCGGTCACGTCGCACCAGGCGGCCTGGATCTGGGTCGACAGCAGGGCGTTCGACGCTGCCTGCGGCGCGACCTTCACGACCGGCGGCGGAAACTCATGGTCGCACTCGATGCAGCGCCGCACGCTGGCGTGGTTGATGGTTTGGCATTCGGGGCAGACCTTGATCGGCGCATCACCGTCGCCGGCAGGTTCTTTCTTCCTTCCATCCACCGTGTCGATCGGGCCGTGCCGCGCCGTATTGCCGGCGAAATCCAGCACCAGGCAGTCATCCTTGCCCTCGGCCAGCCGCGTACCGCGCCCGACCATCTGGACGTAGAGGCCGACGCTCTTGGTCGGGCGCAGCAGCGCGATCAGGTCGGTGCCCGGAGCGTCGAAGCCGGTGGTGAGCACGTTCGCATTGGTGACGCAGCGCAGCCGCCCCGCCTTGAAGGCGGCCAGGATGCCGTCCCGCTCGGGGCCCGGCGTGTCGCCGGTCACGGTTTCCGCGGAGATGCCATGCTCGCGGATGGCGTCTCGGACGTGGCGGGCGTGGGCGACGCCGGAGCAGAACACCAGCCAGGAGCCGCGGCCCTCGCCGTGCTGCACGATCTCCGCCACGGCGGCGCGCGTGACCTCATCACGATCCACCGCCGCCTCGAGGTCCTTGGCGATGAACTCCCCGCCGCGGGTGCCGACGCCGCCAACGTCGAGCTGCGTCGAGGTCTGCTTCGGCACGACCGGGCAGAGATATCCCTGCTGGATCATCTCCAGCACCGGCACCTGGAAGGCGACGTCGGTGAACAGCCGATCCTTGCCCTCGTGCAGCATGCCGCTGTCGAGCCGATAGGGCGTGGCAGTGAAGCCCACCACCTTCAGCAGGCCGGCATTGATCTCGTTCAGCTGCGCCAGGAAGGAGCGGTACATGCCGCTGTCGCCGCGGCCGAGCAGATGCGCTTCGTCGATCAGAACCAGATCGCAGCGCTGCACCTGCCGCGCGTGGCGGTGGATGGACTGGATCCCCGCGAAGAGGATCTGCGCATGGATGTCTCGGCGCGACAGGCCGGCCGAGTAGATGCCGGCCGGCGCTTCCGGCCAGGCGCGGAGCATCGCCATGAAGTTCTGCTGGATCAGCTCCTTCACGTGGGTGAGGATCAGCACGCGGGTGTCGCCATAGGCGGCGATTGCCTCGCGCGTGAAGCCGGCGATGCACAGGCTCTTACCCGTGCCGGTTGGCATCACGACCAGCGGATTGCCGCTGCTGGCCGAGAAATAGTCGTAGAGCGCCTCGATGGCGGCGCGCTGATAGGGGCGGAGGGAGAGCGTCATGCGGATGCCTCCGCCTGGGGTCGGTTTCGCCCCGCGTACTCGCCGTGGACCCGCCACTCACCGCACCAATCGCTCTCCCCGAAGGTGCGCGGCCAGGCTGTGAGCAAACCCTGCTGCCCTCCAGCGTCCTGGCCGTCATAGGTGATGCTGGCAGAGGGGATGGCGGCGGGGGCGCGCCGGCGGCACAGGCCCTCGTCCTGATAGCCCTCATCGGACCTGCTGTTGGCCAACTGCCAATAGACGCAGGTGCCGCAGGTGGCCTTCTTTTCGATGGGCTGAATAACGGGGCTCATGCCGCCACTCCCATGGCGGCGGCGTCCACCTTGCTGAGCCAGCGCCCGCCCACCTCGCAGCCGGTGCAGATCAGCTCAGCGATATGCGGCCCCTTGCCGGGCCCGACCCGATAGATCATGTTTCGGCAAATCCGGCACGGCCGGTGCGAGACGATGTCGGGCGGCGCCGCGGCTGGCACACCATCCCGCCATTCGGTGCCGTCTGGCAGCCGGTAGCTGACCCAATCCTCCCCGGCGTCGATCTGCTCCCCCGCCACGAAGTCTGGGAGATACAGGTGCGCTGCGCAGCCGGCCTCCTGCTCACGCCGGCCGAGCGGAGCGTTGTGGCGGGCGCAGTGCCAGTCGCCGCCATGCACGGGCGAAGCATGCAGGCAGGACCGGCAATGCCGCTCCGGTGCCGCGCCGGCATGACAGACGGCATGGTGGTCGCAGAAGCGGCACTGCCACCAGGCGGGGTCCTGGCTGATGCGGGCCGGCACCCGGGCCGCGCCGATGATGCGCTCGGCCTTGGCCAGGATGCGCAGTCCGGCCTCAGCGTCGTGGCGG